>BAXG01000006.1 GCA_001310455.1 Photobacterium sp. JCM 19050
CCACCAGAGCCGGTTGAGCTACCAGAGCCAGTTGAGCTTCCTGAGCCGGTTGAGCCACCAGAGCCAGTTGAGCTTCCTGAGCCGGTTGAGTTTCCGGTGCTCCCAGAAGAACCTGAATCACTCGCGCTGTTTGAATCGGAGCCACCGTCTCCACCGCATCCAATTAACAGCAAAATTGAGAGAGGTATGACCAAAAATTTACTTCTTTGAAAAGGCATGTGTATTACCAATTTGGAGGTTCTGGAAACAAGGCTTATTGAAGATGGTAAATACTAATTGATAAGAAATAAAATCTATTGCTTTGCAAAGTTTATATTTTGCACGAAATTAACAAACACCATTTTCAATATTAAGACAGGGTCAATTTAACCATTTGTTTTAGTTTGTTTAATCTGAACCTCTAATATACGTCTGTCATATAAATGAGAATTTACTTGGGTAGGTATTGTCTGCCGTTAAACTATTTGACAGGGGAAATGGTTAAAACAGTGAATTATGGATTTAAGAATTACATATCCCTGTTTTTAATCAATGTCCCAATTTCGATACATAAATCGCCGAGGGTTAGACTGCTCAGCTATACTCATGATCGAAAATCCTTTCTGGGGCCGGTGATGAGGTCAGGCGCTCCTTCAGAAAAAGCGTACCAGCGCATTTGGGAGGCGTATTGAAAAAGTTTTGTGCTCTGCTATTTACTCTACTTGTCACTCAGCCGTTGAGTGCTGAACCCTTTGAAGGCTGAGATTTATTACAGAGGAATATCCCCCTTACAACTACACCGAAAATGGCGAGCTCAAGGGTATTGCTGTCGATCTTCTCCTGAAATCATCAAAAGGCGTATTGGATGCAAAAGATATCCGGGTATGGCCGTGGGCAAGGGGTTATGCCGAAGCTCAGGTTGGCCCTGCTACCGTCCTTTTTTCAACAACCCGAACAGACCAACGAGAAAAGATTTTCAAATGGGTGGGCCCGATTACTGAAACGAAAGTCGTTGTTTTGGTGAATAAATCAAACCCCAACACGTCCTTGGACTCTCTGGTCAATAACAGTAAAAAATCCATCGCCGTTGTCAGGGATGATATCGGTGAGCAACGTCTTGCTGTGAAAATGCCCAATGCCCGGGTGATCAAGCTTTCTACACCTGACCAGGCGGCGAAAATGTTGATATCCGGGCGGGTCGCTGGCTGGGCGTATGAGGAGAACGTTGCTTACTGGATGATGGAGAAGCAGGGTGCATACCGCGATGATTTCAAGCCCATTGAAACGCTTATCTCCGGGGAGCTCTATTTTGCGCTGAGCCCGGATGTACCGGATACGCAGATTGAAGCCATGAACAATGCAGTATTAGAAGCCAAGAAAGCGAACTAGACCTTCTTTGGCCGGTTCCTACATCCTACACCCGCTTAGATAAGCGGGTTTTTTTGCGTCCTATGTTGTCGTAAAGTTAAATTTTACAATCGAAGGAACGCATCATATGCCGGATCAGGCGAAGTTTGTCACAGGCTCCACCATGCGGCATGTCGCCGTCATGTCCTCCACCGGTGCAACAGGGTTACTTGCCCTGTTTCTTGTCGACCTTTTAGACATGTACTTCATCAGCTTGCTTGGCGAGGTTGAGTTGGCTGCTGCGATTGGATTTGCCGGGACCATACTTTTTTTCTCCACTTCTGTCTCTATCGGCCTTTCCATTGCACAGGGTGCTTTAGTCTCACGGTATGTGGGCGGCGGTGAACGAGAGCAGGCGAAGGATGTTGCTGCGAGCGTATTTGTCTATTCCTTTATCGTTGGAACGCTTGTAGCAACGGGAATCCTCGCGTTTGTCGACGATATACTGGCGATGATTGGAGCCCACGGTGAAGCAGCAGTAAAAGCCAAGGAATACCTCATCATTATCTTGCCAAGTGCTCCGGTTCTTGCTGTTGCAATGTCTGCGGGCGCGGTGTTACGTGCTGTGGGAGATGCCCGCCGTTCGATGTATTCCACGTTGGCCGGGGGGGCGGTGAATGCGATATTTGATCCGCTGTTCATCTTCGGTCTCTCAATGGGGGTAGAGGGGGCAGCATCGGCTTCGGTGCTGGCGAGATTTGCGGTTTTCGGTGTCGCATTTTATTGCCTTAACAAGCATTACCAATTCATCCGAATGCCGGACTGGAACAAGGTCGCTTCGAATCTAACCCCGGTTTTTGCGATTGCATTACCGGCGGTGATGACCAACATCGCCACGCCGGTAGCAATGCATTTGTAACGTCACACATTGCCAAATTTGGTGATAATTTTGTTGCCGGGTACGCCGTTATCGGACGAATAACCCGGTTGCCTTTGCACTTATTTTTTCTCTTTCAGGGGCTATTGGGCCAATCATTGGGCAGAACTTTGGCGCCAAACAGTGGGACAGGGTTGCAATGGCTCTGCGTGATGCGGTGATTTTCAGCTCGGTGTATTGCTTCGGAATTTCCATCGTTCTCTATTTTCTGCAAGGCACCTTGATCAACATCTTCCAACTGACCGGAGACGCCTCGCACATTTTTTCCGTGTTCAGTACTTACGTGGCGATTACATTCGTTTTTAATGGTGCGCTGTTTATTGCAAACGCAGCTTTCAACAATCTGAACCGGCCAACCTGGTCCACCATGTTGAATGTAGGTAAGGCAACCATTGGCACCATTCCGTTTGCCTATCTGGGTGGTACCTGGGGTGGTGCAATCGGTGTTCTTCTGGGGCAGGCAGTCGGTAGTGTGTTGTTCGGTATTATCGGGTTTGTGCTGCTGCGAAGAGAGTTAAATACCATGCACAGTTGCCAGGAAAGACAGAACCAAGAAGAGGAAAGCGTGGTGCATTCCCCTTCGGTACCTGCGTCACCATTTTGCTCACAACAGCCGGAGTTGGCGGCGGAAGATGCGGATTAGCTGTCTTCTGTCTTTCCGCCAAGAATGTGTTAACAATTTGCGACGAAAGGGAATAAGGCGTCAAATGTCGGGTATTGCCCGGACGTAAGTCTTCTAAGGTTAGGTTTAAACCCAAATTTAAAAGCAGTAACAGTGAATTTGTATTAACCATACTTTGAAGTATGCCAGGTAGTTGAAACGTCGAGTTTGACAGGAATGACAGACGGGCGTTTCGGGCATGAAGTGTCAGTTGGACCAGGGAAGATGAAAATACAATCCTACCAACCGCCACAGAATGTCGATTCTGTTGTGGATACACAGCTAATTGATGGCACCTATGTGATGGAGCGTCGTAAATCCGGTGACCGGAGGCGCTCAAGAATTCGTTACAAAGGGTATGAAAGGCGAAGAGGGGCAGATCGCAGAATGTCAGGAGGTATTGATGAATACGCCTGATGTTTTGTGCAGAAATAAAGAAAAGGGCCAGTTTTGGCCCTTTTTGTATGGTGAAAAAAACCTTGTTAGAGACAACCGGATTTACTGAGAAGTTGCTTCCTGGTTTTCCTGGGAAAGCTGCTCTTTTTCCCGGATCAGGTCATTGAATACAATACGCGCTTGCTGGGCGGATTCAGAGGCCTGAAGCTTTTGCTCCTTGGCGGCCATCGCTTCGTCCATCAGGCGTTGTAGTTCATCAAGTACATCCTGAGGGGCATCGCCCAGCTCCATACCGGATTCACCACGAGACAATGCTTCAGCGCGAATTTGTTTTTTAAGGTTCCAAATCGCGTTCAGTTTGGTCCGTTCTTCTTCTGCAGCCTCAATAGCTTCATCTTTAAGGCGTTCAAACTGAGCCAGTGCCAT
Organism: Photobacterium sp. JCM 19050; assembly: GCA_001310455.1. Lineage (GTDB taxonomy): Bacteria > Pseudomonadota > Gammaproteobacteria > Enterobacterales > Vibrionaceae > Parasalinivibrio. Next base: position 3,747 of record BAXG01000006.1, read on the forward strand.
ACCCTCGCGTGACCATGGGTCAACATCCGGCAGTTCCTCGATATTGATAACAGGATCCTCGTAACCTTCCTGGTGGGTCAGGTCGAGGTTTGCTGCTTTCACGCCGGAAATCATCAGCATGACTGCAATTATCAGCAGCGGAAGACCACCGACAATGGCTGCAGTTTGCAGTGTCGCCAAGCCGCCCATAAACATCAGCACAGATGGCATAAATGAAAGGGTAAAGGCCCAGAACAGACGGTTCCAACGCAAAGGATCTTCCGACACATTATTCTGCACAACAGACGCGAGGATATAAGAAATCGAGTCAAACGTTGTGGCAGTAAAGATAATGCAAAGAAGAGTGAAGACGGCGATGACCAGCGTGCTCATTGGCAACTGCTCAAGTATCGAGAAAATTGCGCGGGTGGCACCATATTCATTCAGGATACCGACAACGTCCAACTGGCCGGAAAGCTGCAGGGACAGGCCGAAGTTACCCAAAATCATAAAGTAGAGTGCGCAGCCCAGAGAGCCGAAGAATATGGATCCTGTGACCATTTGCTTGATGGTCCGGCCGCGGGAAATGCGCGCAACGAACAAGCCCATGCTCGGTGCAAATACCAGCCACCATGCCCAGTAGAAGATAGTCCAGTCCTGCGGGAAATGGGTGTCTTCAAACGGGCCGTAACCACCAAACGGTTCTGCAAGTTGCCATGACGAAGAAGTTTGACAGCATGCGGCCGATAGAATCCAGGCCGGTTTCCAGCATAAACAGCGTTGGGCCGGTAATCAGGATAAATGCGAGCAGTCCCAGTGCCCCCCAGAAATTGATGTTACTGAGAAGCTTGATGCCACCTTCCATACCTTTGTAAGCCGAGTAGGCGAACAGCGCAGTACAGACCATCAACACGCCAATTTGGGTTCCGGTTGTGCTCGGAATGCCAAACAGGTAACTGATACCTTCGTTGATAAGTGGCGCAGCAAGACCCAGGGTAGTTGCCGCTCCACCCAGCAGACCGAAGATAAACAGTACGTCAATGAACTTGCCCAGTTTGCCGTGACTGCGCGCTTCGCCGATAACCGGCATCAGTGCAGCAGAAACCTTCAGGACAGGCTGCTTACGTACGTAGAAGAAGTAAGCAATAGGCAGGGCAGGAATCAGGTAGATTGCCCAGGCGATAGGTCCCCAGTGGAAGATGCCGTAAGTTGCAGCCCAACGGATGGCTTCTTCACTGCCGGGTTCCAATTGGAAGGGCGGGCTTTGGTAATAATACGCCCATTCAATGGTTCCCCAGTACAGGATACTGGCGCCGATACCACCACAGAATAGCATCGCAGCCCAGGAGGCCGTTTTGAATTCCGGGGCTTCATCAGCGTCACCGAGTTTGATCTGGCCGATATCACTGAACACGATATAAATCATGAAAAAGAATGCAGCAAGACCCAACGCCAGATAAAGGAAACCGAGTTTATCGGTCATAAATGTTTTGGCGACTGCAATCCACTCTGCGCCTTCCGTCGGCAGATGGCCAGTGGAATAACAACAGAAAACAACAGTCCTAAAGCACCAAAAAAGGTGGGTTTGTCGATCAGCCGAAAATGGCGTTCCATTTGGTATTGCTCCCTTTGTATACAAATGGTTAACCGAATTTTGAAGGGAATGTGCTACGGCATCAATATGAGCCGTTTGTGGTGAGAAGAAGGAATTTTTATAAAAGTTGCCCGATGAATTTTATTGGGTTTATTGATTTCTCTGGCTGGTTGTTTGTGGCGGTGTTGCCCATTTGCATTAACAAATGGGCGGGATTTCAGCGGGAAACAAAGTCGTTGATTTGTGCATTAAGAATATCGGCTTTACAGGAAAGTGATTCTATCAATGGATAAAGAGCAGCCATTTCCTCTTCGGGAGACTTTTCAAGGTCTAAACAGACATCCGCCAGTTCAGAAGCGCCAATCATGGAAGCGGCTCCTTTCATCTTATGCGCGAGCTTTTTAAGGCTTGCTACATCATCTGATTCTTTTGCTTTTAACATGCTATCGAGATCCCGGATTTGTGCGTCCCGGAATTTGGTAAGCAGTGCGGCAATTATCGCCTCGTCATCGCCGATATCATTCTTGAGCTTGTCGATATCGTACATGGGGTCTTCAGGAAGATGTTCATCATCCATTTCATGGCTGGCGGAAAGACCCAGCTCTGGCTTTTCTGACCACCTGTCAGCGGCAGTGGTGCGCTCAGGGCTATGACTGCTGTTTGTTTCAGGTCGGGTTGTGTCAGTTACATGCTGTTTGATTAACCCTTCGCCTGAAAGATCCGCGTTCTCTATGTCGCTGAGGATATTATCGTCATCGACGATAAGGTGCGCAAACTCACCATGCAGTGAAGACTGAGTGTCAATTGGCTCGATAAACTGAGCAATGGCTTCACCCAACTGTTCACGGTTAAATGGCTTGGCAAGATGGGCATTCATGCCGGCATTTCGGCATTTTTCCGCATCACCGGAAAGGGCGTTAGCGGTAACGGCGATGATGGGGGTTTTCTTGTCAAAGTTACGAATGGCTTCGGTTGCCGCAAAGCCATCGAGAATCGGCATCTGACAATCCATCAGGATGAGGTCAAACCGGGACTTCCCGTGCAGCTCAACGGCTTCAGAGCCATTGTTTGCGAGTTGGGTTCTGCATCCCAACTGGTCAAGAATGAGGCAGATGAGATCCTGGTTAACTTTATGGTCTTCGGCAACCAGTACATCGATATCAAATTTAAGGTTTTCGTTAAATGCGCCGGCCTTTGCGTCGATACTCTCTTGGTTATTGATACGAGCAACAAGCTCATCAGGCCGGATGGGACTGGTTAAGCAAGGGTACTCGATATCCAGGTCGCCATGCGGGGAGATAACGATCACCCGCTGCGCTCGCTCAAGGAGACCGGCGTATTCAGCGAGGCAGGCTTCATCAATAAAGATCTGGCTTTTAGAGACCGCGTTTTTGTGCGCCTGATTAGATTTGGAGAAATGCTGGTTGTCGATATCCAGTGCATAAAGATAAACGCTTAAAATCCGGGCCTGTACGCTGTCATTGCTGATGATTAACGCTGGCATATCGTTCCAGGGGGATCTATCACGTAATCAGAAAACACATAATGCGGATTAATAGCAGTGCTCATCAGCGGGATACGAACAGTAAATGTAGTACCGAGTTCCACTTCACTTTGAACGGATATTTCCCCACCCATCAGACGCGCAAGTTTGCGACACAGCGGGAGCCCCAGTCCCGTGCCCTGATACGAGCGAGAGTCTGAGTTATCCACTTGCGTAAAGTTGTCGAAAATAATACCGATCCGGTCTGCTGGAATACCAATCCCCGTATCTTCAACCGTCAAGACCAACCACGAATGTTCACCCTGTTCTTCTTTTGCAAGCCGGGTAAGAATGTAGCCGTCATTGGTGAATTTTACGGAGTTTCCAACCAGGTTAATCAGAATCTGACGGAAGCGAACCGGATCAAGATCTACGATTGCGGGCATTGCCGGTGATATTTCGCAGTGCAGCCGCAGTGGCTGACCGGCAATTCGGGCGGTAAACATGTGCATGGCGTCAAAAACCACCTCCGTCAGGGAAGTCGGCTTAACTGACAGTGTCATCTTCCCGGCTTCAATCTTGGTGATATCTAACACGTCATTGATGATATTGAGCAGGGAACGGGATGAAGTGACTAAGGTATCGATAAAGTAGCGCTGACGGTTATTCAGGTTAGTTTCTGAAAGAAGGGTCGCCATGCCAATGATGCCATTCATGGGTGTTCTGATTTCATGGCTCATCATTGCCAGGAAGTTCGTTTTTGCCTCATTGGCTCTTTCTGCCTGGTCTTTGGCTCGGACCATTTCATCGGAAATTTGCTGGTTCAATGCCTTTTGTTGAGCGAAGTAAAGCATACTGCTGAGACTGGAAAGCACGGGTTGGAGCCAGGTTTCAAGCCCTCGGTCGATTTGAGAGTGTTTATCCCCCAACGCGACAATACCCACCAGTTGGCTGGATATAACAAGCGGCATAACAATGATGTGAACTTTTGTCTCTTTGCTGCTGGCGATAAGGTTCGAGACACCAGCCATACAGATACTGCGGTGTGTGAGGTTAACACTTTCTAAAATAGTAGAGAGATTGCTTTGCCCGATAGATGCAAAGCTGAAATCTTCAGTGGATGCGATAACCTGAATGCTGTTGTCAGCCGCGTTTTCTATTTCGGCGACCATCCCGAACTCACATTCGCTGATCCGAGTCAGCATTTCCAGCACTTCTTCAAAACCCTGGCTGAGTTGTCCGCCTATCAGGAAATTATCCTGAATAGCTTTGATAGTGAGGAAGAGTTCTCTGTCCTTGGCAATGCGAAGTTGGTCATAGTGGTGGTTGGTGACGTCCCTTATCATCGCAATTTGCAATTTTTCGTTTGCAAACGCCAGCTCTTCCGATTTCACCGTCAACATATGTTTCCCTGAGTGCACAGAGATTTCATAAGGGCCTTTTTTAAACGGCATACCAAATAACGCGTGAGTGAAATAGGAACGCTGGGATGGGATGACCTTGCTCACGATGTCTGCCAGGATGATTTTGTCTGGCGGGGTGTCGGTTAAGTTGAAGGTTTCCAACGCCGCTTTGTTCACCGTTTTGACATTCTGCTTGTGGTCAACAACGATAACGCTGTCCGAGTAACTGTTGATGAGTTTGTCGAGATATTGGAGGTTGTTTTCCAGCCGTTGGAGGGTTGAGGCGTATTTCCAGATAAGGAACAAAATCACGGCATCAAGCAAAAAAACCTGAAAAACGACACTTATCATGTCGTTAATGAGCGTGGTGTCGATTGCCTTGGTCGACACTTCTACCGAAATTGCCCCCACATCATAGCTGACGCCCTGGTCGACATAATTGAGCGCGAAATTCTTAACGATTGTATCGCCTTGATATTCTTCACCGTTTTGCTGGCTTGCTGCGTAAGTAAATTTGCCGTTTTCAGCAGTTAAGTGAATATTGACGATAAACTGGTTCCGGGTTTCATTGTCAATTACCCGTTTAGCATAGTCGTAATTAAACTCCCAAAGCAGTTGAGGCAATGATTCCACCAGGCGGTATTTGACTTCGGTGACCTCATTGTCCATTTGCTCATAAAGCGTATTTTTGAGGTGTGTATGGTTGTAAGCACCAATCCCTGAGAGCAGCAAGGTCCCGACGGCTAACAGGGTCAGCGCGATTTTACTGTTGATGGCATTCCAGTTACTCAATGTTACACCCTCAACGCTTTGGTCAATTCAGCTGACGCTTCCCGCGCATCCTGATGACACACCAGAAGGTTTTTCTCCTGAATCTTCAGGCGGGAACAACGCTCTGAGACATCCTCGAAATTCGCCTGTTCCAAGCTCTGGCAGAGTGACAAAAATTCGCCATAAATTCCCTTTCTGTTGAGCAAAGCATTGCTGACATCCTGACTCAGGTTTAATTCGTTGATAGCTTTGCTCATTTTGGTTGAGAGCATAACGTCGAGCAGGGAGAAAGCACCGACGATGTATGCCTCATTGGGACTGTAACTTCGGTGGGGGAATGGAAAGGTGGACAAAAAAATGGCTCGCTGAATGGCGAGGGTCTGGATATGGAGCGCGGATTCGTGGTTCAGGTTTGTCATCGCCAATAAGGAAACCAATCGCCTCAGCGCATCAAGCCCCATGTACACAACCGCTTGCTTGATGTCGGTAATCGGTTTGGATTTGGTTTTTGCGAGAATGTTGGCGCCATTGATAACTTTATAGAGGATATTGACGTCACGCCCGACAGCCTCAGCAATGTCTTCGATAGAACTGTCCGGGTTTTGGGTAAGCAGGCAGAGATTGAGCAACGCAATGGTGGATGGGGCGAGGTCGGCGGTTTCTGCCAACTGCGGTTTTTCGATAAATAGCCCCTGGAACAGTGTGAATCCGAATTGCTGTGCAAGGAACCAGCTTTCATGGTCATTGATTTGACTGGCAAGGAAGCGTTTGTCCTGATTTTCCGAAATGAACTGGACCCAATCAAGTGGGCTGGACAGGCTGATATCAACAACAACGATGTCGATAAGGGGCAGTGCCACCCGCCAATCAGATTTAAGCATTTCTCCAGAGGCCGCTATGGTCGCGCCGCTTTTTTTAAAGTTCTCAAGGTTTTTCAAGGTGAACGAGTCGGGATCGCAGTCCTCACCAATCATTACAACTAAATGCTGGTTGGGAATAGAAAGCGGAATCTCTTTTTCCAGTGATTGAGTGTCAAACGTCACCATGTACATCGCCTGTTCCCAATCACGCTGGGGCCAAGAAACGTAGCGCTGAGAATGCGGGCCGCAACAGTATCCTGATCGACCGTTTCAGAGACTCCTTCCGGAGTAAAAAGCGAATAGCCCCATACCGCATTCCCTGCATCAAATATGGGCTGGTGAAGGACGAAAGAATCACTCACGCTTGTTTCTCTTCTTGAACATATATCTAGAAATTAGAACAAGTCAGAGAAACTTACACAATTTCAATAACAAGTCGTGCGTGTTGTCCCAGAATTTTGAGCATGACTCAAAAATACCGGGACAAAAACGCGTTAAGTTATTCCGTTTTTTGAAGTATCAGTTGAAAAGTGACCGGGACAACACCGGCTATACTGGGCAGTCCGGCGACTTCCCGCAGTTTTTCTATCCCTTTGGTCAGTTTAAATGCGCTTGCATTGATCAGAAGAGGCTTGGTAGACACCACCTGTATTTTGTTTTGGTTCAAGCCGGTAACGAGAATATGCACAGGCAATACTTGCGTCTCACCATGAAGCGCCAGCATTCCTTCAACAGAAGCCTGCCGGACCTGACCGGCTAACAGATGTTGAATGTTCACATCCGCAATGTTTGCGGTAATTGAGGCACTCGGGTATGCGGCTGTATCAAAGAGCATTGTTTGCATTCGCTCGTTTCTGATGGTGATATTGCTCTCAACACTTGCAAGGTTGACGGTCAATTCAAAATCTTTGTCGCGACTTATCTTACCGCTGAAGTCATTGAAATGGCTTATTTCACCGACGTTTCCCGATTTAATGGAGACAAATTGAATGCCGGATGCGTTTTTTTCCACTTCCCAGTCCGCCAAGGCTGCCACAGGAGCAAGCAACACGGTCGCTGCAGCCAGAATCACTTTGTACAAATTCCTCTTCTTTTTCATGATTTTTTGTCCTTCTTCGCACAGGTATTCAACCAGTAAAGCTGGAAAGCGACCAAGTGAAACGGCTCATATTTAAGATTGCCGCTTTAGGATCAGCCCGGCGTGAAACAAAAGTAATTTTGGTTGTTGATGATTGCTCACTTAGACATACTGAAGACATATGGATTTAAGTCGACCGGATTTGTGAGATAGCTTTCTTTACAAAGGGATAGAAATGAACAGGAATGTTTGGTTGCTTGCCTTGTGTCAGGCACTGTTAATGACGGGGAACATCGTTCTCATCTCGGTCAATGGCCTGATAGGTCAGTCATTGTCGCCATCCTCGGAATGGGTGACACTTCCTGTTGCCACACAATTTGTCGGTTTGATGATGGCAACCCTCCCTGCATCTTTCATTATGGCAAGAATCGGCCGTAGACGAGGTTTCGTACTGGGTAACCTCATTGGTATTGCGGGGGCCGGGCTCTGTTTCTTTGCGTTGTCATTGGCGCATTTCTGGCTGTTTACATTAGGAACGCTATTGCTTGGTGTCGGGATCGGTTTCGGCACGCTTTACCGGTTTGCGGCAGTGGAAGTCGCGGATGAAGCGGCGCGCAGCCGGGCGATCTCTATTTCAATGGCAGGAGGAGTGCTGGCCGCGGTATTAGGGCCCAACCTGGCTATTCAAAGCCAATTCTGGCTCCCGGGTACACAGTTTCAAGGCGCGTTTCTCGGCGTAATGGGGCTTTATGTTATTTCACTCCTGGTATTGAAAACCATTGCTTTGCCTCCGGCAGCCAGCCACAAAGACGCAGAGCCAATGAACCCGGCGGGCGTGATTGCACGTCGTCCCGGCTATCTGTTGGCGGTGCTGGCCGGAACTGTTGCTTACATGGTGATGAACCTGCTGATGACAGTCACTCCGATGGCGATGATGCGGTGCGGGTTTGACTTTACCCAAGCTGCAGTGGTGATCGAGTGGCACGTTTTGGGGATGTTTGTACCGGCCTTCTTCACAGGGCACCTGATTGACAAAATAGGTGCCCGTAACACGATTTTGCTGGGTGGCGCTGTTCTGATTGCATGTATTTTTGTCAACTTTAACGGAGTCAGTATCTGGCACTTCAGAATCGCGTTGGTGCTGTTAGGTGTTGGCTGGAACTTCATGTTTGTCGCTGCCACCCAGTTACTGACAAGAACCTATGAAATGAAAGACAAAGCCAAAGCGCAGGCAATGAATGAGTTTGTGGTTTTTGGCAGCGTAACGGTAACGTCACTGATGTCCGGTTGGCTGGAAGTAACAATCGGTTGGCAGATGCTCAACCTTGTGATGTTGCCTGTGGTTGCGTTGACCATGCTAGTGTTTTTGAAAAACGGCCGTTCGCTGAAACAGATAGCCGCATCATAGGAAAACTGGTGTGGGCGATAGGCGCTATAAGTCTGTCAAAATAGTCATTTCTGCTGGAGAAGTAACGTGTTACTCTCCGGCTTTCTCGTTGTTTTTTCGGCGTTTTATAAATGGAATTTTCAATTGACGTGATGGCTCTGCTGTTTTTGGTAGCAGGGTTTGCCGGGTTTATCGATGCAGTCGCCGGGGGAGGTGGGTTGATCACCATTCCGGCTCTGTTGGCAACCGGTATGCCGCCTACTCAGGCGTTGGCAACCAACAAACTTCAGGGCTCTTTCGGCAGCTTTTCTTCTTCCCTCTATTTTGTCCGAAATGGTCTGGTCAGCCTCAAGGAGATGCGTTTCGCTATCCTTTGCACCTTTATCGGAGCGGCATTGGGTGCTGAAATGGTGCAGTTAATCGACGCCTCCATCCTCACCAGCCTTATCCCGGGTTTACTTATTGGTATATCGCTCTATTTCCTGTTGGTTCCCAGTGCGGGAAAAGGTGGTGGTAAACCGAAAATGTCCGAGAACCTCTTTGCCCTGACGGTGGGTACAGGGATTGGTTTTTACGACGGCTTTTTTGGTCCCGGTACAGGTTCGCTGTTTACCATCTGTTTTGTCACCATCGCACAACTAGCTGGTGGAAGCGACCGCCCGGACCAAAGTGCTTAATTTCACCTCAAACTTTGCCTCATTGCTGTTCTTTATCTTCGCCGGGCTGCCGGTGTGGGGCGTTGGCCTTGTAATGGCGGCTGGCGGTTTCCTTGGTGGTCGTATGGGTGCAAAAGTGGTGGTAACCAAAGGCCGGGGGCTTATCAGGCCGATGGTGGTAACGATGTCGATGATAATGGCGATAAAGCTGCTTCTCGACCAGAACCCTCACTGGCTGGAATATTTGCCTTGGTAATACCTCAACACAGAGTTTGAAAAGAAAAGCGAATCCGGCCGGATTCGCTTTTTTTGTTCAGGATGGCGTAATACCTCTTAGCCGCTCTGTACGTCTTCTTAATAATTCCAATGTCGTCAGCAGTGCGATAGAGACCAGAACCAGCAAGGTTGCAGCGGCAAGTATCGTCGGGCTGATTTCTTCCCGTATCCCTGACCACATCTGTATCGGCATCGTTGTCTGCTGCGGCCCGGCAATAAACAGTACGACCACCACTTCATCGAATGAAGTGATAAAGGCAAACAGTGCACCAGATATTACGCCCGGTGTAACAAGTGCAGGGTCACTTTGAAGAAGGTATAAACCGGCCCTGCTCCGAGCTGGATGCCGCCCGGGTCAGTGAATGATCGAAACCACTGAGTGTCGCTGTGACGGTTATCACCACAAAGGGAATACCCAGAGCAGTGTGTGCCAGAATTACACCGATATAGGTCTGGGTAAGCTGGAAACGCGAGAAAAAGAAGAACATCGCCGCGGCTGAAATAATGAGCGGCACAATCATGGGAGAAATCATAATCGCCATGATGATGTCTTTGTAGGGCATATACCGGCTTGACAGACCCAACGCAGCAACCGTTCCAAGCGTGGTTGCCAGAATCGTACTGGCAATGGCCACAATGATGCTGTTCTTAATGGATGCTTGCCAGGCATCTGAGGTGAAAAAATCCTCGTACCAGCGAAGGGAGTACCCGGCCGGATCGAAATTCAGCATCTCCGGTGTGAAGGTGAAGTAGGGCTCAGCATTGAAACTGAGTGGGATGATGACCAGCAACGGCCCCACCAGAAAAATAAATATACAGGCGCAGATAATACGAAATACATAGTGCCAGATTCGCTCTGATGTGGTGGCACTTTCGGGTAAAGCCATGGGTTAATCCTCCTTTGCCATCAGCCCAGTTTCACGTTATCGACACCGATAAGGCGGTTGTATATCCAATAGAACAGAATCACAACGATCAGCAGAATTGACGCAATAGCAGCCGCCAGACCCCAGTTCAGGGATGTCTGCATGTGGTAGGCGATAAAGTTGGTGATAAAGGTCCCTGTCTGCCCCCCGACCAGGGCCGGAGTGATGTAGTAACCAATGGAAAGAATAAACACCAGAATAGAACCGGCTCCGATGCCCGGCAGTGTGAGTGGGAAATAGACCCGGCGGAATGCGGTGAACGGTGTTGCTCCCATAGACCGGGCAGCCCGGACGTAACTTGGCGATATGGTCTTCATCACGGAATAAAGCGGAAGGATCATAAAGGGCAGCAAGATATGGGTCATGGCGACCAGTGTTCCGGTCTGGTTGTATATCATCTGCGCCCGGTTGTCGTCCTGCAACAATCCGACCCCGACAAGAATATCGTTAAGCACCCCTTGCTGCTGCAAGATTGCAATCCAGGTGGCTGTGCGCACAAGCAGTGATGTCCAGAAAGGTAACAGAACCAGAATCATCAACAGGTTTGCGGTACGCATTGGCAAATTTGCCAGCAGGTAAGCGATCGGGTAGCCGAGAAGCAGACAAAGGAAAGTAATGGCAACGCTCATCGTGAGCGTGCGCCAGAACAGGGATTTATATATTTGCAGGTGTTCTGGCTGACCCACGATGTTACCGTCATCATCAAATTTCATGTCAACGGCGTTGAGGTAATAGGAAAACGTGTAGTTGCCGGATTCGCGCTGGATAAGCTTCCAGATACTGATATCCGCCCAGCGTTTGTCTATTTTGATGACTGTATCCCGGAAGGGGCCGTCACCTTTTAAGCGTTTGGCTTTGCGGGCTGATTTCATTATCAGTGAACGCATCCCTGATTTTTCATAGTTCAGGCGAGATGCCACTTTGCCGATGGTGCGGGCTTTAGCGCCGGTTTGAAGGTCGGAAACCAGCGCGGAAAACACCGCTTCTTCGGGTAGCCCGTTACCGTCCCAGTTTTCCAGTGCTTTGGTTGTGTGAGGAAGCTGTTCTGGGACTACCTGGTTTTCCACACTCCGTTCCAGCATATCGAAGATAGGGAAAACAAACGCAATAAGCAGGAAGACAAGGAGCGGGGCAACCAACAGAAACGCACGTATTTTCTGACGTCGAATTGACCGTTGTTGGCTGATTTTTAAAGGCACACCATCGGCAGTTGTCAGAACCGGTGGATCATTGTTGGTAACTAGCGGCACAGAAAACTCCCTGTCTTGTGCATTCCTTTAAATAAAAAGAGCAGGCGCCGGTAAGCAGCGCCTGCATGCGGTTTTACTGTGCCAGCCAGGCGTTAAAACGCTGGGCCAGTTCATCACCGTTATCTGCCCAAAACTCGTCATCTTTTGGTACGGCAGTTGCGAAGTTAGGGGCGTATGTTGGCATATGTGGCTTCATATCAATGCCGGTTTCAGCATGGGTTGTCACCATAGGTGCTGACGAATTACGGGTTGGACCGTAAGAGATGTATTTAGCCTGGTCAGCGAGGCGCTGTGAGTCGGTTGCAAATTTGAGGTAATCCTTAACCTTGGCAAGCTTGCCTTTTGGCACAACCCAGCCGTCCAGTTCAAACACCTGACCGTCCCAGATAATGTCGAAAGGCTGGTTCTCGTTCACGGCAGCGTTGAAGATACGGCCGTTATACGCAGATGCAAATGCCACTTCCTTGTCAGCCAGAAGTTGTGGTGGCTGTGCACCTTCTTCCCACCAGATAACCTGATCTTTAATGGTGTCGAGTTTGGCAAAGGCGCGCTTCACCCCATCTTCGGTCGCCAGAACATCATAAACATCAGCGGCCGGAACGCCGTCTGCAATCAGGGCCCATTCGAGGTTATTGATTGGTTTTTTCTGGAGTGCACGTTTACCCGGGAAGTTTTTCAGGTCAAAAACATCTTTGATCGCACTTGGAGCCTTGCCACCAAACATGTCTTTGTTGAATGCGACGATATTGGAGTAGACGATAGACGCGACAAAGCACTCAGTCAGTGCGCCAGGGACGAAGTCCTCGGTTGCCGGCTTTCCATCTGGGGTTTTAGCCAACAGGACATCGTGATCGAGTGGTTCAATCAACCCCTCATCACAGGCAACGATTGCATCAGACGGCAGCATGTCCACCAAGTCCCAGGTGATATTGCCGGATTCAACCTGAGCGCGAAGGCCGGAAAGGGCATTGGAAGACTTATCAATGTTGACAATTTTGGTACCGGTCTTGGCAGTCCACGGTTCGTGGTAGGCTTTTTGCTGGCTGGCTGTGTACGCACCGCCCCAGGAGACAACATTGAGTGTGTCCTCTGCGTTTGCCGTCGCGGCACCCATGCCGAGGCCGACTGTAACCATGACGCTTAACGCGAGTTTTTTCATAACCTTCTCCATTTCAGATGAAAAGCACGTTCAAATGTGCCGAGGGTTTAAGACGGATCCAAAGCTCTGCAATCCTCCCAGGACCAGCCAACTTTGACCTTTTCGCCACGCTTGAGTGACGGGTGCCCGAGGGCATTAGGGGTCTTAATAATGAATTCGCTGTTTTCGCAGACTTCAACGCGAGTCCTGAGATGATCGCCGAGGTAGATTACTTCTTTGACTTCTGCATCAAAGATATTGGGGAGGCTGTCCGGTGCCGGCTCAATCATCACTCGCTCAGGGCGAAGTGAAAGGGTGGAGTCATCTCCCTGAGCACCAACAGCTACGGGGTTTGCAATGATAGTTTGGCCGTTGGCATCGTGACCTGACATTGTTGCCCGTTAAGGTGCGTGACCGTTCCGCACAGTCGATTGTTTTCACCAATGAACTGGGCAACAAATGCGTTTGCGGGACGCTCATAGACTCTTGCGGTGAAGCAAGTTGCTGGACAATGCCATCGTTAAATACCGCAATACGATCTGACATGGTCAATGCTTCAGACTGGTCATGGGTCACGTAAATCATGGTGACACCGAGATCTTCATGGATATGCTTGATTTCATACTGCATTTCTTCACGAAGATTTTTGTCCAATGCACCGAGCGGTTCATCCATCAAAACCAGCTCGGGTTCAAAAACCAGTGCACGGGCAACGGCGACGCGCTGCTGCTGGCCTCCGGACAGTTGTGCCGGACGCCTGTCCCCAAACTCACCAAGCCGAACCATATCCAAAGCGCGTTTGACTTTGGTTTCGATGTCGGACTTTGGGAGGTTCCTGACCTGAAGAGGGAAGGCGAGGTTTTCTGCAACCGTCATATGCGGGAAAAGAGCGTAGTTCTGAAAGACCAACCCAATTCCCCGCTTATGGGGAGGAAGTTGGCTGATAGGTTGCCCTTTAAGAATGATTTCGCCGTGGGTGGGGTGTTCAAACCCGGCCATCATCATCAGCACGGTAGACTTACCGGAGCCTGACGGGCCGAGCAGGGTAATAAATTCACCTTGGTCTATGTAGAGATTGAATCCTTTAACCACAAGGGACTCACCATCGTAACTCTTTTGAACGTTATCAAACTTTACAAACGGGGATCCTCCCCATGTATCGGCATCCGTCGACGGCATAACTAACACTGCTTTTGTTGATGTGTATTATCAAATATAACAATGCGATAACAATCATCAAAGCGAGCTTCTTATTCCGAGACATGGATCATTACTTAGAGGTCAAAACAAAATTTTATCCCGACAGATAGAGTTACTGTAGATTCGATCGCTGATGTTGAGACTCAAATTACCGTTTAGGCTGAGCGTGCGACGTCTTGTGTGATGTGAAAATGTCACCCACTTAATCATTCGTTAGAGCACAAACTAATTCAGACGGTCAGTGTTTTCAGCTTTTCTGCCGACAGGGCTTGCCAGACTTTTTCACCAGCAGGGTGAAGCCGGGACTCATATCGGTAAGCATACAAGTCTATCGGAATCGAGTAGCGCCCTTGGCCAATGACACTGAGTTTTTCATTCGCGAGCTCATGATAGATGGCATACCGTGGCAGCCAGCCCACACCCAACCCGCGCAATATCATCGCTTTGAGCAGGTCAGACATAGAGGTTGAAAATGTGGTCTGCAACGGCAGTGACTTTCTTACCGGTTCTACCACACGGCCCATAAAACTGCCCGCAGAATAGGAAAGCCAAGGCAGCGATTCGCGGTCTGAACTGAACAGTGGTTTTCCGCCGGGGCTGTTTGCTGTGACTAACTCCAGATAGCTTTGACCGAGATGGACATGCTGATAAGGCGGCAACAGAAGCCGCTCCTCTTTGAAAGCAATAAGCATGTCACATCGCCCTTGTTGAAGGGCTTCAACAGCGTCATCGACATCCACAGCTTCAATATTTAATGCAGCATGCGGGACTTTGTGTTCAATAACAGGGTGGAAATCGGGCAGAAGGTTGGTGGCAACAGAATGAGGAGCGGCTATTCGAACTGCTTGTCCGCCCAGCATAGAAAGCCCCGCAAGGCGACTTACCTCTTCATCGAACTGGCTGATAATGGAACGCGCTGTAATCCGGAACTGCTTGCCACTTGCAGTAAGTTCAACCGGCGTTTTGGAACGGTCGATAAGTTCAGCATTGAGCGCATTTTCGAGGCTTTTAATCCGACGACTGAATGCCGGCTGGGTGACATTCCTAAGCTCGGCTGCCTGCGAAAAGTTACGTAATTCGGCAAGTGTTAAAAAATCGTAGAGCCATTTTGTTTCGATGTTCATATCAGGGTGTTTCCAGTTGGTTAATTCACCCGGAAGGTGTGACCAAAATCGTTTTATTGAAGATTGTGATTATGCATTTTTTGCATCATCTTGCCGATTTCGGCATTTCATAAATGTGTGCCGTGTCATTAGATTTTTCGTTATGGAAAGGGCCAGAATCGTGGCAAAGGAAATAACGATATGCTGCAACAAAACTTCAAGAAATTAGGCGTGTTAGGTGGGATGGGGCCGCTGGCAACAGTGACTTTTATGACCAAAGTGATAGAGCTCACAACGGCCAAGTCTGATCAGGACCACGTGCCAATGATGGTCTCCAATGTTCCTCAAATTCCGGACAGAACCGCTGCCATCATGCAACAGGGGAATGACCCTTTCCCCAAACTACTCAGTTGCTTGCGTGATTTGGAAAACGGTGGGTCAAATCTTTTTGTCATCCCATGCAACACCGCACACTTTTGGTATGACCGTTTGAAAGCGGAAGCCAAAATTGATTCCATCAGCATCATAGAAAGCGTGACGGAAAACATCCACCAACGTGGCTTCCGAAAAGTCGGTTTGCTGGCGACGGATGCCACCGTGAAGGCCGGGCTGTACCCAAAAGCGCTCGCTGCTCATGGTGTCGACTGCATTGTTCCAGATTCAGATATTCAACAGCAGGTCATGCAAGGAATTTATGCAGTTAAAGCCGGAAATCTGGTTGAAGGCAGGGAATGCCTGGAAGCGGCATTTAATGCATTGATTGAATGTGGCGCTGAAGCGGTCATTATGGGCTGCACAGAAATCCCGGTTGCACTGGACCATCTGGTGATTGATAAGCCCCAGCAGTGCATCGACTCCCTTGGCATCCTGGCCCGAGCCTGTGTTGATTGGTACTTCACGCCACAAACCTGGTTGAGAGCTTTAAGCAAACCTTGCCTCAGCCCGAGGCAACAGAAAATCCTGTACCTGAACTGACAATCTAACAATAAGAAGAGAACTGCGATGTTTACCCTGATTAAAAATGGTTACCTGTACGCACCTGAAGCACTTGGAAAAAAAGATGTCCTGATTGCCGGCAACAAGATCGTTGCGATTGGCAAAGACCTGTCGGCACCGACGCTGGTGGAATGCGAAACGATTGATGCTACAGGTAAAATTGTTACGCCGGGCCTTATCGACCAGCATGTTCACTTAACCGGTGGCGGCGGTGAGGGCGGCCTGTCAACGCGTACACCTTCAGTGAAGTTCTCCAGCCTGATTCAGGCAGGTCTGACTACAGTAGTGGGTGTATTGGGTACTGACGGTACAACACGTTCCCCACGCGATCTGTATGCTAAAGCTATGGGGTTACGCGACGAAGGGATTACTACCTACTTCCACACCGGCTCTTACCAGGTGCCTACAGTAACCATTACCGGCAGCATCCGGGATGACCTGATTTTTGTGAATCCGATTGTGGGTGTGAAAATGGCTATTGCTGACCACCGCGGTTCTTTCCCTACAACTGACGAGCTGATGCGTGTCATCTCCGATGTTCGAATGGGCGGTATGCTGGCAGGTAAGAAGGGGATTCTGCACATGCATATGGGCGACCTGCCAAATCCGCTGGAGCAAATTGAAGAAATCATTGCACGAGGCATACCACGCCACCATTTTTCACCGACACACGTTGCACGTAACAAAACCCTGTTTGCTGATGCCATAAACTTCGCAAGAGCCGGCGCGCATATTGATATCACGTCAGGCGGAAGCTGTGCATTTGGCGAACCTTCCGAAGCGGTCATCGCAGCTCTGGAATCCGGTGTAGATCCGAAACACCTGACCGTCAGCTCGGATGGTAATGGCAGCCTGCCTAAGTTTGACGAAGGTGGCAACATGGTGGCGATTACCGCAGCCCGGTAAATGCCAACGCCATGCTGCTGCCGGAATTAATTGAAAGGGGAGTGTCGCCAGAAATCGCGCTCGGTATGATGACTGCAAACGTAGCGAAATCAGTCGGTATCAAAAAAGGTGCGATCTCTGTAGGAAGTGATGCTGACGTTTGTATCTTCAACCAAGACTACACACTCAGCAGTGTTATCGCGATGGGTAAAACACTGATTCATGGTGGAGAACAGCGGGTGATTGGGAATTTTGAGTGAGTGACGCTGTAACACTTCAAAGGGGCTACTGGAGGTAGCTCCCTTAATTAAGATGAGAGATATAACAAGAAATTATAGTTCGCTTGAAAACTATCTAAACGCAGTAGTACATTAAGATTAGATCATTCTTTTAGCAGGGAATCATTAGGATTAAGAGAGGTTATTAAAATAGCACTAACGTAAACTATTTAATCATTATATATCCTGGGCTTGGAGAATTAGTATAAGTGCTTATTTTTAAGCAGCTAGGTATATCTCCATAATATACAATTGTATTGGCTTTAGTTGTATATGCGACTTGTATGTACGAAACCTAACCCTTGCAGGTCGCCTGTTCCACGCCCTTCCAAGTTGAATTCAGGTTACATACTGCGGTCCAGTCATTCTTCCAGTTCCCCAAAATGTATACAATACCATCTGAACCAATATAAGAAGATATTATTTTTCCAGTACACCATTTCGCGGCAGCTATAGATTGGAATGGCCAGACTAAATATATTGTTAGTAAAATAAAAACCAGCTTCCTCATCACATATCCTTTTTAGTGATAAATCTGAAGGTCGGATATGGTTTCTACACTATATAAACCACAAATACCTGTTCCAATAATCTTAACCTTACTTTTTGCATGAAATGCTGATAATGCGTGTGAATATAGGAGTTGCCCATGTTTGGTTGTTAGGTCGATATGGAATTCATTCTGATTTCCAGTGCATGGACTGGTATTTCTAGTTTTATTTAATGTAATATACGCGGAACCATTTGGAGCTGGTCTTTCAAATAGATGGATTCTATTTATTTTTGCGTCATCTACAATACTTTTCGCTGAGACAATCAGTGGAATTGAAATGATCATAATAAGTAGTGACAATTTAATTAATCGAGAAAGTGATATGAACGACATATATTTGCCTTTATAGAATGAAAGGAAATTTCAACATTTTTTTGTATACGATCGACAGATGAATATCCGGAGTTGAAGGTGTGTTTAATATAAAGATTAAGGTGCTTGTATAAAGTAGGTTAATATTAATTTAACTTATTATATGGTTTCAATTTTGAAGGATTTGGATGTAATTGACATCCTCCCCATCAGACCAACGAATACATGTACCCATTCCAACGACTCGAACTTTTTTTCCTGAGGCATGTGCTGCTAAGATCATCGAGTATTGTTGCTTTCCTGAATTAGAATTTTCATCCCGTATCATCCAATAAGTGTTTTTGCACAACTGTTTATAACTAGCAGTATCTCCAGAAATAGTAAAATATACCAGTCCATCACTTGCCCTTACAATGATATAATCTACGGTGCCTGTTTGTGTACCTGCAAGAGTGTTAAGTGCAAAAGATAAAGAGAAGAATATCACTAAACTTTTCCAGGTCTTAGTTGTCATCTATACTAACCTCCTGAATTTATCCTAATACCTAAAAGAACAGGTCTGCCCCAATCGTCACAACCGGATATTGCAGGAGACACATGCTTATTTGCAGCAATTGCTGTAAGAAGTGTACTTATTTGGTATTCACCTTTTTTAGTATCACCATATATTCGAATATAGTGCCCATCTTGTGAACATCCATCGGTAGGGAATTTCTGTGCAAATACGATGTATACACGAGACCCACTATCGCGACCTTCAAAAAGTAGTTCCACTGGTTGCAAATAATGTTTCCAGTTAGCTGTAACGCTAGTCGAAAACACTGCCAAGAAAATAAAGATAAATTTGTTCATTTTGAGTCCTAAAAATGATGAGTATGAAAATTAAAGAAGTATCATTTTTTCATATCAAGTCTTGTCAATACGGGCATACCCCACTGATGGCAGGTATTTACCCAACCTTGTACCCTTGTGTTTGCATGAAAGGCAGATAGCAGAGCTGTATACATTTCCTGAAAGGAAGGGTGGGTTTTGCGAAGGGCTAATACTGAGTTGTTTGAGCATCCCTCTGAGTTACTAACTGACGAAGATAGTTCAACTAATATTTCATTGCCGAAATCGTGGACAACTAGTCCTTTTATCGTAGTTTGAGAGAAAGAACTGTTTGCAAACCCCGGTGTAGTAAATACGAGTAGTAATAATATAATGATAATCTTCATAAATGGTTCTGCCATAATAAACACGGTAATTTAACTTTTAAAAGAACCAAATTTAAAATTAATGTGGATCTACTTGGTTTACAATACAGTAACCTGTACCATTGTGCTCTCTACCAGATGCATATATGGTTACGTTTTTATTCCCTGTGCTCCACATCATCAATACTACACTGATCATTACTGTTTCTTCTTTTTTAATCATCATCCAGTTATATGGAGAACCACTACAATTTGTTGGTAAGACACTATCCAGCATAATAAGTAAAGCCCCTCCTACTGCTGTGATATTAGAAATTGTGCCTGAGAGGTAACTTTCTGCAGATACAACGTTTCTTGATATCATTAGCAGTAGGATTATAAAAATTGCTCTTTTAAACACCATAAAGTCCCTCGCAATGATTTATGCCGAAATATTTTTCAAATTCTATTTGATATATATCCAACCCCAATCTGTATCACTTGATAAAAAAGTAGGGTAACCTTTATAACACCCATTTGTTTTTATACTGACTGTCGACTCGGTATGAATGGCTGAGAGTGCTATTGAAAGAACTTTCTCTTTCTCTGGTGCATTAGGTTTATCCAAAGTTGTTTACTCTGGCAGTTAGGTTCTGGAAGGGTATCTGAAAATGTAATAAAAACAATATTATTTGAATTCACCCCTGTATATATCACTTCAGTTAATATCTGCTGTGTGGCGAATACGGGTTTAGAAAGGATAATTATTATGAAAACTAAGGTTTTCATTGATGGTGCCCTTAATATTAATAAAGATAAATGTCATTAACTGTCGGTTTTGCATATCCCCAGTATTTACCCCTGGTACATCCAGTAACCCAAAATTGGATCGTCTTGTTTGCCTTATAGGCGGTCAGAAGGGTTGAAAGGAATCTGCTTCCGCCAATACCCCCATCCAGTTCAACTATGTAATAGTCTGCTCGTTCACAATTGTCGGGATTAATGGCTGTATTTGAAAACACAATCCGTACAAAAGTACCCTGTGTTTTTACATACAGTTGTTTAATTGTGCCTACGCCTGAAGATTCTCCAGATACTGATATTGATGTAAAAAGAAAAAATAATGTGATAACAACAAAAGCCTTCATATTATTCCCATAAGTAAAATAAATTATGATGCTGTGATTGTAGGATGAATTTTATCACTTTAATCCAATGCTTATTACAGCGCAGGGTGTAAATACCCTGCCTGGACAGTGGTTGTTACCATGGTTATCATCATAATAAAACCATACCGGTTTTTCTGTGGCTTTTGCATGAAGAGCTGCGGAAAGTAATGCGGAATTATTGTTTCTTATAGCCGCAAAGCCTCTGCAAGCGTCCGCTAACCCGCTATCTATAGAAATACAGGTTGTCCCTGAGTTGGGGCTGTCTCCTGCTCCATTAACCAGAACCAGAGTGATTTGCCTATTATCTAACATAAGCCCATCAGCAAACACATGGTTGATAGTAATATAGTTAGTAATAATGTGAAAGAGCTTTTCATTTTTTCTCCTTAAAATACTTACCTCATGATTTAATTTGATTAATATAGAAATTTAGATAGAATCATTTGGGTTTTTGAAAAAATAGTTAGTTATAAACTTTGGCATCATAGAGTCCAACGCTAGTAGAAATATTTTGAATAAAACACTTAGTTTACGTTTTGTATTCTTACCCAGGATCCCGTAGGCTGACTATTTACACATGTTCCACCTTCCAAAACGCCTATTTTGATATATTTCCCTGCCACATGTGCAGCTAAAGCAACCGACTGAATTTCTTTTACCCCGGAATCGTTTAATTTCCATTTGAACTCATGTAAACCAATGCATGAACTTGTTTTAGATGAGGGAGATACGCCAACGAAAAGAGTTTGTTGAGATAGGTCGACTCCTACATGAGTAACATTGAATACTTCTATTCCGGCGAATGATTTCATTGATGCAATAAACAGTAAGAGGATAGTTACATGCCTCAAGCAGTATCTGTCGGTATTCCAACGAAGTTTCCCATTTATATCTTGACTCCTTTTTGGTTCGACATTCCATTTATCTATAGTTAAAGGCTACTATTCTTTCTACTAATTAATCCATCCAAGTCTATGTACCGATTGTTTAGCAAATGTATACACTATCAATTCCTGGACAACTGAGCATATCCAAACGAATACAACTTGAAGAGAAAAGTATGATTTTAATTCCTGTGGATTTTCATTTCAATAATATTAAATTTATTTATATTATTATTGGGACAGCTACAAATTTATTTCTCCATCCTCCGGAAGAATGACTAAATATCATTTTCTTAAAGTATCTGTCATTTCATTAGCTTTCTATTATACTGGCTTGGGTCATGATAGTTTGTTCTGAATATTTACTTTTTATTTTTCATTTGCACACTTGATATGCTCAAGAAACTGTTCATTAGGTATAATTTCATCCAAATTAAATGGATAGCGACCGAATACCATGAAAGGGGATGGGTGGAGTAAATTACAAGCGGGTAAATCAAATTCCATGTTCCTTAAATTATCTTTTGCAATTACTCTAAGACACTCTCCACTTGAACCTCTTCCTTGTGATAGTACGTCTAATATGACCAATTCGGTATTCTTTGGTAGTATTTCAATAAACTCCGATTGAATACATGGCTCACAAAAAATATCGGGTTCTTCGTGGAAACCTTCATTGTGCTTTCGTAGGGATATATCAAAGTGTTTCCATAACCATGACAAATGAATCTGTTGCATCATATTTCACCTGCCAAGAATTCGACTCTGTTGGCACTCTACTGAAAATGCACTTTTTATCATTTTCTTAGGGTGACTGTCCTTTTAGTGTTGCGATCAGATCTTAAAAGCCTTCATATCGCATTTGAATTGATCCCAGTCGCCACTCCTAAAAGCTGAAATAGCTTTTTGAGAATCGTCCCCATCATGGAATCCCGTGAGCGTAATACCCAGCTTGAATAGTACTATATAGCCATAGAACTCATAGGGATCGCCATCTCTCTGGCAAAGCGTAGCAAATAGGTCGTCTTTCCAATTTAGTGCCAGATCGTTAACTTGAAACTGGCCCGAAATCTGCGGCAATAGAGTGCCTTCACGCACATGGCTGCTATTAGCATCGTACCGAACAATAAGTTCATCGTAGTGGTATTCCAATTCATTTTCGTTATTAGTGCGAATACTCACTGGCTTTCCGAGTTGATTAACAACCTCAGTTTCAGACATGCCGAATTTAACTGGGCCAAATGATTTATAAGTTTCGATCTTCATTACACCTATCCTATTTATTAAGCATGCCTTGTGATTTTGCATAGTCCAGCATTTGGCCCATTGCTTGATTGTACTTGGTTCGACTTCCAGAACCCTCAAGTGATGCGCGACGAACATCACGTATTTCTTTTGCCATCGCTCCTCTCATGTTCCCAGAATTGATCATATCCGCAACTTCTGCTCTATAAATTGCTCCAGCGCGACCGTTCCTACCATTACTACTAGTTAGGTGATGATCGTGTGGGTCCATTTGTATTGCAGGGCCATCATTCGGATGAACAGATGGGTTGGATTGCCTCGCTGGCATATGATGTGAATCTAAGCCATCTCCCACCGGCTTAGTCATATCTCCGTGAGCTCCGCCTCTATGCCCTGTAACATGATCTTCCGCTTTATCAAACATTCTATCAAGTGGTTTCGGTGTTTTTGACTTAGCGACTCCGAAAGCGACAGCTAGTAATGTTTTGGAAATTGGAGCGTTAGGATCTAGTGAATTGATTGTATCTATAATGTCCTTTACACCAGTTACTGCATTTATTGAATCACCTAATAATTGATTTCTTACTGCAGGGTCGTTTTCACCTACAAAATCCTTGTTCCCCCATCTGAAAGTCGTATCCTGACCATATGCAACTTTTTGATCAGTCAATACTGGAGTGATCGGTTCTTTGCTCTCTGGTGATGGCTCGTCTACAGGCAGGTCAACCTCGTTTTCTGAATCGTCATCTTTGTTACCACTGCTATCGCCATTACCACCATTACTTCCTCCGGTATTGTTCCGACCTGAGGAGCTACTTGAAGATCCCCCACTGAAAAAGCTTTTAATCCTGCTCCAAGTACGTTTGACATCACTCTTGAATTCACTCCATGAATAGTGCCCTGTCGGATCAGTATACTTAAGCGGATTATTCCAAACATACGCATATCGGTTAAAACTGTTAGTTACAAATGGTGCCTGTATAAGCGGATCTGCACTAATAAACCGACCAATCTCCTGGTCATAAACCCGGCCATTCATATGTACCAGGCCAACTTCCTCAATCTTTTCGTGGCCGGTATAACCGCGGTTGGTGATGGTGGCTTGCACTACGTTACCCGGATCGCTGACGGAGTTGTTCCAGATTACGGTGCGCTCTTTACCCCACACGTCGTAACTGCGGCGTTCAACAATATTGCCGTAACCGTCTGTAATCATGTCTACAGAGTTAAGGGCATCATAGTGCAGGTAACGGATTTGCTTGGTTAGCAGTTTGTCTTCACTGTCTTTGGTTTGGGTGTTGAGCGCGATCAGTTTTCCGTCGGCATAGACAAAGTGTTTGTACTGTGTCTCCCCAGTTGTGGTGTTTTTAACCCGCTCGAAGGTCTTTCCAAAATAGAAGGTTTCTTCACCATCACTGGATGTCTTCAGGTAACGGTTATGGTTTGCGTCATAGGCAAATTCAACAGTTTTACCATCTCGGGTGATTTTGGTTGGTTTGTTAAATGCACTCCATTCCAGCGTTCTTTCATTGGCCGTTTCGCCGTCACGTTTAGCAGAAACCATATTGCCAACCGCATCATAGGTGTAGTTCAGGTCACCAACCTTGGTAACGGCATGTGGGCCAGCATTCACTTTGTCGTATTGGTAAACGTTGCCGTCTTTTTCAGTGATATTGCCCAATTTGTCATAAGTGAAAGTGAAACCGGCTGGAAAGTCAGGGTTATTGGGCAGGTGACGATCCGGTGAATCAAGGACTATGTCATTGGATATCACTCTGTCCAGTTTGTCATAGGCATATTTGTCCCGAATGCGAGGTACTCGTCATAGCGTTCTGTCACGTTATTGTGATTATCGTACTGGTATTCCAGGTACCGGATATTACGACCCGTACTTTTCAAACCATTGAAGGTCTGAGGAGTGTTGTAGACATTGGTAACAACTTCAGCTGTCTCAGATGTTTCATCCCATACTGCGTCATTGTAGGTGGCGATATAGTCTGGCCTGCCGGTATTTGGGTTATGGCTATAGGTGTTGACCAGGCCATTACCCAAGGTTTCGGCTAGGGTATGGTCATAGGCGTCAGTATCCTGGCGCTGCCAGTAATAGATATAATTGCGGGTGTCTTCAGCGCTGTTCTCTGATTCCCCTTTTATTTTTTGCAGGTGTTCAACCTGACTTGAGTCGGCAGTTCTGTCGTTTGAACACTGTCCGCCAACAGAACGGTCACCATCAATGGTTCCGCCTGCCAACTGGTTAGCGCTGTTGCAGTAAATGCCACTTAATTTGGCGACCTCTTCTGACAGCGTTATAAGTTGTTCAGCCAACTCGGTATAGTACTTGTAGCGGGTGCCTGCAATGGTTGCTGCGGTATCTAAATCGTCAGCGGTAAAGAGAAGTTCCTCATGTAAGGTGCCTTCCGCTTTCGCCACATAGATATCGTTCTGACTCATCAGGTCTTTCTTACCGTCACCGTCGTAGTCAGTCAGGATAAAATCGTGCGCTTTTTCCAGAATTTCTGCGTTAAAGTCGTGTTCGGTTACCTCATGAACGGTCGCATCAAAACTTCTTACACCACCTGAATAATTGGACTCGTTTGTTTCCAGCCGCATGATGGTGCCATCCAGCGTGATATCGAGGGGGATGGAAACATCATCATGGAGCAGTACCCAAGTGCCCGGCCTCAGATAGCAAATTTTCTGAGCGTTACACCATTGCTTGTATCGGTAGCCATCCGCTAAGAGTGCGAGGGATGACGCGTCTAACTGATGGATACTGATTGTTTTGGCATTGTATTCCGAGGCTTTTTCAGTAAAGAACGTCTCTTGCGCAGCGTAGCGTTCAGCCCTTGTCAGGTATTGTTTTGCGAGTGATGTTGCCTGATC
Source organism: Photobacterium sp. JCM 19050 (assembly GCA_001310455.1). Classification (GTDB taxonomy): domain Bacteria; phylum Pseudomonadota; class Gammaproteobacteria; order Enterobacterales; family Vibrionaceae; genus Parasalinivibrio. Next base: position 29,231 of record BAXG01000006.1, read on the forward strand.
GATGAGTGCCTGAATCTCTTCGCGGAAGCTGGCACTGGCAAATACGTCATCAGCGTAAGTTTTTGGGCTTCTGACGGCAGAAACATAGCCGTTATCATTGAACACGTATTCAACGGCCAGACGATCCTGATAATTTTCAGACTCACTGAGCAGGTTCACCAAACCTTGGGTTGTACTGTCAATGCCATTCGGCCGCACTTCGCGACTGACTCGCTCATATTGGTCATAGAAATAGTGAGTGCTGAACTTCTCACCATTGGTTTCTACCGCCACTTCCTGAGTCAGGCCGCTGTTGTTGTAGTAATAATTGGTGGTGCTGCCATAACCGGAGTGGGAGGAAAGCGTTCCGGGTGCACCGCGGTCATCATAGGTCCAGGTAGATACTGCACCGCCCTCGGTTTGTTTGGTTTTGCGGCCCAGCTTGTCGTATTCAATGGTGGTAATAACGCCGTTCGCGTCTTTCTTGTAGACAAGTTCACCGGCGGCGTTGTAGCGGTAAGACCACACACCCATATCCGGATCATCGAGTGATTTCCGGTGGCCGAGGTTGTCATAGCCAATAGTCGTGGTGTTGCCGTCAGAATCTGTTGTAGTCCGGAGTTTGCCATCTGGATAGTAGGTGTAGGTTTGGAAGGCTCCTAACGGCTCACTTTTGTGAACAATATGCCCCATAACGTTCTGATTTGTTTCATGGGTAAATGAACGGGCATCTGTCAGGCTGGTTTTAAAACATTATAAGAGGTTTTGAAATGGGCAAGTGTTCCTGCTGCTGCCGGTTCGCTTTTTCCAGTTTCCCGGTTAAGAACGTCATACTCAAAGGTAACGAGTGCGTCTGTGCCAAACTCCGAGACAAATTTGGGGCGAGATACGGACTTTTTGCGTCCGTTTCTGTCCCAAGTGGTGTCCCGGACAACAAAGCGCCCGTTAAAGGCTTTGTGCAGGCGGCGAATCTCTCGGCCGGCATAGTCAAAGTGGGTGATCACTTCTCCGCCGGAAGCCGGTTTAACGATTTCACAGCGTGCTGTGGTGCCTGTGTTGTAAACACAGTCGGCGCCTAGTTTATAATCATATTCGACCGTGTTACCGGTTCCTGGTTTTGTTTCAGATTTCGGGCGACCAAAGGCATCATATGAGAATGATGATGTTCTTCCTTTAAGCGGACTGATGGAGCTTGTCATCAACCCTCGGCTGTTATAGCTGACTTGCGTGGTGTGACCAAGTGCATTGGCGGTAGCTTTAGCGAATAAACCTTCAGAGTCGTAATTTGTTGTGGTTTTGCGCTCAGCAAGCTCTGTTCCCTCGACGCTTTGGCTTAATACGTTGCCATAGTCGTCATAGGTAAAGGTGATTTTGGTCTGTTTGTTGGCATCCGCATCTCCCTCGTAAGACGATGCATTGGTGATGTTGCTGGCAAGCATCCCCCGTTCGTTGTACTCAAAGGTGTTGGTTTGGGTACGGCTGATGATCGCTGTCTCGTCAGAGATGTCACTGATGGTTGATACTGTTTCTGTTACCGCGCCAATTTTCCAGAAATTCTCTGCCGCTTCCGTGACCAACTCAGAATGAGATGATTTTGAAGTAGTCAGTTCATACTGTCCGTCGCTATCAACATCTGCATAGGTGTAACTGTTGCCACATGGCGTGGCTGACGCAGATTCGAATTCACTGGCTGTGATTGAGATGAGAGAGCCTGATTTGTCGTCAGTCCATCAAGGTTGGTATTGGTGGTGTCAGTATCGTACCGGTAGTAGCTGTTGTAGCGTTCAAGGACCAGAGGAATATCAACATCACCGTGGATAAGTACAATATGATCATTGGCCTTGAAATAGGTTTTACCGTCAGATGCACCACAGTACTTGGATAAACCGGCTTTGAAGCCGGAAAGCACTGAGTTGAGGTTGTCGATATTGCTGACGGAAGAGATATCGTAGATCTGGTGATGTTGGTTTACGCCTGTTGAAAGGTAGGCGTTGGAGGTTGTGGTTTTAAACCTTCCTGCATTTTGAAAGTCTGGACTCCAGTGTGTCTTTGATTGGGATAGTAAATTACCGAAACGGTCGATTATGCGATCCCTTGTGTCAATCTGGGTCTTAATCTTGCCTGTTGCAATATCGTATTGCTTGTCTGTTATTTCATTGGCATAAACCTGACGGTAGTCAGCAATATAACCAGCCAGGTTTTTACCACGTACTCGAAGTGGCGTTCACTGACTTTAGTGGCCCCATTTTTGTACGTCGTGATGGTTTTTGGTTTACCTGCTTTTAGCGGGTCTTCCTGCTCAAATACCGAGACGGTTTTGGTTGTAACATCAGCATGTTCAATTTCTGTAATGGTTTTAAAGCCCAGAAAACCGTGGCCTTTACTGTGCGATTTAGCACCAGAATAGGTATAGCTATAGGTCGTGGGTGAGTAGCCCCGAGGTGTCTTAACAACGTTTGAAACCAGATAACGACGCGGAGTAATATTCATTACCGGATAGTTATAGTATCGCTCCTGTGTATGCACACTGGTGTCAACAGCAGCCTTATAGGTAACGCTGAATTCCCGATCATACTCCTCGAACCTGGTGATTTTATCCTGGACAGACGCAGAGGAGAGGCGTTTTTGCGCGAGGTTAGGCTTTCTGGCTTAGAGATAAGATCTGCCCAGCCGTCACCGTTGATATCACGGAAAGAAGCGATATCGGATCGAAGTGTTAAGAGGATAGTCCCACTTTGAACGGTACCGAAATTATTTTTATATACCTTGCCCTCATAAATGAGCTCCGGATACCCATCGTTGTTGAGGTCAGAAAAAAGTGCGTTTTTGTCTGAAGCAACTGAGACAGTAATGTTAGTCGGAGAGATATAAGAATAACCATTAAACAAGTACACGCTAAGATGTGAGCTACCGGAAGAAGACTTAAATATAGCATCCAGGTAACCATCATTATTTATATCAGCGAATCCCGCATGTTTTTTACCGGAAGGAACAGATAAAGATTGCTCACCTCGCCCAGTAATCTGGTATTTGTACCCACCGGATGGATCATCAAAATTGTGCTTGTCATCTATTCCGTCACTATTGATGTCGATGGCTAATCTGCCAGTAAATAAAGTTTCTTTTCCGTCACCATTTACATCACCACTGTTTTTTCCTTTTGAGGCAATGTCGCAACTTGTGCCGCTAGGGCAAGAACTGAACTGGCAGAACTGAGAAAAATGCCCGTTTTCATTTGCGAAGTATGTTGAAGCATAAGGCACTTCACATTTGTCTATTTCATCCACAGGAGCATTAACCGTTCCCCCAAGGTTAAATGACTTTATGTTGGTATGAGACGCACCACTCAGACCTCTGTAAGTGCGTTCATAGTTAGTGTACCCGTGCATTTCAAGTATGCCGTTACGGTCTGCATCAAAGAAGCGCGGGGAAACAAAACCGGTGTTTTGAGCACCACCAAGTTCCGTGTTTTTTCGACCACTCCAGTCAAAAGCGACTTTTGTCGCGCAAGAGCCGGATGCACAATATTCAACAGATTTGAGGAGACTGCGAGAGGTATATTGAGATGAGTTAAAGTGCAGGGAATAAGAACCTATTTCGTTTGCGCTGCTGTCAAATGTGGAGATTTTCGATAAACGATGATTACGAAATAATAATTGACCTAAAACGTAGCGCGATGTTTTATCGGCTCTTGTCGTATCGTATTCAAAGGAAACCTTACCGCCCACGTACTGAATTTCACTGATGCGGTGTTCTGAATTACTATTACTATAGGTAAACGAAATTGCATTAGAGCCAATATCAATGATTTTACTGATTGACCACGAATAAACTTTACTGTTATTCGGAAGCTTAAACTGAGAACTGGCTTCAGTACCATACTCATAGACAGAGCCATCTTTTTTCCAAATCTTAAAATGGGTAACACCATTTGTATCTGCAAAAGAAACAATTTTGCTGTAACCGTTTTCTTCAAGACGATATTCGGTAAGGTTTTCCCCATCACGGCCACTGACAGCGATTAAACGCCGCCCATCTAAACAATATCTGTCATTGGCATCTTGATTAACGCCGCCCCAACGTCCATCTGTTGCGAGGTTTTTGCCACAACGTGTAATGGAAGAAAGCCCGCCAATGCTCCAACCCATACCGAGGTAACCGTTAGGTGCATCACTGCGGTATTCAAGACTTAACGTTGGCTGGTGGCCGGCCCGGCCGGGAGAGACAGAAATGGGTAGGGAGTAGGTAGCCTGACCACCGGAAGCCTGAAAATTACCGGACAGAATAGCGGTACGATTTGGCTCGTCTGCAAAAGCATAACTGTTGGTTACGCTCAACGCTGTTACGCCCAGCGACAGCACGCTAGAAGCGAAAGCAGCAAAAATTTGACGAACGAACGTATTACGCGTCTTGCATAATTTGATCATGGCAGCCTACTGTTTTTCGTTGGAAGTTAGTTTTTTTCTTTATTGGGAGAGCGCGTTGAGGTTTTCTATACGTTTTCGCAATTCCACTATTTCTTGTGGAGGGTCGATTTTTTCCTGTTGAATATTGTCATCAGAAAATTCGGTGAGATTTCCTTCCAAAAGCGGAAGGTGCGGAGCTTCTTCGTTTACCAGTCCATATGCCAACACACTTTGAAGTTGCTGGACTGGATAGGGGTATTCCGCATCGTCACTTAATATTTCTTTACCTAAAACGATGTTATTTGAACCAGCAGTGGATTCTTTACCTTTAAAATCAGAGGAAACCACACTTTTATCCTCGGAAAGAATGTCTATAACTTTATCGTTATCCGATAAAAGATAATGTGCATATGACATCACAGAGCCTACCACTGCAATGGTTAAAACTATTTTAATAGGTTTCATAAAGTACGTTTATGTGAGCCTGTATTCATTAAATTTTGAGTTCAGACACGCTACCGCCGATCGTAGTTAAACGACGTTGTGTGACAAGCTGTATATGTGAGGATAGAAATGTTGACACCGGAGACTAGTTTTAACGGGGGACTTTGAAAAAGATAGTGTTTGAAAATGATTCATTTAAATATGAGATATCGCATTATGGTATAAATTTCATAAATAATAATATTTCATGTTTTTTAATATATTGATTTGTATGGGGAGGATGATGGGTGTGTGATTGCTAATTTAGACATGATTTACTTTTGTGTTAAAGCTAAAGATTTTCTTTCAATTAAGAATCGCACTTTTAAATTAGACTATATTTGACGGGTCATCTTGGCTTCTGAACAACACAATTTTTATATGAACATTATCATCAACTGACAGCCTGTTCTAACTGCGGTAGACGCCTGCTAAATTTGATGAGGGCAGCAACACAATGGGTTTGGCTGCTGCCTTGGTTAAACCACCCAGATTCTAGTACCTACCTATAGTTTGTCATCCGGGAGCAATGGCGAAATCGGAACTTCAAGGAAGCATGCAATAACCCGATATAGTTCTGCTTCATCAACTGATATTTTCCCATCACTCTCAATAGCAAAACGGCAGGCCTCAAGAAAACGTTCCTTCTGCATGGGGTTCAGTTGCACCATTTGCTGAAGGGAGGCTTTGGTAGAATTCCAGTCAGATTGCAGGTGTGTTCGTTTTGACGGTGCTAATCCGAGGTGTTCTGTTGCCTTTAAGAAAGTCATATCTGCAACGGATTCATCAGTATGGGAAACGTTGGACAGTTGATTTAAAACCCAAATTGCACTGTCCTGTACATCGTTAAAACTTTTGTTTTGTTTGGTGTAAAGCGGGAAAGACCACACAAGTTTTTCTGTGAGGCTGATAATGCACCATTCAGTCAGCGAGAAGTGGTTGTCACTTTTGGAGAGTGATTCCAATACATCAAGTAATTGGTTTTTCTGGGTGTCGCTAAGTGATTTCAGAGCAGGCGTCGCCAACTCAAGCAGTACCAGCCGGGTTTGTGGGGGCACTGTACAGTCGAGCCAGCTATTCTTTTTTTCCTGTGCTGCCGAACCAAGGTATTCCGTAATAATTTCGCGTTGTGCTTCACTGCCATCAAAGATGAGCAGGATAGGGATAAACCTGGCGCTGAATGGGTCACGGGCAAGCGCAGCCAGTTCGATGGGGATTTGGGAAATTACACGCTCTCCATACGTACCAATCTGTGTTGGGGGCATTGACCCTTCTATAACCGAATCCAGAGGTACATAGCTGCTGCCTACAAATGACTGCGCTGCTCCACCAAAAGATGAAACCGTTGAGTGATTTGAATGTGCAGGCCCAGCACTAAATGTCCCATTCCAGCCCGGTTGAATTCGCCTAATTCTGGCTTCCAAAGGGGGATGTGTGGCAAACATGTTGTTTAAGCCAACGGCCTGACACTGACCAAACATCATATGGCTGGCTTCTTTGGCGGAGTTTGAATACAACAGGGACTTGGATGAGCTGGCTCCAATTTTGAGTAACGCCCCCAGAATACCCTGGTCATTCCGCGTAAATTGCACTGCACTGGCATCTGCCAGAAATTCTCTTTGCCTGGAAATGGCCGCCTTTATCATGGAGCCGAAGAAAGTACCTACCCAACCTAAAATTACGAAAGCCAGCCCAACAAGCATTATTGCCGCTGCACCTTTTGAGTCCGACGATCGGGAGCGACGAGCACTCGAAGAGGATATATCGAGGACAAAAGCACCAATTTGTCCAAGAAACATGATGCCAAAAAGAAACCCCATCAAACGTGTATTTATGCGCATGTCGCCATTCAGAATATGGCTGAATTCGTGTGCGATAACGCCCTGTAACTCATCCCTGCTGAAAGTGTCGATGGCTCCCTGAGTGATTCCTATAGCGGCATTATCGACGCTCATTCCGGCAGCGAATGCATTGATTCCTTGTTCATTTTCAAGCAGGTATACAGGGGGAACCGGTATTCCTGAAGCAATCGCTATCTCCTCTACAACATTGAGCAACTGGCGATGGCTATGTGCCTGGCTGTTAGAGGGAATGAGCCTGCCACCGAGTTTAGTTGCAATGGCAGCGCCCCCGCTCCGTGAAAGATCCGAAAGGCGTATTAATGTGGCGCACAACACAACCAGTGATACACCCGCAAAACATAATATGCTGTACGAAATCAGTTGTTCTTGATCGATATAATTTTCGGAGTAGTGCAGCGACACTGCGCCAACAACCAGGCTGAGAATGGCACTGATAGCGACAACCGCAAGGAAGAACAACAGCACCAGCAATCCGGTTCTCTTACGAGCCTTTTCCTGATGAGCAAAAAAATTCATCAGAAGCTGACCTTAGGCGCTTCCTGAATGGCTTCACTGTCAGCGAATTCCAGCAGCTTTCCATCAGTGAAATTAAACATGTTGGAAAATATCACCGGCGGAAAGGTTTGCTTATATGTGTTGTAAGTAGTAACTGAATCGTTGAATGCCTGACGGGCAAATGAAACCCGGTTTTCTGTGCTGGTCAGCTCTTCCTGCAGGTTTTCCATTGTCTCGTTGGCTTTCAGTTCTGGGTAGGCTTCAACCACCACACTGAGCCTGCCAATGCACCTTGAAGCTGGGATTCTGCCATTGCAAGCTGACTAATTGCATCAGCACTTTCAGGATGTTCACTCGCGGCTTTTAAACCGGAAATCGCCTGGTTTCTTGCCTGGATAACCCGTTCATAGGTTTCTTTTTCATGCTCCATGTATCCCTTAACGGTTTCAACAAGGTTAGGGATAAGGTCATATCGGCGTTTAAGTTGAACTTCAATCTGCGCAAAGCTGTTTTTGAACTGATTGCGCAGGGTAACAAGTCGGTTGTATATGGAAATAGCATAAAGAAGTACAAGAACAGCGATACCAACAAATACGAGCAGGGCAGTCATAGGGTTTCCCTTTCCAAAGAAGTGACGATCCGTTGACAGGTATTCTTGGTTGTTTGTGGTATTAGTGCAATAAGTGCCGTGTTGCTCACGGGGTTGTGTGCCTTTTTTTCGATGTAAGTTGGGTTCCTTAGCAATATAGGCGTGAGGATGAATACGGAATAATGTTTGCTTTTTTGACGTTAATCACTGGCTTTTTTTCTTCTCACCAACATCACCCCAATCAACAAAACCAGCAGTGACGCTGCAGAGCCACCTCCGCCGCCACCTGAACCAGAGGGTGGAGGAGTGGGTGTCGCGGTGCTGGCATTGACGGACTTAGTCTGCTCGCTGACTTTGATATTATCTTTGTAGACTGCGTGACGAACCGTAAAGGCTCCGGCAGACCCATAGTTGTGGGTGGGGTTTGCTTGGTGCGAAGTCTTGCCATCACCAAATTCCCACCAATGATTGATGTCATCTACACCGTTGTTTGGCGGGGTCTGGAGGTTGTGGGAAAAAGCGACTGTGTTTCCGGTACTTGCCGAATGCGAAAAATCGGCAGAATAAGAATGTGGTATATCTTCAATATTAATGACCAAATCGATAATTTGGCCATCCCTTGTATGACCGCACTCAGAACTCAAGGAATAACTGCTGGCCAATGCGAGACGAATAAATATTGGGCCGCTCTTTAAATCGTTTGATAAGATCAGTGTGAGTTGAGGGTTATTTATGGGCTGGTTTTTAATTAACCATTCATTGTTTTCGAAAAGACCGCTTCTATCTACATCAACAAGTAGATTGGCATTGGTTCCCACTGCATTATTGGCTATCTCAAGATCGAGGGTTCTTGCGGATGTGGAAATAGACGTTTCGATTTTTTGGTAATCAGTGTTGGAGAGAGGAACATCGGTTCCGGATACCGTCAGCGAATCGGTGTGAATGATGGGGACGTTTCTTGTGGGCTCGCACCGCAGTGTTTTACCCCGGCTGAAATAGGTCCGATATCCTTCTAGTTTGCTTCCATCACGCATATTTGCGATTAACTTTAATTTCACCATTTCCCGGGGTGAGAAGCTTTTGATTCGGTAAATCAGCGGATAAGCTGGCAAGCCTGACGTTGATTCCCAGTACTCGGCAGGTAAACCTTCCCAATGCAACTCAAACGAATCCATGTCATCAAGGTTTAATGAAGAAACACCAAACCCAACCGTGTTATATTGCAATTCGCTGGCAAATGGCAAGGTCGAAATACCAGTTGACGGTGCGAAGATGCCGACAGCGTGAAGAGCTGTATCGATCTGTTGTTTGAGGGTTTCGGCATGGTTGGGAATGTTCGGGTTTGCCAGTGCATTTGCCTGAAGCAAGAAACAGGCACCTGCGGTGTCAAAATCGGTGTTCACTGTCCAACAGGTAACATTGGCGCGCAGTACCAGTTTAAATGCCTGCTCGATTGACCAATTATGTTCTTTTACCAGCTTATAGAAAAACTTCCTCAGCGCACCGCCGTTGTAATGGGTGCCATTTCCGGACAGATAGTCCCGTGCATCGTCAATGCTTTTGCCATCCCATGAAGGTACCTCAAAATATCTGCCAGCGGTATCAAATGGCATAACATCCCAGCCATACCACCAACGACGGTTATTTTGATATTGCGGGTTACCGTCTTGTGTTTTGTCGCGATAAATTTGAGATTGTTTAAAGCTACCGGTCATATATCTGTCCAGGTAGTCTTCTGCCGCGATGGTACCGATATCGGAAAACCCTTCGTTTATTGCTCCGGCAACATCCTGGGCACCCAATCCGCTGTTCCATGATGTAATGGCATGAGTGGTCTCATGGGCAACAATACTGAGCGAAGTATGAATGTAGTAATGTAAGCCGTTTCCATAATTGACGGTATCGCCATCCCAATACGCTTGATCCATATCGCCACCGGTAAGACCCCGGACGTTGGTGCGTTGCTTCAACTTCTTCAAACAATAACCGTTCACGTCACAGTCAGTGGTTTGGTTTGGGAAGAGTTCCTGAAGGTATCTGTGGTACATCTGCATGACTAATCCGCCATGGAAATGGGCGTCATTCAGGGCAGAATAGCTCTCATAGTTGGTGTAACTGTCATTTATGTTTGTCGGCTCATATAATTCCGCACTTGCAGAACAGGTATAAGCATAAGGTGAATTATCGTTGGGATTGGACTGTTGATTTTCGGTGGTGACAACATAAGGATTATCCAGTTGGCACTGGGTGCCGTCTTTGGTGACAACAAACGGATAGCCGTTGAAAGCAGAAAAATAGGGCTGTTCGAATCGGAAAAATGACTTCATGAGGCGCAGGGAAAGTGTTGCTGTATCGGTACGCTTTGCAATTTGTCATGCTATCCGGAGAAGGCGAGTAGCAGACTTGCCCGAGTTTCTTGTTACCTCCAATACCACCGCCTGTCACCAACAGAGGGCTTCTGTTTAAAGTGTCACTTTTCTTGATGATCTCCAATGTTTCCGCGTCAAAAATGTACTCCATTTTCGTACTTGGAGTGTTTTGTCTCGGTGACCCTTTCACGTCAGCACGATAGACAGGAACTATTTGTTTCTGGCGAATAATAAAAGCTTCAGATACCTCAAAAATAAAATAGGAAAAATCCTGATCAAGAATATGCTCTATTTCGGTTTTCTTAATCTCTAAATTGGCGAGAGTGAATATGTCAGGATTGGCATTCTGAATGTTCGGTAAGTAATTTCCCATTGCCTGTATGATATTGCCGTCTTTGTTTCTGGCAATAACAATATTTCCCTCTATCAACGGAAATCCGGAAATGAAAGTTTCATAATGTTCAAAGGATGGGTCACCTTCAATGGTCTTGATGTGTTTTAGTGATACGTTGTTATTAGTTGTTTTTTCTGATGAAACGCTTGGGGTTGCACGTCAAAATGTCGTTGTAAATCAGCCCACAAGTGTTTCTTATTCAATAGGTTTTGCGTTTCCGTACCGATGCAAAGTGATGAAAAAAACAGTGATATTGAAAGGATGCTATAGGAGATTAAATTAAACATTATTATTTCCTTGAATAGCACGAAATGATTTGTGGCTAATTATTGAAATGAATATTTACACTATCTACTCATTGCAAGTGAGTCTATATAAGTGGTCATTTAATTTGGGTGGGATTTTTCCCTTACTGGCAAGTATTGTATACGAGTTGTTTCATTTATTGGATTGTCGCTTTGCACAATGACATTCTGTACTGCTGGTGCTTCGGAATTTAGCATTGGATAATGTGCATGGGCTCATATGCAGAGTGTGGAAAGAATGCGATATTTCTTTTCTTTTTCAGAAATATAAAGCATGTAATGAATTTTGGACGTTTGCGTCAAATGAGGCTCTCTTCTTGCTTTCGTTAAATATTTATTTCAGTCAGGTGATGATAAGGAAATATTCCTAGTTTATTGAGTGATTATTTCCCCGAACTCTTAAAAGAGAAAATAATTCTCGATTATCAGAAGGAAATGCTTTCCTTTGTGACTTGTTGTTCACAAATTAAATAAAACGTTGCCTTATTTTTAAGATATCTGGCCACATTGAGTCATTTGAATTTGTGGTCTAAGTTATTGTTCTAAACATTAAATCTCACATCATTGATGTTTGATTTTTCCGTGTTCGAAGTGATGTGTTGAATAAATCTGTTTATTAAGTTCAGGCGATGTTGAACTGAACGAAACACACGATTCCTTGCCTGGTGGGCAGCTTTAACCAATCAGCAAGATGCGATTTGGCTGGGAGCTAATTGTATGAACCGTGAATATTCTGACCGTTTTTCGCAGGAAAATACCGGAAATGGCGCTGACTCCTTTGGTGAGGGCGTCTCTATTTCTGGCGTATCTGGTGGGCATTCGGAAGGTGCGTTGTCGGTTCCGCAAACGTTACCGGGTGTAGAGCTTCCGAAAGGGGGCGGTGCGCTACGTTCGATTGATGAATCTTTCCAGGTAAACCCGGTGAACGGTGCGAATACGTCGCAAATTCGTCTCCCTGTCACGCCAGCAAGAAATGGTTTTTCACCAGCGTTGGCGCTGTCTTACAACAGCGGCGGTGGTCAGGGAGCTTTTGGCCTTGGTTGGAATGTCACGACGCAGGCGATAGTCAGAAGCACGACAAGAAAACTCCCAGAGTATGAAAATGACGATGCGTTTTCCCTTGGCGGCGAAGAGCTTGTTCCTGAACTGATTGAGTCAGGAGGCCATTGGCAGCGTCGGGAGCGAGAGACCGCAGATCATGTCGTCAGGTATTTCCGACCTCGGACAGAAGGCAGTTGGCAACGCATTGAGCAGTGGCAAGACAAGGTATCTGGCCTGATTCACTGGCGCACCATCAGTGCCTCCAATGTGATTTCCGTATTCGGCCCTACGCCTGAATCCCGGTTAGCAGATCCGGCCAATCCGGCCCGTGTGTTCCAGTGGATGCTCTCACATACCTATGATGATCGCGGAAACCTGGTGGTTTACCGGTACAAACACGAAGATTTTTTGGGTATGCCTGATACGCTCTGGGAACGTAATCGGGGCGCCGAAAACTGCACCAATATCTATTTAAAGCGTGTGTTTTATGGCAACCAAACGCCTTTCCGAACCGGAGATTTGCTGCCGGATGACAATGATTTCCTGTTCGAAAATGTGTTTGATTTTGGCGAACACGAAATAGACCAACCTGCGCCGGACGAAGTTCATTTCTGGCCGGTACGCGATGACCCATTTTCCACCTACAGAGCTGGTTTTGAAATCCGGACTTACCGGCTTTGCCGCCGGGTTTTATTGTTCCACCGCTTCAACGAATTGCCAGTAAACCCCTGCCTTGTCAGCGCGACAGAACTGACCTACCACTCCTTTCCGGGAAGAGAGCAAAACGACAACGATATTCCGGGAATGAGTTTTTTAAAGTCAGTGACTCAACGTGGCTATCTTTTTGATGAAGCCGCAGGTGCATACAAGAGCAAAACCCTGCCAACTGTCAGCTATTTTTACCAGCCACACAACTGGAACACGGATATTCAGACTGCAAACGACTCAGACAACTTACCGCAGGGCGTCATGCCGCCTCGATATCGCTGGGTTGATTTGTTTGGTGAGGGACTTGCCGGGGTATTAAGTGAGCAGGGTGGTCGTTGGCTTTACAAACGGAGTGAAGGGAACGGAAAGTTCAGCCGGTTGTCACATTGCCGGAGAAACCATCGCTGACCGGGCTCAATACCGGTGCGTTGCGTTTGCAGCCGCTCACTGCCAGCGGGCGACCGCATTTGGTCAGCCACGCCCCCGATTTTCCGGGGTACTTTCGGTTAGAAGAAAATAACCAGTGGTCTTCTTTCACTCCTTTTGAATCCTTTCCTGGTGCATTGGGTGAACAGAACCCGGATTCACGTGTTATTGACCTGACCGGGGACGGAAAACCCGATCTGGTCATGAGCGGTGACACTTTCTTCCAGTGGCACCCTTCAGAAGGTGAACAGGGCTTTGGAGAGCGTCGCCTGATCACCCACGCACTGGATGAACAGGAAGGTCCAAGGTGTGTTTTCTCTGACCGTGAACAGGTGATCTTTCTTGCCGACATGAGTGGCGACGGCCTGACGGATATTGTGCGAATCCGCAACCGAAATGTTTGTTACTGGGCGAATCTGGGGTATGGCCGGTTCAGCCGCATGGTGACTCTGGCAAATGCGCCGGAATTTGCGCCGGATGACGTGTTTGAGCCTGACCGGATTCGTATCTCTGACGTTGATGGCACCGGACCTGCGGATTTGCTGTATGTCGACAATGGCGAAGTGCGTTGCTGGTTCAACTTGTCCGGCAACCGCTTCAGTGATGTTCGGACAGTTTCGATACCGGTTTTCAACAATGAATGCCACCTAGAAGTGGCAGATTTCCTGGGTAACGGAACCGCTTGCTTGGTCTGGTCTTCGGCATTGGAAGCCGAAAAAGGCTCACCGCTTCGCTATGTCGACCTGATGGCCGGAAAAAAGCCACACCTGATGATTGCTATGGAAAATGGCTCGGGCCGGACGGTCAGCTGGCAATACGGCACCTCAACCCGGTTTTACCTTGAAGACCAGCTTGCCGGGAAACCCTGGGCGACTAAGGTGCCGTTTCCTGTCCATGTAGTGACCGACACAGAAGTGGTCGACGAAATCCGCAATACACGTTTTGTCAGCAGCTATCGCTACCACCACGGTTACTTTGATGCGCGTGACCGGGAATTTCGCGGGTTCGGTAAAGTCGAGCAAATCGATACCGAAAACTACACGTCATTCAGCCGGGAGCCTGCCGGAAATGTGCTGGAAGAGGCCCACCACCAGCCCCCGGTGCGCACCGTCAGTTGGTTCCATACCGGCGCACCGCCTTCGCTGGTGGATCTGCAAAGCCGCTACCGGGATGAATACTTCGAAAATACCGCCGTACCGGAATACCACCCAGAAACGGCTTCATTGCCGGGAGAACTATCTTCTAATGAGTGGCTGGATGTCTGGCGGGCGATGCGGGGAGCCTTGTTAAGGCAGGAAATCTATGCCGATGACGGGACTGAGCTGGCGGGCAACCCATACCGGGTGAACGAGTCCTGCTTTCAATTAAAGCGCATCCAGCCGGAGCAAATCGGGGAAGATGAAAACCGGGGCGATGACATAAAACACCCGGCGGTTTTCCAGCGACTAAGCCGGGAGTCCATTGGCTGGCACTATGACCGGAACCCCGACGATCCGCGAATCAGCCATGCCATGACACTGCAAAGTGATGACAGGGGTTTCCCATTGCTTGGCGCAACAGTGGCTTACCCCCGAGCTCAACGGCCTGATGGCATTCCCGATACCCTGTGGCAACGGCAAAACCGCACCCATATTTCCCTTTCTCAGGCGCTGTATACCGACGACATCGACACTGACGATGCTTTCCGTTTGCGAGAGCCTTTTGAGCAGAAATCCTTTCAGCTGAACGGGTTGCTACCTGAAAGCAGCTTCTTCACCTTGGGTGAGATTGAACAGGCTTTCCTTGCTGCGCCGGATTTGGCCTTTGAGGTGGAATCTGACGCAGCCTCAGCAAGCGTCTGCTTTCCCACAGCCGGGTGTATTTCCGTTCAGATAACCTCGCTGCGCAGCTTCCTCTCGGTCAGCGCGAATCTCTCGGACTGGTATTCCGGGGGATGCAACTGGCGATGACACCGGGGCTGGTGGCGCTTCGCTATGGCAGCAAAGTCTCCACCCAGATGTTGGAGCAGGCCGGATATATCCACAGTGAGGGGGATGCCAATTGGTGGATTCCTTCCGGGACATCCCGGTTCGGGGTGGGGGCCGCAAACCGTTTTTACCTGCCTGACGGCGCGGTTGATGCTCTGGGTGTGGTGTCCCTTGTCCGTTACGACCCTTATCTGCTGAGGGTTATCGAAAATGAAAATGCCCTTGGAATGGTGGTAACCGCCGAGCTGGATTACCGAACCCTGACACCGTGGCAGATCACTGACGCCAACATGAATCGGACAGCCGTCGAAACCGACGAGTTGGGTCTGGTGGTTAAAATGGCGGTGATGGGCAAAGCCGGTGAAAACGAAGGCGACACCCTTGATAGCCCGACTCAGCGCATTGAATACGATCTGCACCGCTGGCAGGCAACCGGCGAACCCAATTTCACCCATGTATTTAACCGGGAAACCCATGAGGCTGATCTGGCCGATGGTGAAGAGACACGCTGGCAGGAACAGTATGTTTACTTCGACGGCAGCGGTGAGCCGGTTATGGTCAAATCCCAGGCAGGCCCGGGTGATGCCCTTCGCTGGAACGAAGCTGAGAACCGGCTTGAATCTGTGCATACCGATACCCGGTGGGTTGGAAACGGCCGGGTAGTCGTGAACAACAAAGGCTGGCCGGTTAAGTCCTTTGAGCCCTATTTCAGCCTGAACCCCGAATACGAAACCGAAGCTGCGTTGGTGGAAATCGGTACGCCGGCAGTACGGCACTACGACCCCGTAGGCAGGTCAATTCGGACCGATTTCCCGGACGGCACTTTTTCACGCACCGAACACGGCAGTTGGCAAAGCGCCGGCTGGGACCAGAATGACACCGTGCTGGAAAGTGACTGGTATCAGGGGTTAGGCAGCCCGGATCCGGATGCGCCGATCCCGGCAGATGCGGATAAACGGGTGGCCTGGCTGGTTGCGCAACATGCCAACACACCGGCAGTCGCTCACTCGGATGTGCTCGGCAGACCGGCATTGTCGGTGGCAGACCTTGGTAACGGAAACACCACGTCCATACGCAGCGAAACCGATGATGCGGGGCGGCATATCCGGCTGTTTGACCAACTCGGGCGGGAAGTCTCATTCGGTGCGTCCAATTTTGTTGGTGGAGTGATGTATGCCAACACCGCAGAAAAGGGCGAACGTTGGATACTCCCCGATATCGGTGGCCGGATGTTCCGGATCTGGGACAGTCAGGGCCGCATTTACTCCATGACCCACGATGCCTGCACAGACCGGTTTCATCAGTGATGACCGAAGGCGGGCAGAGCCGGGTTATCAGCCATACCGTCTATGGAGACAGTCTGCCGGATGCAGTTGCCCGAAACCTGGTCGGGGTGGTGCACCAGATATACGATCAGGCCGGAGTGACCAAGGTGATGCGGGCCAGGTTCAGTGGTCAGGCGCTGGAGGCCCAGCGAAGACTGACTCGCAGCTTTCAGGGCATCATGGACTGGAGCGTCCTGACGCCGCATTCCCTTGTCGCAGATATTGAAGCGGCGGCAGAGCCGCTTCTCGAAGCCGAAGCCTTTACCACCCGTGGTGAATACGATGCCATCGGGCGGGTAACATCCAGCACGCTCAGTGACGGCACCATTGTCACAACCGGCTTTGATGAGGGCGGGCTTATCCAGCATTTGGACGCGCAGGTGCGCGGGGCCGGAGCGGTTAAACGATACCTGAATGGCCAGAGTTACAACGCTCGGGGTGAACGGGAGTTTGTGCGTTACGGGAACGGTCTTTTTTGCGAATTCGGTTATGACCCGTTGACCCACCGGCTGGTGTCGCAAACGGCCAGAAAAAGTGATACCGACCCGCTTTCAGCGTCCGTGCAACGTCTGGTTTACCGGTACGACCCGGTCGGGAACCTGATGGAATCCCGGGATCTGGCCCAGCAGACCCATTACTTTGATAACGCCGTTGTCGAGCCGCTGTCCCGCTACCGGTATGACGCCCTATACCAGTTGGTTGAGGCAACCGGAAGAGAACATGCCGGTGCCGGATGGGACAGCCAGCCGGATTCCGGTGGCAGGGGGTTCTCGCCACTGCCCCATGGCAATGACAGCCAGGCCGTCAGGAATTTCACCGAGAGCTACCAATATGATGTAGTCGGAAACATTCAGCAGATTTCCCACCATACCGCCACGCCACAAGGGCGCTGGACACGGCGGTATCGTTATGAATACGAACTGGACATTGCCAACCGGACCAACCGGCTGCATTCCACCAGCCTGCCGGGGGATGCGGACGGCGGGCCTTACAGCGCGGTTTATGCCCATGACAGTGTTGGAAATATCACGGCGATGCCGGGTCTGTCGCAGCTAGATTGGAATTTTGCCGATCAGCTCACCAGTGTAGACCTAGGGGGCGGGGGGCTGGCATTTTTTGTCTACGGCATCAGTGGCCGCAGGAGGCGGAAAGTGTTGGAGCGTCCGGGGGGTAGCCGGACCGAAAGAATCTACCTGGGTGCCAATGAGATCTACCGGGAGCGCAATGCCAACGGTGACATCACATTGGAGCGTTGGACGCTGCATATCAGCGATGGCACCGGGCGAATCGTCCAGATTGACACCAAAACCATCGACACAGCCAACAGCGATCCCGTCAATCCCCTTAACGAAAACCTCGAGCGCTATTCCCTTGGCAACCTGACCGGCAGTGCCACAGTAGAGCTGGATAAAAACGGTGAAGTGATCTCATACGAGGAATATCACCCGTTTGGCACGTCAGCTTACCGGAGCAGCAAACCGGGTACAGATCTCAGCCTCAAGCGTTATCGCTTCTGCGGAAAAGAACGGGATGCAGAAACCGGGCTCTATTATTCCGGTGCCAGATACCTGATTGGCTGGCTGGGGCGCTGGCTGAGCAGCGACCCTGCCGGTCTCGTAGATGGCCTTAATACTTTCGCGTATTCCCGCAACAATCCGGTGGGGCGAACAGACCCCTCGGGAACCCAGTCGCAGCGGGTGGTTGTGGAAATGGAAGTGACTGGCGAGGAATCTTTCCAGGACTTGAAAAATGTGGCTGTCCCGGAAGGGTGGCAATGGAATCCGGATATTACGGCACAGAACTACCGGCAATATTGGGATGGTCAGTACTGGAATGTCTGGGTGCCTGTCACGGAATCGCCTCCGGAACCTGAACCACCGCCGCCGGATCCCCCGGATGAACCGGTAGAAGACGATCCCAGCCCGGTGACCACAACCAATGCGGCGAGGACGACTCAGGCAGTTATCCGGACGCGGCAACCCACACTGTCCAGTGGGCAGCCGGCACCTGGCAACCTGCATCTCTATTCCGGCACGACGGGTAACACCGAAGCAATGGCGGCAGCTGCCACCGGTGAAAACTATTACCTGCGGGATACCCCCCATTACCAGAATGCTCTCAACGATGTGGCAGATATTGAGGCGCGACTCGGTAGGCCGCTGACACCGTCGGATTACCACCTTGAGCGTCCTGTCTGGGATGCCCATTCACGGGCGCTGACACAGGAAGCCACCCTTGCCGGGCGGGGTGTGGAATCCCACGGGTTACCGACATACCAAGCAGAAACGGGTCGTCCGGCATCTGGCACGACCCAGGTGATGGAAGAAATACCGACTGCGCTTCGTTACGGCTCGCTCAATGCAGTGTTGGGCTTTGCCAGTGGGGGATTGACGATTTACACCGGCAGCCAGATGGACAATCCGGTAATGCAGGGAGTGGGTTATGTGGCCGGAGCCGGGGAAATTGCCGGTACCGCCCGTTATGTACAGGGCATGTACCAGCTTTATACCTGGACGCCGGGCAGTGCAGCTACCATGGCCGGTGGCGCAGCGTTGGCGCGTTATTCCGGCGGGCTGGGGCTAATCGTAATGTCCGGCTATACCGGTGCCGTGCACATGGCAACGGGTGAATACGGCCTGCTGGTCAGTGATGCCGCGGGTTATGTCGGCGGTACGGCGATGCTGGCGGGTTCGATGCCGGTCGCTGCCATAGCCGGAGGCGTGGCAGTGACCAACGTGTTGGGTGATTACGTGGAACGAAAAGTCACACCATCGCACGGGCGAACAGCAGGCGTTGCAGCCGGTACTGCATCGGGTGCAGCAGCCGGCGCAGCAATCGGTGCGGCAATTGGTGTTTGGGGATTCGGTGTGGGCGCAGCCCCTGCCGCTGCAGTGGGTGCTGTTGTCGGTGGAATTGCAGGGTTTATTGGCAGTTACTGGTAACAAAAGACGGGAGGGTCTTTACCATGATACTGAGAAACAAGGTTATCCGGTTTGGTGAACAATCAGACAGTGTCCGCTTGTTGCACCGGGCGTTAACAGCGCTGGGTTATTCGATAGATGATGATGAGCAACGCGGAAATCGGGCTGGCGAAACGTCGCTGAAAGCCATACTGCAATTGCAGAAAACACATGGTATTGATCCTCGTTCCCCCCGGGAAACCGGTGGCTTGCTGTTGGATGCGAAAACCCGGGAGATTCTGGCCGATGCCTTACTCAAAAGGGGCTGACCAACCTTCGGAAGCGCTGCTGATAGAGGGGAAAGTGTCCGACCCGGAAAGGCGTCCGCTTAGTGGCCTGGATGTCACGGTTTATGCCATCAACCTGCGTGGACTGGCGTTACTGGGTGAGGGGGTGGAGTTTATTGAAAAACTCGCCCCGGAAACCGGATTTCTCGCGGCGGGCGAAGGCGTCACTGACAGTGACGGCGCATACCGTGTTTCCATGCCGGACTGGCTGTTCGAAGACGGCGACCGCTTCGGCAATGAGCTTGTGGTGCTGGTTTCGGAGCAATCCGGTCAGCTCAACCGTGTGGTGGGCCGTACAGCGGTTATCCACGCCAATCGTTACCGCAAAACCGGTGTTATTGATCGCACTGATATCATGGCCACTCCCTCCCGGCCTGATACCGAATATGCCCGCCTTGCCCTTTCACTTGAACCTGAAATCAAAGAATCCGGTATCCGTCTCGGGCAGCTTTCCGGTAAGTCCGAGCAGCTGGAGTTTATTGCGAGCAAATCCGGTGCAGACCGTGCTGCCGTTCAAGCCGCTGCCGATGTGGATGCGTTTGCTGCCAACTGGCCCGATGAAGACAGAGAAGTGTTGTACGGCATGGTTCGCGCCGGTCTTCAGCTTGAGCCGGATAAGGTGGGTAAACAATCCGATGAACGTCTGAAAACTCTGTTGCGGGAAGCCGTGGACTACAAGCTGATTCAACGACACGACGATCTGGATCTCGACAAGCTTTCCGGCCGGCTGCAGAAAACTGCCGTGACGGCCCAGTTGGATATGAAGCATCCCAAATTGGGCGGAAACCTCGACAGCTTTTTGTCTGCCGCGCTGCCTGAAAAGCGGGAGCGCGTTGAATTTATGGTTGCCGTTAACCGGTTTGACGGTAAAGACGGCGAGGAGTTCTGGCACAAATACCTGCCACGCCAGCCGGCTTTCAGAGACCGGCCCGATCTGGTGAAAAACCTGCTGGTTACCCAGCAATTGACCCTGCTGACCGGTAACCATCCGCCCTTGGTGAAATTGCTGCAAGGCGAAATGGGTATTACGAGCATTGCCAAATTGATAGAGCTGGACAGCGACCACTGGCAAAGGCTTATCAAGCAATCCGGTGTGCCGGAAGCGGTACAGGGCAAAAACGAAAAAGAGCGTGCGATTCGCTATCTGACCTCGATTGAGCAGTTATTGGATGCCTCTTTTCCCGGAATGCGCATCGCCGGAGATATTCTGAAAGGCGGCTTCAAATTTGGTGATTCCGTCGTGGCGAAAACGGCGGTGATGGTGCTTTCCAAAGAAGACCGGGATCTGAGCGCAATCAATATCGACAGCCTTGAACGGGAAATTGAAGATCTCGCCGGCGACAAAGCCATGGTCGCGACCCGAGAGCTCAAACGTATCCAGCGTCTTTATCAGGCAAGCCCGGACAGAAAATCACTTGCCGTCATGTTTAATGCCGGGTTGGGTTCATCCCATGAAATTGCAGCCATTCCTCAAAAGTCCTTTGTGAAATCTTATGGGGGGCAGGTTGGCGGTGAGAAAGTGGCTTACGCCATCCACCAGCGGGCGAGCTATGTAAGCGCCCGGGCAGAAATGGCTGCGATGCACATTCTCGAATACACCGATTTTATTGCGCCCGGTGTTGTCCTTAAAAACCCGAATATTGGCAAGGTGCTTTCAGATCGTTTGCCCAACTATGCGAGCCTGTTTGGCAGCCCGGATATCTGCCAGTGCAAACATTGCAGCTCGGTTTACAGCCCGTCGGCGTATTTTGTCGATCTGATGCGCTTTCTGAAAAACAGCGCAACAAACGACAATGGGGAATCCCCGCTGGACATGCTCAGCAAGCGACGTCCGGATCTGGGCCATATGCTACTGACATGCGAGAACACCCACACCCTGATCCCTTATGTGGATCTGGTAAATGAAATCATGGAGTACTTTACCGTCCATGACAGCTTAGCCGGGTTTACCGGCTACGACACCGGCGATACCGAAGCCGAGGCATTGCAGGCCAACCCGCAAAATACCGACCCAGCAGCCTACCGGATTCTCTCTCAGGAAGTGTATCCGTTCGGCCTTCCTTATCATCAGCCCTGGATGTCATCCGTTCGTTCAGCAAAAAACTCAGTACCAGCCGGCTGGCTATCATGAAAGCGGTCAACCCGGAGCCGGACGCGATTGAACAGAGAGCGATGGATGCAGAGCAGTTGGGGCTCTCCGAGGCACATTATTCGATCCTGACAGGTGAACAGTTTGATGGCTCAGCGTCAGTCCGGCCGGTACATGAATTCTATGGCTACGGCGCAGCAGGCTCACTGGAAAACCTCAGCAATGTGCGTGAACTGATGGCACGAAGCGGCGTTTCTTACGAAGAGCTGGTGTCGCTGGTGGAAACCCGCTTCCTTAACCCCGGCCAATATGCCCTGAATTTCCTGGATGCAGTGTTTACCGGTTCGAGCCTGTCCGGGCAGGAGCTCTATGACAGATTGGCGCTGATTGAGGCTGGAAACCTGCAAAGCAGCAATGACCATGAAATCAGCCAGGCGCTCAGTGACTACAGTACCGCAACGGGTACGCTGATTACCCCTCCGGAATTTGATATCTGGGTGGCGGCATTCTTCAGCGATTTTCAGGGCGTGGTCACGCTGTACGAGCCGGAATCCCGGTGCGATTTGGATTCAACCTCACTGAGAACCATGGAAAGCCTTTATGCCGGGGGCGGTACATCCGGCATCCCGGAGGCGTTCTGGTCGCGCTATCACCGGTTTGTCCGGCTTTGGCGGATACTGGGCTGGACGGCGCATGAGCTGGATTTGATGCTCAGTTCGCTGGGTTATGCCGATATCACATCCGAAACCCTCGAAGATCTCGCCGCTGTGCTTGAGCTTTCCCAGGAAAGCAAACTGGAACATAACAAACTGGCGACGTTCTGGGGTGACATTGATACTCAAGGTGAGAAACACTTGTACGGAAAGCTCTTTCTCAACCGGGGAGCGCAGGGTATTGATGATGCGTTTCAGCCGGACGGGTGGGGCAATTACCTTACCAGCAATACAACGTTGCTGGCAGACCATGAATCCGCCATTCTTGCGGCGTTTCGAATTAGCGCTGACGACCTTGATCTTATCCTTGCCAGTGCAGAAGTCATTGAAGGCGGGGTAAGGCGACCTATTGATTTCGCAGTTGATACGCTGGACATGCCGAACCTCAGCACCCTCTATCGGTTTGTCACCTTTGCAAAATCACTGAAACTCAAGATTGTGGATTTGGTGCGTCTGATTGATCTTTTCGAAACCTACCCATTCAGTACCTGGGATCGCGATGCCGGTGTGTATAACAACGTTGACCCAGCAGTGACGTTGCAGTTTTTCCATACCTGCAAAGATGTGATGGACTCCGGCTTTAAGAGCTCAACGCTTGAATACATTGTCGACGGGGTGATTGATGAATCGTCCACAGTCGCGCTTGATGGCAGCGGGGCGCTGGATGCTCTCACCAACCTGCGCGCGGTGTACAACAGCATTGAAAATGATCATCCGGATGTGCTGGAAGAGCCGACCGTCACCGCGGTCCGGGACAAACTGACCCTGACATTCGGCGCGGAAGCCGTGGGGGAACTGCTGGAAATTGCAGAGGGCACCGTGTGCATGAAGCGTTGGCAGACGCCAACCTTGATGTTGTTATTCCGGATAACCTGACCGAACGTTACAGCTATACCAAAGGCAGCGGCAGGTTGGTGTGTGTCGGGGTGATGAGCGACGATGACCGGGCTGTATTGAAAGGCTTACCGAACACTAACGCCAGCTTCGCCGAAGCAGTAGATGCGCTTTACGCCCTGCCGGAATCGGTGATTGCTGATAACTTCGACGGCGTGTTTACAGACCTGCCGCTTGCCAATGCGTTGTTGCTGGACCACCCGGCTCAGGCCGAGCCATTGGAACTCGTCGATAAGCTTGAATTTATCTACCAGCAGTTTATCCCGATTATCAAAGATAAATTGCGCAGCGAGGCTCTGACGCAGGAAGTGGTGGCGTTGACCGGTGTCAGTGCGGAAATGGCAAACCTGCTGCTTGAACCGCATGTCGAGACTCTGCTCGATGCGTCGTCGGTGCAGGGTCTGTCTGCCTCCTACTTTACGGACAATGCCTGGGGTGCCATCGGCATTCTGGATGTTGATCCTGTGGTGGATTTTGATTGGGAAGATGGTTCGCCGGACCCAGCAATTCCTGCCGCCGGATTCAGCGCACGCTGGCAGGCGATGCTGGCCCCCGGGGTGACCGGAGAGCACACACTGATTGTGAATGTTCCTGACAGCGATGATGCCTTTTTCCTCTACCTGAACGATGAGCTGGTGGTTGATAAAACGTCCGGTGAAGCCATGACCAGCAAAGAGGTGGTGATTGAGCTCAATGCCACCGACCTTTACCTGCTCCGGCTCGACTACAGCCAGTCTGCGCAGAATGCCGGCATCAGCCTTGGTTGGAAAACCGCAGGCAGTGAACCCACTGTCATCCCGGCGTCTGCATTGTATCCGGAAGACGCTGCCACTGTGTTTGTGGATACCCTGGAAGTGATTTACCGGGCCGCCTTGTTTGCTGAGGGATTCGCGCTCAGCGAAAACGATGTTCAACACCTGATGGTGTATGGTGCAGACTTCGACGATATCGATCTGATGGCGCTGACGCCGGAAGACTGGGAACGGATTTATCACTACACCAGACTGCGTGACAAAACCCCGCAAAATCACGCCCTTCTGACCGACATTTTTGAAGCTGCCAGCAATGCAACTGCAGACCTTGAAGACATCAAGGCGCTGGTGATTGATGCAACGGGCTGGGATGAAGTCGCCGTCGATTTTGCCGTTGACAGTATCTTTGGCCTGGATGTGGACGATTTTGCCAATGCGGATATGCTCAGCCGGGTCGGCGATATAGTCGAACTGGTGCGCAAAACCGGCATCGCCGTTGATACGGTGGATGCCTGGGGCCAGCCGGAGTCGGATTTTGACTCGCTCAATGCCCTTGCCCAGGAGCTGAAAGATGCCGTCCGGGCGAAGTATAACGAAGAGGACTGGCTCTCCCTTGCCGGGGAAGTGAATGACGGTATCCGGGAACGGCAGAAGCAGGCGCTTATCCAGCACCTGCTCACCAAGCCTGCCATTAAGAGTTGGGGCGCAACCAATGCAGACGGGCTTTACGAGTACTTCCTGATAGACGTTCAGATGATGCCGTGCATGGATACCTCCCGGGTCGTGCAGGCCAGCGCCGCCATACAGCTGTTTGTCCAGCGGACACTCCTGAACCTCGAAAGTGATGTCAATGGCGGCAATCAGCATGGCGTTGCACCGGGTGCCATTGACCGGGAACGCTGGGATTGGATGAAAAATTACCGGGTGTGGGAAGCAAACCGCAAAGTGTTCCTGTATCCGGAAAACTGGCTGGAGCCGGAATGGCGCATGGACCGGTCGGTATTCTTCAAGGATTTGGAATCCTACCTTGCTCAGAACGATATTTCAGACCGCAACGTCGAAACCGCATTCCGCAATTACCTGTCCAGCCTTGCGATGGTTTCCCACCTTGATGTGGTGGCCTCCCACGAGGAAAAATACAGCAGCGGCGAGCTGAAATACCTACACGTCTTTGCACGAACTCAGTCGCCGCCGCACCGCTATTTCTACCGGCGCTGGAATGAGTTTGGCAAGTGGTCCGGCTGGGAACCGGTGGATGTGGAAATTCGCGCCACCAATGACGGGAATAACAGCGGTGTTCATCTGACGCCGGTGGTCTGGAAAGGCCGGATGTTTATTTTCTGGCTGGATCTCAACGAGAAACTGATTGAAAAGGGCGACAAAAACGAATCCGTGGAAACCAAAGCTACGCAGTCGGTGGCGACGATGGAACCCCGGAGGGAATGGGAAACCCGGCTTGGCTGGAGTGAATACGTGGAAGGGAAATGGCAGCCCGCGCACCTTTCCAATGAATACACCGTGATTGCCGGTGGCATCGGGCCGCGTGCCTACCTGTCGCTGCAGTCTTATATTTACCCGGATACCAATCAGCTCCGCCTGACCATCTGGAACCATCAGCACTTTTCACACCAGGCCTATTTTGACCTCTCAGACATTGAAGCGCCGATTCATGTTTCAACACCAGAGGCGATTTGGGTACCGGATGCATCCAGTCACTACTGGAGCACGTACCTGTCGTTTTTCCAGAAACGCAGCCTGACCAACGTGCTGGATCTCAAAGGCAACACGTATCTGGAAGCCTACAACCGCCACAACCTGCTGAACCCGGCTAATATCGAGCGGAACGAAAACCGGTTGGTCAGCCCGTTTTTCTACAGTGACCGTTGGCGCAGCTATTTTGTTAAACCCGTGTCGATCAAAATCGTCGACTGGATACGCCGCCCGGACATTGTGCGGCCCCTCGACCCGGTTATCGTGGATGTACCTTGGCAGGAGCCGGATGTTCCTTGGGTCGATCCACCCATTCCGGACGATCCTGTGTTTGGCGGCGGCTGGGGACCGGATATTGACCCGGCACCGGATACGCAGCCAACACTGGGAGGCGGTGATATTGCCGGGCCTCGTACCGGAGGTTTAACCCAGGCCGGCGTCACCCGAATCGGTGAAGCCAAAATGCCGACCATTCTGGTGGGTAACGATGCGATGCAAGGTTTTCCGGCAGAAGGTTTTATGCGCCGGGCAGAAGCCCTGGGCGGTACGGTGAAGCCGGTTGTCCTGATGATGAAATCAGAGGCGCGGGGGCAAAGTGGTCAACAGGCCAGAGCCATGTCGATGCCGATGAAAATTGATGACGGCGGCCAACCTGCGGCAAGAAAAGTGATTTATGCAGACAAGCTGGCCGGTTCGTTTTCGGGTACCGGCTTTGGTGCTGATATGGCGGCAGGTAAATTCCTGTGGGAAATCAAAACCCGCAATGAAACCGGCCTTGAGTTCCACACCTTCTACCACCCGTTTTCAGCAGACTATGTATTGCGTATGAACCGCGATGGTCTGGATGGCTGATGGCCTCTGATACCGAACTGGAATCGGACGAAGGTGCAACGTTTACCGCGCAGTACCACCCGAACTTTACGGATGGCCTTGTGCAGAAACCGTCAAACTTTATTGAACGAACCCTGTTCAAGGAAAACGTCTGCTTTGATGTGTATGGCGCGAACAGCCTCTATAACTGGGAGCTTTTCTACCACGCTCCGCTTTATATCGCGACAAGGCTGAGCAAAAACGGCCAGTACGAAGCAGCGATGCGCTGGTTCCACTTTATCTTTGACCCCACCACCGATGAAGAATCTGAAATCGGGCAGGAAGAAACCGCCCGTTTCTGGAAAGTGCTGCCCTTCAAAACCACTGCCGCAGAAAGTCTGGACAGCTGGTTTAGGGAGCTTGGTGCCAGTTCGGGTAGTGAAAATGCGATTATTGCTGAATGGCGGGATAACCCGTTTGACCCACATTTGGTTGCCAGTAACAGGCCGCTCAGTTACATGAAGCACACGGTGGTGAAATACATTGAAAACCTGATTGACTGGGGGGATTCGCTTTTCCGCCAGTTCACCCGGGAAAGCGTGTATGAAGCGCAGCAGCTTTATGTCATGGCCAGCCAGATTCTGGGGCCAAGACCGGAAAACATCCCGCGTCGGGGAACGGTCAGTGCGGAGTCTTACCTCACACTGGAAACCCGGTGGGACGATTTCTCCAATGCGCTGGTAGAGCTGGAGAACCTGTTCCCGTACAGCAGTGATGTGAACCCGGTATCCGGTTCACCGGGCAACAGTCTTCTTGGGCTGGGCTCGACGCTCTATTTCTGCATTCCGCACAATGACAAACTCATGAGCTATTGGGATACGGTCGCTGAGCGGCTGTTTAATATTCGCCACTGCCGCGACATAAACGGCGTCGAACGCACGCTGGCTCTCTTCCCGCCTCCGATTGATCCGGCTGCACTGGTCAAAGCGCGCTCCCAGGGGCTGTCTATTGGCAGTATTCTGGCTGATCTTTCCAGCCCGCCGCCGATTTACCGGTTCCGTTACCTTATCCAGAAAGCCAATGAGTTCTGCTCCGATCTGGTCGGGCTTGGCAGCGCATTGCTTGGTGCCTTGGAGAAAAAAGACAGCGAAGCACTGGCAAGGCTCAGGGCTTCACACGAAACCGCAACCCGGGAGCTGATAACGGCCGTTCGGGAGCGAAATATCCTCGAAGCCCGCGCTAATCTTGAAAATATCCAGAAAGGGCGGGAAATGGCAAAGGCCCGGGCGCAGCATTACCTGGGTATGCTCGGGGTGGACGAGTTTGAAATCCCGGATGCACCGAGCCTGGATACCGCAAACCTCAACGCTGACAGCCAGCTTCCGGCAGATACGGCAATTGCAGAGCTGTTACCGGATGTCGACACCGCACTGGAAGATGCCGGTGGCGGCCTCAAACTGATTGGCAAAGAAATCGAAGATCTGAATAAATCTGAAGCGGCCAAGTGGGTGAACGCCGGCGCAACTCTGGTTCATGCAATCGGTGCAGGGCTGAAACTGATTCCCCAGATTAACGGGGAAGGGGAGCCTGTAGGTGTGGGTGTCAGTGGCGGGTTTGGTGGTGTCCAGCTCGGCGGCGGTGCAGACTCCCTTGGTAAGCTGGCGGAGATGGTAGCCGGGTGGCTGACCGCAGAAGCAGCGATGGCGTCCAAGGTCGCGGGTTATATCCGCCGGGAGCAGGACTGGACGTTGCAGGTCAACCAGGCTGCCCGAGAGATCATCGAAATCGACAAGCAGATCACCGCAGCAGAAATTCGGGTTTCGGTGGCTGAAAAGGAACTTGAGAACCACTTGCACAGTATCGAGCAGGCGGAAGAAGTAGAGCGCTTCCTGGAAGAGAAATTTACCAACGAAGAGCTTTACCAGTGGATGAAAGAGCAGCTTTCCAGCGTGTTCCGCCAAAGCTATAACCTCGCTTACGAGATGGCGAAAAAAGCGGAAAAAGCCTACCACTACGAGCGGGGTACGGATGCCGCCAGCTTTATTGAATACGGCTATTGGGACAATGGCCAAAAGGGGCTGACCAGCGGTGAGAAACTGCGGCTGGCACTGCGCCAGATGGAAAAGTCCTTTATTGATGAAAACCACCGTGAGCTTGAAATCAGCAAACCGGTATCACTGGCATTGCTTGACCCGCTGGCGCTGGTGGAATTGCGGGAAACCGGCAAGTGCTACGTTTCCCTGCCTGAAACGCTGTTTGATATGGACTTCCAGGGGCACTACTTCCGCCGCATTAAGTCTGTCAGCCTGACGATTCCTTGTATTGTGGGTCCGAATACCAGCGTGAGTTGTTCGTTGAGGCTGTTGTCCAACACTTACCGGACGAATACCGCCATGAACAGCGAGGGCAACTATGAACATGAAAATGATGAGGGGCTGCTGATTGAAGACAGCCGCTTCCGCACCCAGTATGTGCCGGTGACCGGCATTGCCACCAGTACCGGGCAGGTAGATCGCGGGCTGTTTGAATTCAATTTCCAGGATAATCGCTACCTGCCGTTTGAAGGGGCGGGGGCAGTGAGTGACTGGATGATTGAGCTGACGACAGAAAGTGACCTTCGCCAGTTTGACTATGACACCATTGCAGATGTGATTCTCCGGGTTGATTACACGGCGCGGGAAGCCGGTGGTCTGTTCAAGGAAAAAGCGCTGGATTACCTCGATGAGTTCCTGGCGAATGCCGCAGATCTCAGTGATCAGCCGTTGATGAATATGGTGAGCCTGACCCACAACCATCCCACGGAATGGCACCGCTGGCTTAATCCGCAAGGGGATGCAGATCAGGAAATGGTGTTTACCGTCGGTGTGGCTGCATTTCCGTTCTTCACCCGTCATCGGGACATCGAAGTCCAGAAGATCGATGTGTTCGCCAAGTGCAGCGGGCAGGTGATTACCATTTGCACCTGGCCTATGAAAACGAGGACAGCACTTTTACCGAGTCCGACCAGATAGCCATGGCAGAAAATGCGGCGTATGGCGGTATCCATAAGGCGACCATTAATGTTACAGACGCCGGGTTAAACCTTGACGATCTCAGTGTTGCCCGAAACCTAAAACTCAAGCTTAAACATAATGGACACGCCGATTTCCGGAGCCTTGATACAGATGAAGTCAGTGCGGTTTATGTGGTGTTCCATTACCGGTTGGGCTAATGAGCCTTTGAAGGTCTGACGTTGTCACTACAATATCCTCTCTGTCGTTGCCGCTGCGGCGGGACGACGGAGAGAGCTAGTTTGTTTCGACGGAGGAATGAATTACCGAGCCGGCTTTTTCCAGACAAGATAGAGCACAAACACCCCGCCAAGAGCGGCTGTGACGATACCCACCGGCAACTCTTGTGGGGCAAGGATAGTGCGGCTGACAATGTCCCCCAAGGTCAACATGACGGCACCCCAAATAGCGACCAGGGGAAGTGCCAGCTTGTGGGTCATTCCGGAAAAAGGACGAACCAGGTGCGGGACCATCAGTCCGATAAACCCGACCACGCCGGTAAGCGCCACAATGGATGCGGTACAAAAAGCGCAACAGAGAAACACTTCGCTTTGCAGTCTGTGGACATTGACACCGAGTGAATGCGTGGTCTGCTCGCTGACCAGCAACGTGTCCAGTTCCCGGTACCGAATAACAATCAGTACGATGACGCACATTACGCCTATTGCAGCAAATATAAGGTTGTCCCAACGCGCCAGTCCCAGTCCTCCCATCGTCCAGAACAAGATTGAACTTGCAGCACGTTGATCGCCGGAATACACCAGAAAACTGGTAACCGCGCCAAACAGGAATGAGATCGCCAGCCCGCACAGAATGAGGTTGTTGTTGCCGTGTTTCTTTTGGATAGAGAAGAGA
Source organism: Photobacterium sp. JCM 19050 (assembly GCA_001310455.1). GTDB lineage: Bacteria > Pseudomonadota > Gammaproteobacteria > Enterobacterales > Vibrionaceae > Parasalinivibrio. Next base: position 59,700 of record BAXG01000006.1, read on the forward strand.
ATCAGCACGGCTGAGGCTGAAACAATCCCGCCGGAGAATGCTGCCAGCGGAAGTGACCATGTGCCGAGCGCATCGCCCAGCCGCGTGATCACCAACACAGTGCCCGCAGAGGCACCTGAAGACAAGCCGAATAAAATGGGTCTGCGAGATCATTCCTTGTTGAGGTTTGCAATAGGGCTCCGACCATTGCCAGACCGCCCCAGCGATAATGGCAAGGAGTGTTCTTGGTAACCGCAAATCTGCGAGAATTCGGCTGTTCATGCTCATGTCGTTGCCATTGAAGGAGCGCAAACCTTCAATCACATCATCAAATGAGAGCGGCACGGAGCCGAATTTCAAACTGAATACAAATGAAATGAGCATGGCGCCGATACCCAGCAACCATGCCAGTTGATACTTCGTTATTTTCATCGAGCGCTAAAAGTGTTCGCGTTACGGTGCCAGAATAGCATCAGACAGTTTTTTTATGGCCCCGATGTTAGCCGGCCCCGGTGTTAACTGCTCGTAGCGCAGCTTGACATAACGCTGTGATTTGACAGCACTGGTGTGTTTCATCAGTGGGTGTTGTTCTAAAAAGTGCTTAAGCGCCTCAGCACCGGATGCAGTTTGGTAGTCGAGAAGGATGATAATATCCGGATCCGCACTGGCTACATTTTCCCATGATGTTCTGCCCCAGCTTGTTTGCATGTCGCCGGTGATGTTTGTTCCCCCGGCTGCCTCGATCATTGCCGTGGGGATCGCGTATTTGCCTGCGGTGAACGGTTTATCCTCACCTGAATCGAACAGAAATACTTTAGGCGTGCTTTTTCCGGATTGTGCTTTTTGTTGTGCGATGGCTTTAACCTGTTCTTTCCACGCAGCAACTAACGTGTTTGCTTTATCCTGTCGGTCAAATATTACCCCCAGCTTTGCCATATCGCCGTAGAGAAGCTCCATACTGGCACCGTTTTCCAGCTTGTTGGTATGAATACAGCTCTCAGACAATACCAAGGTGTCGATGCCATAAGGCTTGAGGGTCTGAGGGGTCACTTCTCCCCCGACTTTCATACCGTAATTCCAGCCTGCGAATAAGAAGTCTGGCTTAGCAGCGATCATTGTTTCAAGTGACGGATATTTCGGTGCAAGCTCCGGGATCTCACCCAACGCTTCCTTGAACGATGGTGACATCTTGTACCAACCGGTAATCCCGGTAACGCCGACCATGCTGTCCTGAAGGCCAAGTGCGAACGCCATTTCAGACATATTGATGTCGTGAAATACCGCCCGATCAGGGCGTTTCTCGATAGTCAGCGGGCTGCCACAGTTATCGACGGTAACGGGGTAACTGGTGCTTGCCGCATGTGCAACGGCTATTGGAAAAAAGAGAGGGAGTAATACCGACAACTTCATTACGCGACTCCTATTGATGTGACTGTTTGATTAGACGGTGCAGCTTCGAAGTGATGAATCGAGGTGGAAATTTTGGGGTGGTTGAATGTCACCACATTCAGGCCGAAAACCGGGGTGATAAATTGATTTTGCATCACAACGTCAGGTGAGTCGTAAGTCACCATTTTTGCTGGCACATCAAGAGCACTTTGTCAGCAAACGAAGCCACTAAAGGGAGATCATGTAAAACGGCGACCGACGTAATCCCTTTTCGCTTTATCAGATCAAGCAGTTCCAGCCGGGCTAAGGGATCTAAGTGGTTGGTGGGTTCATCGAGCAATAGGAGCTTGGGTTCCTGTGCAAAGGCGCGGGCGATATTTGCTCGTTGCTGTTCACCACCGGACAGGGAACCAATGAGTCGGTGCCCACTGTCTGACAGACCAACGTCTTCCAGTGCTTGTTCAACACTTTCCTGATGTTGTTTATTGTTGCAGCAAAATGTGTGGGGTATGCGCCCAAGCCAAACATACTCGCAGACGCTCAAGCGGGGATCGGCATGTTCGTGCTGGGCAACAACGGCTACCATTTTGGCCATTTGCCTTTGATGTAACTGAGATGCGGCTGAGCCATTGATATACAGTTGGCCGGATACCGTTTGGTATTCGCCAATAATGGTTTTCAACAAACTGGATTTCCCGCAGCCATTCGGGCCGATAACCGCGACGCATTCCCCTTGTTTAACGGAAAAGCTCACGTCTGTGATTGCTCGCCAGCCTTGTTGACCGTTGGCGCAAAGCTGTTGTGCTGCGATGACGGGCACAGGGGTTAATTCCATCCATCACCCTCCTTTGTGATGACTAAGAAATGTTATAACATAACATTTAAGGCGATTGGAATGATTACCTGTCAGGGAAAAAAGATAAATTACAAGATGAATAATGCGTGTTATTGCGTATTGCTTTATTACGTCGTGACAAAATGCTTGGCCATAGAAATATATGAACAAGAGTGAATATAAGTTTCTGGTTGAGCTTATCTTCGGATTCGACACTGAAAAGAAGTAGAAAGAGCAATGTCTTTAACAAAAAAAGAAGGAAAAAGTGAAGTGAGACTATGCATTCTTTCAAAGTGTGACGTATGGCATATTGCAAAATGAAAGGAATAGCCTCTTGGGAATGTAATAAATCTTTCATTATGAAGTTGGTCACCTTTATAAAATATTTAAAAACATATTTTTATGGTTTTGATTGACTTCAAAAATAGGTTTCGGGTTTGGTTGAATGAAAGTTAATTCGCATCATGAATAAAACCCAAGAAATGTGATCTGGCTCGATAATAAAAAATTGAACAACTGATTAGAATGTCATTAAACAGTTTCATTATCTGGTTATTGTAATGAGGGCGGCGCCTGGTCTGTGAGGATTCCTCGATTCGACGGCAGTTGCTCCGTAACCTTTACTTCTCGCACTCACGTGAGTGGTATTTTTTGATTTATTTATTTTTCGGCTGGTCAGCCAAAAGGATGAAGGAAATTTTTAGCCTAATCAGGAGGAACCATGAAACACAAGTTTATTACAGCCTGCCTATTAAGTGGCTGTAGTCTTTATTCTTTCGCAAGTGAAAACGATTCGTTCCGTGTCTATCCTTATTTGCAGAACCCAACAGATAACAGTATGACAATCATGTGGTTATCTAATGACAAGATTCCTGGGGAAGTAAAACTTCAGGGTGGGGCGACAAGTAAGGCATTTACATCAGTTCCTAAATTAGCCGAGGAATTAAGCTATTTCCCCACCGAACTTGAAAAGTATAGTAATAAGTTAGCAAATACTAAAGCACCCTATATTCATCGCGTTAAAATTTCCGGGTTAGAAGCGGGAACCGAATATAACTATACCGTTACGCAAAACGGCGAAGTTTATAATTCGGTATTTTCCACAGCGCCAGATAAAGACAGTGCGGTGCGTTTCGTAATTTATTCTGATTCAGAGACAGAGCCGGAATCCACCGGTAAAACACGGCGGTGGTCCGAACCATTTGGTGATTTCAACCGCCAGTATCTTGTTGATCAGACCGTCGGCTATCAGCAGAACATGAAGGTTATTTCGTCACGCGAACCAAACTTTATCGCCATCGCCGGAGATTTGGTTGAATCCGGTAATGAACAACGCGATTGGGATGAGTTCTGGCGTCACAATGCCGGGGAGTTGGGAAAGGTTGCTTCTAGCGTGCCAATTCTGCCTGCGCTGGGTAACCATGAAAACTATCCCGGCCCGGATGGTGGTGCGAAAGAGTACGTAGAAGAGTTCTCCGCACAGGCAATAGCCCGCTATCAGGCGTACTTTGATATGCCGGACAATGGCAGCAAGCGACCGGAGTTCGAGGACAGGTATTATCGGGTCGACTATGGGCCTATCACTTATATCACCATTGATACCTCTGACGGTAAAGCCGATAAATCAAGCCAGGATACCAATTGGCGGTTGAGCGGCATTAATGCACCTGACTTCAACCCGGGTTCCGAACAATACCAATGGCTTGAAGAACAATTGGCCGACGCACAGAAAAACAGCCAATTTACCTTTGTGCAGTTCCACCATGTTCCTTACTCGGTTGGTCCTCATGGTTTTCCAACCGGCGGAGAGGGATTTGAAAAAGGGCAGGATAACCAGTCTGGTGTGCCAGTCCGGGTGCTGACACCGTTGTTCAAGAAATATGGTGTGGATGCTGTGTTTGCCGGACATGATGAAATGTACGAACACTCGGTTGTCGATGGCATTCATTTTTATGATGTGGGCATTGGTGGTGACGGTCTCCGTGGCCCGTATTTCGGGAAGGACGGCAAATACGACGTATCGCTGGATAACCCTCATCAGGTTTTCCTTGCTCACCTTGATGCTCCCGAGACCTGGGAAGGTAAAAAGCTGGTGAGTGGTGGTAAGCACTACGGACACGTTGAAGTGAATGTTCGAAAAGCCGACAGTGGTTCCTGGTCTGCGGAAATCTCCCCGGTTTATGTGTTCCCGGTGATGGATGACGCCGGTGAAATTCAGAGCTGGGAGAGAAGGGTTTACGATGACGTAGTGACCCTGACAAAATAAAAAGTCACTTGCTGTTTAATGTAGAAGAGGAAAAGGCCGCTGGTTTCAGCGGCCTTCGTTTTACTATTTAGAGGCTATCCCAGAAGCCCAACTTACCGCCTCTTCCAGTGGCATTGGCTTGGCAAAGTAGTATCCCTGACAGATATCGATGCCACATTGTTCGACAAAGGCTTTTTCCTCAGAAGTTTCAATACCTTCTGCAACCAACGCGCAGCCGGTCACCTCACTGATTTTTGCCAGCAGTTGGTACAGGTTCTGTCCGCGTTCTTCGTGGGTATTGAGAAGCAGGGAACGGTCCAGCTTTACTTTGTCGAAGTTGTATTTGAGCAGGTGAGGGAATGATGCATAACCAGAGCCGAAGTCGTCGATGGCAACCGTAACACCAAGCGCCTGCAAAGCATCAATGTTTGCTGAAATCTGCTCGTGGTTTTCCAGAATGGCTTCTTCGGTTATCTCGATTTCCAGCGCGCCGGGTGAAACCTGATAGCTTTCCAGACGGCGTGAGATAAACCGGACAATAGACGGATCCGCAATGGTTTCCGCTGAGACGTTGACGCCCACTTTGCATCCGGCCTCAAGCGGCAATTTGTTCATGTCTGCCAGCACCAGTTCGATAACCATGCGATCCAGTTGCTTGATAGCGCCGAGCTGCATGAAGTCCTGAATAAAGACGGGCGGCATCAGGCGGCCTTCTTCATCCTTGTAGCGAACCAATGATTCAAACGCCAGATGAGAGCTGTTTTTCAGGTGTACCTGTGGCTGGTAGAACATCACGAACTCACCGCTGCTCAGCATCTTACTCACCCGGCGGCTGACATCATGTTTGCTGATGTAACCGCGCATGGCCTGGCTCACATCACCGACAAATGACTTCAGCGTACTTTGTTCCAGTTCGTGCTTACGGAAGATTGAACGGGTATCCCCGCGAGCCGATGAAGAATAGTTAAGGTAGAACGGGCGGTAAATCATTACACCCATACCGATTACTACCATCTGCAGGATAACACCGCCAACGCTGTTGTTTGTTGCCAGGTATCCGCTGACAAACGGTGGGGTCATCCAGTCCACAATGGTGCTCACCGGATGCACAAGCCCTAAATACATCGCACTGTAGACCACGATAAAGCTTGCCAGTGGAACCAGTACAAACGGCACAATTAGCGTCGGGTTGAAGATAATTGGCAGGCCAAACAGCAGCAGTTCGTTGATATTGAACATGACGAGCGGGATGGCTGACAGCGCCAGGGTCGTGTGCCGGCGATCTTTGGAAAACAGCAGGATACAGATAAGCAGCGCAAGCGAGTTACCTGAGCCGCCAATCGACATAAACGCATCATAGAAACCCTGGCCAAGAATGTTCAGGGGCGCATCCCCGGCTTGCCAGGCTGCAAGGTTTTGCTGGGTATCGGCAAATAACTGCTGCTTGGCAGTAAACAGGAAGTTGTGGCCGTTGATGCCTACCGCACCCAGTAACCCCAGAACCAGCTGGTAAGACAATCCACCACTGACGGTGAGCGGGTTGAGAACCATGTCCTGCTGAACCAGCTTACTGCTTTCAATGACCTCGCCGGTAAGCTTGGTAAGTAACAGGGTCAGCAGCAAAAATCCAAAGAAATGCGCAACCTGTTTGTACAGGGAACTGACGAAGTCTATCCGTGACGGATCCAACGGATACAGCCGGAATGATACGCAGCATCCCGCGGAAATAATCGCAGTCAGCAATGCCACCAACGGGTTGTTAGGCAAACCGGTATGGGGTGCAACCAGCCCGTTGGACAACGAGACCGCAATAAACATCACCAGTGCATAAGGCACCACGACCATGGGGCTGACGTTATGTTTGGTCGACAGGTAATAAGTGGTGATGACAGACAGCGCCGTCGGGTAAATGCCAATCAGCAAATCGGAAAAGTAGAAGAACTTTTTCGCTATCTCCGGGAAGTCTGAGAAGTTCAGAAAGTGACCGACAAATACTGACATCGCGTTACAGATTGTCAGCGGCAGCAACAACAGGAAAACAATCGATATGTCACGAACATAAGTCTCGTAACTGGCTCTTAACGAAAGAGATTTCCACATAGATTATGAATTGACTTATATGAGCGGAAAATGAGCGCGGATTATATCCGGCGGATGCCTTTCGTCAATCTAATTCAGCTACTTGCCTATGTGTTTTAGTGCTTCTCTCACACTTAGTGATTGAAGGGGAATGGACGCTGTGAGTTGCCTGACCGCTTGGGCGTCAGTCTTGGCGTATTCCCTTAATGCCCAGCCGATAGCTTTCTGGATAAAAAACTCATCGGAATCCGCATTTTCCCGGATTAGAGCAGTAAGCAGCTCGATATCTGTTTCGTTGCGATATTTGAGTTGATACAGCAGGGTAGTGCGGCGCAGCAGATGTTATCACTGTGTCGCCACTTCTCTATCCACTCCTTGCCTTCTTCCGGATAGCGTTTAAATAGTGCCGCAACCTGGCGTGTTGCCAGGGCATCAACCGTGTCCCACCAGGAGTGGGTTGTTATCAGTTGTTCGCAAAGCACAAAATACGCCGGCGAATAGTGCCGCTTCATTCTGTCGAGCAAGTCGATAGCTGTATGATGGCACTCCCGATAAGGCTGGTGCCAAAGGGCGATAATCGTATCTGTTGTACCAGGCAATCCATGCTCCGAGACAAACTCCCTTACAATCGCTTTCCGCTCCGGTGTTTTCACCCCGAAAAATTCAAACTTGTGCCGCAGATACTTTTTCATCGCCGCGGCATTATCCTCATTTGATGCTTTGGCAATTTCAGCGGCCAGCCGGGTTGAGTAGTCGTCCATATGGGAGTCCGGTTATCGGTGTAGATAGATGATTGTGGATTAAGAATGGGGGGATTTGAAGGGGAATTGTTCTGACTTAGTTATGCCCCATTTCGTGTTAACGAAAGCTAACGTCATCATTCTCATATCGAGAGATTTCCATAGGTTTTCTAATGCTAATCGTGAGGTATGTAGAAATACCCCATTTTGTCGTGTTCTCTCGTTCGTGACTTTGGTATGTATGATGATACTCTATTTAAAACATGCGCTTATGCTAAGTCCAAGTGTCCGGCGGATGCGCAAAAAACCTAAGTAGGGTGTTTAATTACCCCACTTGGGGATCTTATAAATTGTTATGTGCATAGGAGAGTTTGTGTCGGTAAGTAAGCTGGAAATTTTAGGTGAAGCCGTTAGGTTTAGGCAGCTAATCCAGTCTTGTGACCCTGAAAAGACGGAGCTAGTAACCGGTGATTTTCCGGTAATGAACTGCAAAATGACGTCAATGATCCTTGTCTATCATTTCCTCAAACTCTATCCAAATCTGGAAATTAAAGGCTTAGGAGGTGCTAGACCTGAAAATAGGCTAATCACGCATTATTGGATAGAAATTGAGGGAATTGCAGTTGATATTACCGGAGACCAATACAACTTAATCGATGACAATGAACTCGATGATTCTCTAATTGCTCTTAGGCCATATTCGCCAATCCATGTGGCCAAGGTAGGTGATAGTTTTCTATATGACCTTTTTGAAAAATCGTATGTTGATACATTTACTGCGGGTCTCCAGGCATATGTGAGTCTTTCATTGAGCGTTTAGAACTCTCATACAGTCAACTTACCTCGGCCGAAAAATGTACATAACAAGCGAATGAATGAGGGACGTTACTCGTGGCGTATTTTTTCATAGAAACGCTGTGATTCAGGTGTTTTAACCAGTTTGGGCTAGCAAACGCCTGTTATTCGAACGTTATGTTTCTAATTTGGAGTTTGTAAGTGAGCAAAAGTAGAGACGAGTTTACAGAAACGACTAAAAGAACAATGGCTGAGAGAGTTGCTTGGCGTTGTTCGTTTCCTGGTTGTGGTAAAAATACAGTAGGTCCGGATTCGGCAGATCCTAAAAAAAGAATAAATAATGGAACTGCCGCACATATATGCGCGGCGGCTCCAAATGGACCTAGATATGATCAACGCATGTCAACAGAAGAAAGACGATCGATTACAAACGGAATATGGATGTGCAAGGACCACGGCACTCTTATTGATTCAGATTATACAATTTATTCCATCGATACTCTAAGGCAGTGGAAGCAAGAAGCTGAATATAAGGCGGCAGAAACACTCCGAGATCCTAGTGTGGAGAAAGTAGCTCAAAGTGCTACTTTTTTGCAGTTGGGAGACGACTTAATGATCGATGTTCGATGGAGCATCGTTGACTCGAATAAATGGATGTTTGAGTTGGTAGGTATGGTTATTGGCGAAATTAGTCATCTAGATCAATATATATTGGAATTCAATAATCTAAATGAGCATGAAAAATTTGCTGTTATTGAATCACAAGGTGATGCTCGAAAACTGCTATCAATCTCGCTCAAACAGGATAACGGAACTTTTCTTGATCTTTCTGTTGCGGATAAGCTGCCTGTTGAAGACCCAAACCATATTGGCTCTGATCTAAGGTTGGGACCTGATGGTGATTTGTGTTTCGAAAATGGTATTACACGTATTTCGGGTAAAGAAGCTGCCATTCAACGTCTCAGTACATCTATGGGGTTGATTAAGGGAGAAATTGAAGAATCTCCTTGGTTGGGATCTAAAGTAAGCTCATATTACAATCAATATCATAACCAATTTGAGCTTATGGCGCGTTTGATAAAAATGGAGTTCATTCGACTGTCGTTGATTCCGATGAAAAATCATATTTTATCTGGTGAAAGTAGGTCACTACCTTTTGTAAAAAGGTTTGTTCAAGTTTCTATTCAATCAATGCAATTGGTGCATTCAAGGTTGCAAATTGATGTCGAATTAGAGTGGGGAGATGACACAGAATGGAAAGGAACAATTCCAGTATTCGTCCTAAAGGAAACATAACACATATTAGCCCTTCCCCGGTCAATCGGCAAAAGCATTCTTTTGGCTGCGTTAGCAGCCAATGCTCTCGAACAACAGAGCCGTCTACATTTCTTTCCCCATACTGGATTTATCCGAAGTGGACGCTTTAGAGCTTTAGTTCTAACCCGTTTCTGTCCCAACCTCGGCCAGGCCTTTCAGCTCTGGTACGTTGATGCTCCATTACGTACCATCGACACTTATCTTCTTAAACCATAGTGAGGTGTTTGTAGTGGTCAACTAATTCCGGACACTACCTGTTCAACACCTGCCAGAACATCATTATGCATTCGTGCACATATGTAACTCATTGTATTTAAATGAGAAAAAATTATTAATGTGACATCCATTCCATTGACTGATTGGTTTTCTGGATACTATGCTGTTGTCTTATTTGTGGCATCAATGTAGGTACTATGTGACAAGGATAGTTACAATCTCTCTCTTTCTTTTTGTTTTTAAAGTTTTTTCTTCTGAGCCAGTTGTTGCCCCGACTATTCAGACTGAAGTTGAACAACAGCAAGCTGAGCGATTGAAAGAGATTCGGGCCTCCCAGAAATCACTGGAAAGCTTGACACAGTTGCCACCCAGCCATGTTGGCGACCTGCAGGATGAAACGCGTTGCTTCGTTATCCAGACCTTTGAGATAGACGGTAACGAAGCTGTCTCTGGTCAAACACTGCTTGCGTTGATTCAAGGAAACCGAGGTCGTTGCCTGGGCACGTCTGGGATCAATGAAATCCTCAAGGCGCTAACAAATCACTATATCAGTTTGGGTTACGTGACTTCCCGTGCGGTATTGCCAGCGCAAGACCTGACGTCGGGCATATTGCGGATCGTTATTGCGGAAGGAAAGCTGGAGAGCTTTCAGATTAACGGCTCAATGTCAGAAAAATTCTACTCCGCATTTCCGTATTTGGTTGGTGAAATTTTAAACCTTCGAGACATTGAACAGGGTTTAGACCAGATAAACCGCCTTTCGCGCTACGATGCAAAAATATCGATGCTCCCTGGAACTGATCCCGGGTTTACTATCGTAAGCATCGAAACCAGGGACATGGGGGCGTTTTCCTACCACGCAGGCTTTAACAATGCTGGGCAAAAAAGCGCCGGAGAAACGCAATTGACCACCCAATTACGCGGTGAAAATTTACTCGGCCTGTTGGACAACTGGGTCATATCTGGCAACAAAAGCAGTGAGTTTGCAACGGACCATGACGCAACGAATGCAAGGTTGTCTCTGTCTGTTCCCTTTGGTTACTACTCGCTGGGCTACAGCTATAGCTACAGCGACTATAAAACCACGTTCCTCAGCAATGGTTTTCCTTTCAAATCTGACGGGAAAACGCAAACCCATGAGTCCTACGTTGATTGGCTTTTTTCACGCAATAACATCAGCAAGTCATCCCTCAAGTTTTCAGTGAATCACAGAAGGGAAAAAAATTATATCAACGACACCTTGTTGGTCACCAGCAGCCGAAACCTCTCACATGTCTCGCTGGGAATAACCCATAGCACACGTTTTCTCGGTGGCTTTTTGACCTTTGCACCGAGATACATCCGGGGTGCCACACTTTTCAATAGTGAAAGTGATGCGGGGAAACGCCAAGGGCAACCACTGGCTGAGTTCAACAAAGCTGATGCCACACTGTCTTACAGCTATCCATTGGCAACGAACACCTTCTTGACTACTACTGTCTTTGGACAATGGTCCGACGACAAACTCTACGGCAGTCAACGGTTATCTGTAGGTGGTTTGTATTCAGTCCGAGGCTTTAAAGAGCAGTCAATATCCGGGGATACCGGCTATTACTGGCGCAATGATATTACCTACCGTTTAGAACCGGTCCCCTACTTGGCAACGTGAGTCTCACCTATGCCATAGATACCGGTGCAATTAAACCTGATAACAATGACGGTTATGCTCGTGGCCATTTAACCGGAACCAGCCTGGCAATGACGGCAGTCACGCCGTCGGTGCAATCTTCGTTGAGTGTGGGATTCCCTCTGGATAGTCCATCCTGGCTGTCTGTGGATGACTACAGCCTCAATTACTCCATCAATTTCGCACTATGAGGGGCGCTATGTTTGTTCGTAAATTAATGCTTCGACAAATACAAGCCTATCTTCTCAGCAGTCTATTGGCCGTGCAGCCGGTCATGGCAAATGTCACCCCAGGTAATGCGAACACATCCCTAACCCAAGCCGGGAATGGTGTACCCGTTGTCAATATTGCGGCACCAAATTCAAAAGGGCTTTCCCACAATGTCTACAAAAACTACAACGTTGATGATAAAGGCCTGATTTTAAATAACTCGACAGCCCAAATTGCTCAGTCTCAGTTAGGTGGGCTTTTACAAAACAACCCTAACCTCAAAGGACAGGCGGCAAATGTCATTCTCAATGAGGTGACCGGTGCCAGCCGGAGTCAACTGAAAGGATATACCGAGGTATTTGGTAAATCGGCCAACGTGGTTGTTGCAAACCCTTATGGAATCACCTGCAACGGGTGTGGATTCATAAACACTCCCCGGGTCACTCTGTCCACGGGTAACCCGTTGATTGAAAATGATGTGTTAAAAGGGTTTGATATCTCTGACGGGGATGTTGTCGTTGCAGGAAAAGGACTGGATGCGACCAATCAGGACTATTTTGACATCCTCACCAGAACTGCATCGATACACGGGAAAATTCACGCAAACAGCCTTGCTGTTGTCACCGGGATCAATGAGGTTGAGTATGCCTCCAATGCAGTTACCCGTTCTGGCACCGGCAAGAATGCGGCCTCCTCCTTAGCGATCGACTCCTCAGCCCTCGGCGGGATGTACGCAGGAAAAATCTCCCTCGTTGCGACTGAAAAAGGTGTCGGTGTGAATGTCGGTGAACTGGCCACCAGTACCGGTGATATCACCATCGGAGCGGACGGTAAAATCACCTTGAACCGCTCAAGCAGTGCAAAAAATACTTCTATAAGTAGCAACGAAGAAATCAACCTTTCGGGACAGCACTATGCTGCAGGAAGCACCACGGTGACTTCTTCACAAGGCAGCGCGAATATTTCCAATGCATCCGTTTCTTCTGGTCAAGATATTACGCTTGATGTCCGCACTGTCGTTGTGGGTGACAGTGAAGTCATTGCAGGTGTCGCAGACGATGGCTCACTGGCAGCATCTGGAAATTTGTCCGTCAAGGCCGACAATACCTCACTGGTTGACAGTACGGTCCAAGCAACAAAAGCCTTAACAATGACCACCCAATCTCTCGGTGTTGATGAGAACAGTCAAGTCGTGGGTGCCAACATTAAACTTGCAGGAAAACAAACGCTTGATGGCAAAATCAATGCTCTCGACGCTATCAGCCTTTCCGGGCATTCAGTTGCCGTGACGAGCTCTGCAACACTGACCTCCGCCTCGCTGGACGCGGCCATAGAAGATGCAATGACGCTCAGCGGGCAAATAGAAACCAATGACGTAAAGATTGACAGCGACAGCCTTGACGTAAGCAAGACCGGCAAACTGTCTGCCACCCAATCTTTGGCTGTTGCTGTCAAAAGCGGATTGGATAACTCCGGCACCATTCACTCGGCAGGGAGCAGCACTGTCAATGCGATTACCTTAAAACAGCGCGGTGACCTGGTCAGTACGGGCTCCCTCAACGTTCAGGCAACGACGGCGGAAATATCTGGATTGACTCAATCTGGTGATGTCTCTGTCATCAATGCAGAAGAATTGTCTGTTACTGACCAGGGTACCTTGTTGGCTGGGAAAGCGCTGTCAGTCACTGCGCACACCCTCACCAATGAAGCACCATTGCCGGAGAAACCGAGATCGCTTTGACCGCCAGCTCCGCCATGACAAACAAAGGTGATATCAAGGCAAACAATCAGGCGAGCTTCAATACAAACGTGCTGACAGCAAACGGAAAGACCACAGCCGGCCGGCTCACCGTTACCGCCGACAGTATTTCCCTGTCAGAGGACGCAAGTTGGTTGAGTAAATCAGAGACAGCAATAATATCATCGACGCTGGCAAATAGTGGGAGCATCGCCGCAGAGGGGGAGTTGTCAGTCGCCTCTGGAAGGGTGACAAACAATGCTGCTATCCAGGTGAACGGCAAAGCTAGCCTGAACACAACGACGTTTGCACAGTCTTCGGCCGGCTCGATAACGTCAGGCGGCAACACCGAGTTAACGGCGGCAGAGTCGCTGGACGTTGACGGTGAGATAGAGTCCAACAACGATATCTCCCTCACAGCTGCGTCTGGCACCGTAAAAGGTAACGTGGCTGCTGGGCGGAGTATGTCTTGGGTAAGTGGTGATGTATCGCTTTCCGGGACACTGTCTGCGTCTGATTCCCTGTCTGTAGACATCATTAATGGAAAGGCTATTACGATAAGCCAATCCGGCACACTCACTGCTGATGAAACAGTCCTGCGCGCAAACAGGGTCAATAATCAGGGTCGTATTATTGGCTCAAATACACTGACTGCAAACACAGGGCACTTGGCAAACGGTGGTGGTTTTGTTTCCTTAGGTGACGCCACTATCACGTCGAGTGGAAACGTATCGAACACAGGTTTGATATACGCGGCAAAAGATATAAACATCCACGCTGGCGGTAATATATCAAATATCGAAGCTGATCTGATTGCTGACCAGAATATTGTCATTTCAGGATTAACTGGAGCAACCAGCTTTGCAAACAGGTTTGACAACCTTTCTGGATATGTAAAAGCTGGCAATAACCTTTCAATTGCGGCATCAGCGGTTAATAACTCTCGCCGAGTATTGAACATACAACGTTCTCATATCCCAGTTTCGCTTTATCCACATAACAATGCTTCATCATTTGATATCTACTTTCGAGAGGAAAATGAACAATACCTTCCCACGATTGGGCCTCGTGAGTGTGTTCGATGTGGGGGAGACATTTCGCTTAGCAAAATGAGTTATCAATATCCCGTCTATGAACGAACGTTAAGATTTATCACTGAAAATACGAGTAGCCGATTAATCTCGGCTTCCGCCATATCAGAAGTACTGGCCGATAATGGCATTACAATCAACGCTAACTCAATCAAAAATGACTCCAGCATTATACATGCAGGAAATAATGCGGCTCTGTCTGCCGGTGTGATTGAAAACATCGGATTTATGACTGGTGACTTTAAAAAAGAGGCCACCTACTTTTATGAGGGAGATTCATTTTCGGCATCAGGGCACGGACTTCATCTGTACTATGAAACAGCAACGTACAAAAAAACAAAGGAGACGACCAGTACCGATAATGTCAGTGTATTTCATTCAACCATCAGTGCGGGTGGTAATCTTTCAATATCTGGTTCAAAACACTTCACTAACAGCGTTGAACGCAGTAACGCCGGTGTTTACAACAGCAAGAATGTGGCGATTGATAAAACAGAAGGGCCTCGCGCTGATGGCAGCGTTTCTTTTACCCCTTTACCAGGTAATAACCTGAATTTACCCAGTGGCAATCTGGCGAGTGTCAGCCACAATGCGGTGCCCTTTCCTACATTTAAAATACCGTCCAACCCTAACGGGCTTTTTGTGTTCAGTGCCGGACCTCAAAGCAGGTACGTAATTGAAACCAACCCTCTCCTGACCAATCTCGAGCAGTTTTACGGCTCGGAGTATTTCTTCAACAGCGTTGGGTTTAACCCGGAGACTGACATTAAGGTATTGGGTGATGCCTATTACGACACACGAATAATCTCTCAGGCTATTTTTGAACAAACAGGTAAACGGTATCTCGCCTCAGATGTTGGTGGTGATTTGGTGCAGATGAAGATGCTGCTTGACAGTGCGACAGCACAGGCCAAAGCGCATAGCTTCACAGCAGGTGTTGCACTGTCAGCAGAACAAATCAACCAACTGACCCAAGACATGGTCTGGTATGAACCTATTGTGGTGAACGGGCAGGAAGTGTTGGCACCGAAGCTGTATCTTGCCAATGTGGATGAAGTCAGTCTGGCTCAAATCGCTTCAGTGTCCGGTAACACAGTCCTCGTGGACGCAGGTGATGTCCGAAACAGCGGCAGCATCAACGCAGCATCTCACCTGACCTTGGTTAGTCAAAACGAGATTGCCAACGTCGCCGGTGAAATTGTTGGTGGTGGCGATACTGCGCTCACGGCGAAAAACAATATCCGCAATGTCAGTGGTTCGATTGCCGGTGATAACGTCAGTCTCACCAGCGAAAGTGGCAACATCATTAACCAGACCTTTGTGCAGCAGCAATCTGTGCGCAAAGACGGCACAGTGACCACAAATTCCCTTGCCAGCAACGTTGTCACTACCCAGACGGAAGTCGGTGATACGGCCAGCATTCAGGCGAGCGGTAACCTGGCTCTGAATGCAGGAAAGTCCATTAACAACACCGCCGCTGAATTGAAAGCCGGCGAAAGCGCCAGCTTGAACGCCGGAGAAAACATAGTGATTGCAGCCGGAGAGCTGCGCACTTATGACAGCTTTGATGGCGCCAACAGGCAAAGCGAAGACCTTGAAACTTCCACACTTGCGAGCCATGTTTCTGCAGGCGGCGACCTGACACTGAATGCTAATAATGACATTGACGTTCAGGCGTCCACACTCGCTGCTGGCGACACACTGGCACTCACCACAGGCAATAATATTTCGCTTACAGCCAGCCAGAACCGCGATGAAACCTCATCGTCCCGCTATGGCAAGGTAGACATAGCGAAAGACTTAACCCATCAAGCGCAGCCTTGAGTGGTAACAATGTCTCTTTAAACGCCGGCGGTAATATCACCTCCACAGCAAGCACTATCGCCGCTGACAACAATGCAGCTTTGAAAGCGGATGGCAACATCGCCCTGCTTGCGGCCAATGACAGTCACTACCGTTACTCTCGGGAAGAAACCAATAAGTCTTTTGGCCGCAAGAAAGTAGAGATTACTGAATCCCTCAAAGAAACCGTGGTCGGTGCGGACATCAGTGCTGGGAACAACATCACGATTCAGGCCGGTGATGGCTTAACCACGAGTCTGGATGAAAGCGCGGTATCCGTGGTGGGGTCGGCGCTGGACGCGCAAGGTGACGTGACCTTGGTGGCGGATGGGGATGTGACTATTCAGGCGCAGGAATACCTAGAATTCTCCCGCCACGAAACCATCAAAAAAGGCTTTGGCGGTCTTTCCTCAAAGCAATCAGTCGACGCGACATCCAAACAGACCCTGGATGCTTCAGAGCTGTTAAGTGCCCAGAACATCGTGGTCAAATCCGGCGAGGATTTGCAGGTATTGGCCAGTGATATCGTGGCAGACGGCAACGTCAATCTGGAAGCATTGGACGACGTGCTGGTTGCCGCAGGCGAAATGGTCATCCAGTCTGAGCAGTGGACCAAAGCATCCAGCTTCTTCAGTGGCGGCGATTTATACAGCCAGTCTTTCGACCTGCAGGGCGAAGAGCACACAACGGCAGCACAGAGCCAGGTACAGTCTGGCGGCAACCTCACTGTAAACGCCGGTAGCATCAAAATTGTCGGCTCGCAGTTGGGTGCAGGTGAGAGCGCGGCACTGAACGCAGACACGGGCAACGTCGATATTCTGGCAGCCAAAGAGAGTCACACAACTTACGAAGAGCACGAAAAGCTATCGATTGGCCTTGGCGATGTGGCAACCAGTTTGGTGGATGTCAGTCAGTTCACTGACTCGCTCGCCAGCGGTCAGGCCAAAATTAAAGTGGCTGAAGCCTCTTACGATAAAGCAGACACGCGCACCGATGAGACCACTTATCAAGGTGCAAGCGTTATGGCAAACAGTGATATCACTGTCGATGCAGCTTCCGATATCAATGTCGAAGGCTCTACCCTTATTGCAGACGCGAGCACCACTCAAAATGGCGACCTGACATTGAAAGCCGGCGACAGCGTCCGAATTTTTGATGTGACGAATTCGCGCCACACGCTAAGCGAAGAAACCCACGGCAAGGCGGAAGTAAACGTGGTGGTGCAGCATCAAGCGGTGGAAGTCGCTAAAGCCGCCCAAGCCTTGGGGGTGTCTTCTAAAGCGCTCAAACAGGCAAAAAATGACTATCGTCAGTACATAAAACAACTAAATACGTTAAACACGACGCTTTCTAAACTGGAGCAGGAACTGTCGGATAATCAGCCCGGTGTCACGCAGGCCGATATTATCGAACTGAAAGGCCTGATTGCGGATGTGAAAGGCGACGAGGAATGGTATATCAGCGGCATTGCGCTTGCGGCGGTAGATGTGACGTCAAAAACCACCGCATTGGCTCAACAGACAGCTGCTGCCGCACAGTCAACAGCTACCTATGGTTTCAATGCCGGTATTCAGTTAGATATCGAAGGCAGCAAAACCCAGACTGAGTCACGCCAGACCACGTCTCAGGCCTCGCAGCTGGCCGGTAACAACATTGCCATTCAAGCCGGGATTGAGAAAGGCAATGACGCCACCATAAAGGGCAGTCATCTTGCAGCAACGGATTCACTGTCCATCTCTGCGAATGTCGTCAACATCCAGGCCTCGCAGGAAACCCGCCAATCAAGCGATAACAATCAAACGGTGTCAGGTACCATCCAGGCAACCGCCTACGGCGCGACATCCGGTATATCCGTCAGCCTTAACGGCGGTGAGAGCGAAAGTCAGTCTTCATCTACCACCCATATCAACAGCACGCTAACGGCAGACAATATTGCTATCACCTCCACCGGAGATACTACCGTACGTGGGGCCAATGTCGATGCACAGAGCAAGCTTGCCCTCAATGTGGGCGGCGACCTCACCGTGGAATCAGTGCAGGACAGACACAGCAGTAACAATAAATCCCGGGGTGTCAGCGCGGGCATCAGCTTTGATGGTGGTGATGTAGCCAGCAATGGCGTAGTTGATGTGGCAAGCTCAGAGGGGAATGTAACGGGTGTGAATGGCGGTCTGAATGCCAGTAGTGGGCGCACCTATCAAACCGACACTGTGCTCACCAGCCTCACGGCAGGCGAAACCGCCACTATCAAGGTCGAGGGTCATACCCAAACCAATGGCGCACTGATAGCGACCGTCGATGAAGAAGGTGATGACACTGGCAACCTGACCTTAGAAACCGAAACGCTGGGTTTCAGTGACCTGAAAAACACCACCTATGCACAGAACAGTGCCATGGGCATCAGCACCGGTGTGGGGATAGGTAAAGAAACAGGCGTAGACGGAAAACCGACCGACAACACAGAGGTAGATTCCACCCATAACAGCTCCACCCTGCAATACCAAAACAGCAGTGATTACAGCGTCACCAAAACCCTTGCAACAGTGGGTAAAGGCAATGTCACCGTGGGCGGCGATAGAGAAAGTGACAGCCTGACGGCACTGAACCGTGACGTGGGGAACACCGAGAAAGACCTGTTCACCACCCGGCGCAATCAAGGGAATGTGAATGTTGCGGTTGACCATAGGTTGTTGACGGAGAAGGGGCGGAAACAGATTTCACTTGATCTCAAGCGCACGTCGTTGTTGGGAGAGACGTTGGCTGATGTCATCTCAGAAGATTCGGTAAATCTTGAGAATACGCTTGAGCACATCGACGTTGTACAGAAGGAGCTGGATGTCGAACTGCTGCTTGCTGGTAGCAATGGCGGGGAAGCACTGACCACACTCAACAACCTTGATACCGCAGAAGCGATTGATAAACAGTCAGCACTCAGTGCTTATGCCGCTGCGTATGCCGAAACCTTTGGCATCTCAATTGAATCTGCCACCGTCATTGCTTACAGCAAGTTTGTGAAAGGTGTGCACATTTCGGGAAGCGAAGGCGCAACCATTGCCCTCAATGACGAAGCGTTAAACAACGCCCGAGATTACATGGAAACGCTGGGCCATGAAGTCACCCATGCATTGATCGACCAAGGGGCTATCAAGCCACGCGATTCCTATACCGCGGAAGAACAGTACGCCTCACTCATTGGTGAATATGCAGGTGATAACTATTCCTTTGTACTTGAGCATGGTGGGCTAGGTGAAATTCGTGAAGGGAACGTCAATGCGAATTTGGGGAACACCGGCGAACTTGTATCCAAAAACACGGTACTTGCGATAGATCAGCTATCGAAAGCAAATCCTTCCGATGTGAAATTTTCATTGGACAGAAATGAAGTTACCCAGTTGTTAGAAGCACGGAAAGGTTGCAGTGCTTCGGGGGCGGGTTCTGTTTCCTGTGCTAAAGTTTCCGAACTGCTATTACTTGATGTGACGCGAGATGAAGCAAGAAGGAAAGCTTGTAGCAACCCTTCCAGTGCAGCATGTAAAACAGCAGTCTTAGAAGCAGAGATTGCCTACAATTCGCTCATTGACGGTGCAGGTCCATTCGAAGATGTGGCTTATGGGCAGGAATTGTCTTCAATTCAATCCGAGTTGGATGACCCGTCAGGAGAGTCTAGAGAGCAATCTCTGGCGAGAATTCAGGGGGCATTTGGACTGGCCGCTGATTTCACTCCGGGAGTTGGAGATGTAAAAGGTTTTTCTGAAGCGCAATCCGGTGTGGGTTACCTGCTTGCAACAGTGGGTTTGGTTCCTGTTGTTGGTGACTTAGTTAAGAAAGCTGCTGATGCCTTGGATAAAGGCGATATTGAAGTGGCGCGAAGCTTACTCGAGCAGGCAAAACTTGCATGGAATGATTCGCCAAAACTTTTGGAATATAAGCTGGAGTTATCGGGTAACCAGTTGACTGGTGGCACGGATAAGTCTGTTGGTGATTTGGCGACAGGGCCTCCTGATCTAAATACACCTTACGGAACTTCAATTGAGGAAGAGATTGAAGGTATACAAAATCTGGGTGACATAAACGCAGGTAAGGTAAACAATGACCGTGTTCGTAAGGTTAACAACCGTTCCCCAATCAATTCAGAAAAATATGCTGGAATTACAATTCCATTGGAAGACTTACCCTCGGATATAGCTGCTAAGTACCCAAAAAGTGTTCACTTTTCTGGTGCCGGCTTCCCTGATTTCACACCATATGCAAGAAAGAAAGTTAAAATTGAATTAACAGGAAAGCGTTCTATTGATTTTAGGTTAGCAAATGAATTAGCAGGTTATCCTAGAACACCAGATGATTTTACTTGGCACCATCACCAAGAGTCTGGCCTAATGCTATTGATCCCTTCAGACTTACATGACGCGGTTAAGCACACTGGCGGTGTAGCAACATCCGGTATAAAACCTTACAAGTGAGAGATATGGCGAAAATTAATGATGCTGGTTCGGCGATTTCTGTCGATGCAATCGAAGTATTGGAATCATGGTTAGAGAGCTCCCTTCCTCGGAGTTACCGAGAATTTCTCATGAACTATGGTGGAGGATATCCTGAACCTGATTGTTATAGATTTGCGGGTGAAAAAGAGGGTTCGGATGTTCAGAGATTCTACGGTTTAAATCGCAGTGACTCCTACGATTTGGTCAAAATTCTAAAAGTCTTTGATGACAGAATCCCAAAAGAGCTAATGCCAATAGCGCGAGACTCTGGGGGAAATCAAATATGTATTGGGCTCAGAGGTGTATATAGAGAGAAGATTTATTTTTGGGATCATGAGCAATCTCCCAGTCATCATGGTAAGCAGTTTGAATTAAAGCTGATTGCCTCTAGTTTTGTAGAGTTTCTTCAGAGCCTGGAGGAATGAGAAGGAACATACTGGGACAGTCACTATTAGAAAAAGACGACCACTAACCTGTCGATAATCTGTTTTTATAAAGACTGCTTTGTCAGAAAGGCACTCAAGCGACTCAGGCCGCTAGATTTCGCATCAAATCTGACGAAATCTGGAAGAGGGAGACAGCACAAAAACAGGCGATTGCCTGTGAGTGGATTAAGTCGGGGGTAAGAAGAAGGTTTAGCCGCCAGGCAGTCTAAGTCCTGAAATTCGTTTCCGGTTTAGTTGGGGTAATGCAGCTTTAATGGCAATGTCACTGCCCATAAAGCGGTTCACCAAAACCGGGCCTGAATGCAATGACAGCCAACGTTCAGCAACGTTTTCCAAGGATAATGATTCAGCATCTTCGCGATTAATGTGCAAAACGACGTGATAGTGATTGCTCATAATGGCGTAAGCACAGACATCGATGCAGAATATTTTTGCCAACATTAATAGACGTTTCTCTATCCATTCGCGGCTGTGCTCGAAGTTCTTGTCAGTGTGTTTGTCGGCTTGTATTATCCGCTGCCGCGCCATCTTGATGGTCCCCACAGAAGAGCAAGAAATGTTGCTAACTCTTTTCCCATTATAAAAACTAATGGTTTTTAGTCCGATGGATTTTTTGCTCTAAATAGCTTTTGTCCCAAAGTAAGCCAAACAACCATCCTACCAACCATCTTGAATCCCAATAGACAGGGAAGTGGGCAAAACCCACTTCCCGCATTTAATTTCCTACGCTCCTCACGCTGCCTGAGAAAAGTGCTTGCCCAGCAGGGCGTGGTAGAAATCCTTGTCTGACAGTACGCCAACAATCTTGCTTTCATCGGAAAGCAGTACCGGTTGGCCGGTGTGGTAGCGGATTTCCAGTGCCTGTCGCATAGAAATATCGACGGGTGTGACCACCACGCAATCCGGTTTCAGGTTGGCAATATTTTCACCTTCATTCCAGTGGAGCAGTTCCAGTGCTTCACCCTGTCGGCTGGCTCCCAGAATTTCGCCGTTCCCGTTGGTGGAAAGGCATGTCTGCTCATGTTGGTTCAGTACCAGCATGTCATCCAGACGTTCCAACTGGGCGATATCTGTCATCAGTGAACGTCCGCGCAAGACGTTGAGCGGGTTGGTATGGGAAACAAAATCCTCAACGTATTTGTTTTCCGGCCGGAGTACGATGTCTTCCGGGCGTCCATGCTGGATGATTTTACCCGACTCCATAATCGCGATGTTGGTACCGATTTTCAGGGCTTCATCCAGATCGTGGCTGACGAAAAGGATGGTTTTGTTTAACTGGCGTTGCAGCTCAATCAATTCATCCTGAAGCTGGGCGCGGATCAGCGGATCCAGTGCAGAGAAGGGCTCGTCCATCAGCAGGATATCAGTATCCATCGTAAATGCGCGGGCAAGGCCGACACGCTGCTGCATACCGCCGGAGAGCTCATGGGGGAAAGAATCTTTCCACTCTGACAGCCCGACCATGTCGATTTTTTCCATTGCACGCTTGCGCCGTTCCGGCTTGGGAATGCCCTGCATTTCAAGACCGAATGCGACGTTATCCAGCACGCTAAGCCACGGCATCAGGGCAAATTTCTGGAATACCATGGATACACGTTTGGATCGAAGGTGGCGAAGCGTCTCTTCGTTACAGGTGGCAAGGTCAACCATCTGGTCGCCGTCGCGGACTTCCAGTGAGCCGCGGGTAATCGGGTTCAATCCGTTCACCGCTCTGAGCAGTGATGACTTCCCGGAGCCGGACAGTCCCATAAGTACGCAGATTTCCCCCTGTTGGACGGAGATAGAGGCATCATGTACCGCGACGACATCGCCAGATTGATCGAGGATATCCTGACGGGTTTTGCCGCTGTCCAACAGTTCCAGAGCTTTGTTTACGGTAGAGCCGAATACGACGTCGAGGTTTTTTACGGTTACTGCATCCATAATTATCCCTCCTTGTTCTGGCTGGCGGGGGCTTTACACAGGCGGTCGAGGATGATGGCAACCAGTACGATGGCGAGGCCAGCTTCAAAACCCTGTGAAATGTTGACGGTATTCAGTGCCCGGATTACAGGTTTTCCGAGGCCGTCAGCACCAACCAGTGCCGCAATCACTACCATGGACAGTGACAGCATGATGCATTGGGTAATGCCCGCCATGATATTTGGCATGGCCGCCGGGAGTTCGACTTTCAGTAGCAGTTTGGTTTGGGTTGCACCGAACGCTTTACCGGCTTCAATCAGCTCTTCCGGTACGCTGCGAATGCCGAGGTAAGTCAGTCGAATTGGGGCGGCAATGGCAAATATGATGGTGGAAATCAGGCCGGGTACAACACCAAGGCCAAAGAGTACCAGAGTTGGGATCAGGTACACGAAGGTTGGGATGGTCTGCATCAGGTCGAGAACCGGTCGCATAAAGGTATACAGCCACGGGCGGTGGGCAGCGAGGATACCAATCGGCACGCCTATCATGACTGACAGCGCCGTGGCGGCGAGCACCAGCACAAAGGTTTCCAGCATTTCATCCCAGTAACCCAGGTTCAGGATCAGTAACAGGGCGGCCACGACAAAAATGACAAGTGGAATGCTGCGGTGCAGGAACCACGCAACGGCTGCCGTCATCAGGATTGGTAATGCCGGTGGCATCCATTTAAAGGTATCCACACCAATAAGGATCAACCACTCAAGCGAGAGTGAGAGGGCATCGAAAAACCCGGCTGCATTGGTGGTCAGCCAGTCTACGAATGACTCCATCCAGCTTCCGAGTGGAATTTTATTATCTGTTATCCAGTTCATGTGTACTCCATAACCTTTCCGGGTGAAAAACTGCCCACGGTGTGGGCAGTCCCGAAAGCTTAGATATTCAGATAGGATTTAACGGCCGGGAGGCATCCTGCCCATCCAGGGTTTTTACACCTGACAGCCATTGATCAAGCACGGCCGGGTTGGCTTTCAGCCAGGCTTTTGCCGCTGCATCTGGCTTCTGACCCTGGTTAAGAATGGCGTCCATCACCTCGTTTTCCATTTTCAGGCTGAATTCGAGGTTTTTCAGGAGTTGACCAACATTTGGGCAGTCTGCCGCGTAGTTCTGGCGCACGTTGGTGTAGACGCTGGCACCGCCATAGTTGGGGCCAAAGTAGTCATCACCGCCGTCAAGGTATTCGATTTCAAAGTTGCTGTTCATTGGGTGAGGAGCCCAACCTAGGAAAACAATCCAGTTGTCACGGCGTACTGCACGTTTTACCTGTGACATCATGCCGGCTTCGCTGGACTCAACGAGGTTGAAGCCTTTCAGGCCGAACGCATTTTTGTCGATCATGTCCTGGATCAGACGGTTGCCGTCGTTACCCGGCTCAATCCCATAAATACGGTCTTTGAATTCATCTGCGTACTTGGCGATATCTGCAAAGGTCTTTACGCCGCCATCGAAGGCATATTTTGGTACGGCCAGGGTATATTTAGCGCCTTCCAGGTTTGCGCGAACCGTTTCAACGGTACCGGCGTCACGGTATTTCGCGATATCGGCTTCCATGGTCGGCATCCAGTTGCCAAGGAAAACATCAACATCGCCGTTCGCCAGCGAGGTGTAGGTTACAGGGACAGAGAGTAACTGGGTGTTGGTCTGGTAACCCATACCTTGAAGTACTTCACTGGTTACTGCTGTGGTGGCAGTGATGTCGGTCCAGCCTACATCTGAGAACTTTACAGTTTCACATTGGTTGGCCATCGCCGAAGCGGAGGCCAGACTGGCGGTCAAGATCAGGGACGCAGTGGCCAGACTGTTGGTTTTCTTAAGGTTTTGTACCTTATCCATGTCAGGTTCCTCTTCCTTTTTTGTTTGCCTGCTAGGCAGTGAACCGGTTTCCCGGTTGTTACGCGGTACGCCGTCACTGGCATACCGCTTACGAATGTTCGGGGTGTTTACGCTGTTTTTGTCTCTCCGGCTTCCGGCAGATTTGGCGAATGTCCCTGGCGCTGGCGGGTTTGCCAGTGCTCATCCAGCCAGACGTCTGCGTTTGAAGCAGGAAGCGGCTGTTTGCCGAGGATTAAGTCTGCTGCTTTCTCACCTACCATAATCGTTGGCCCATTCAGGTTGCCATTGGGGATGGTCGGGAATATTGAAGAATCAACCACGCGCAATGATTCAATCCCGCGTACCCGGCATTGGCTGTCGAGTACCGCCATGGGGTCGTTGTCTGCCCCCATTTTGCAGGTGCAGGAAGGGTGATAGCGCTTTCGACGTTTTCACGAACCCACTGGTCAATTTGTTCGTCAGACTGAACGAGAGGGCCGGGTTGGATTTCACCGTCGCGGTATTGCGCCATCGCCGGTTGCTCAAGGATTTCACGGGTCAGGCGGATACAGTCGCGCCAGTCCTGTTTGTCCTGCTCAGTGCTGATGTAGTTAAATTGGATACCTGGCTTGGCCTTAGGATCGGCGGAGGTAATCCAGACTTTTCCGCGGCTCTCCGGTTTGTTCGGGCCAACGTGCACCTGGAAACCGTGGCCTTTAAATGCAGCCTGACCGTCGTATCGCATTGCGGCAGGCAGAAAGTGGTACTGAATGTTTGGCCATTTCAATCCGGCGCGGGAGCGGATAAAGGCGCAGGATTCAAAATGGTTGGTCGCGCCAAGCCCGTCTTTAAACAGGATCCAGCGCGTACCGATCAGCCCCTTGCTGATAAGGCCAAGTTTGCCGTTCAGGGTGATGGGTTGCTTGCAGTGATACTGGAAGTAGACTTCCAGGTGATCCTGAAGGTTTTCACCGACGCCGGGCAGGTTATGGACAACAGGCACTCCGGCGTTTTCCAGCACGTCAGCCGGGCCAATGCCGGAGAGTTGCAGAAGTTGAGGTGAACCGATAGAGCCGGCACACAGCACAATTTCTGTTGAGGCAGTCGTTTTTTGAATCTTTCCATTCACCTCGAATTCAATACCGACAGCCTTTTTGCCCTCCAACAGAACCTTGCGTGTCAGGACGCCGGTTTTCAGGGTCAGGTTGGGGCGTTTCATGGCGCGGCGAAGGTAGGCATTGGATGTTGAGGCTCGAACGCCTTTATCTACCGTCATATGCATGGGGCCAAAGCCTTCCTGACGGTAGCCGTTATAATCCTGGGTTTCCGGGTAACCGGCCTGCTTTCCGGCATCGATAAATGCCTGGTACAGGGGGTTCAGTTCCATGTGGTTGCCGTTGCAGGTGCCTACCGGGCCGTTTCCGCCACGGTATTCATCTTCCCCGCCTTCCCAGGTTTCTGCGCGCTTGAAGTAGCAGGCAGTTGGCATAGCCCCAACCGGTTGCGCCATGTTCTTCCCATTCATCAAAGTCACAGGCGTGGCCTCGAACGTAAACCATCCCGTTGATGGATGAGCTTCCACCCATCACTTTGCCGCGAGGGCAATGCAGTTTACGGTTATCGAGGCCTTCTTCCTCAACGGTTTCAAACTGCCACGCATACTTTTCGGTATTCATGGGGTAAGAAAGGGCAGTTGGCATCTGGATAAAGATGCTGCGGTCTGTTCCGCCGGCTTCCAATAACAGCACGTTGTGTTGCCCGCTCTCGGTAAGGCGATCTGCAATTACGCAGCCTGCTGAACCGGCACCGACAACAATGTAATCAAATTGCAATTCCTTCACCTTGGTATCCTCTTCCTGTGTTGCTCTGGTGAATGTCCTTTTCTCTTGGCGTTTTCGCTTTTATAAGCTCAGCAAAGGAATCAGTACGGGCTTTCCAAATCACCCAACTCAATGTAGACACTCTTGGTCTGGGTGTAGTGATTCAGCGTTTCAATACCGTTTTCACGCCCGATACCGGACTGTTTGTATCCACCGACCGGCATTTCGGCAGGGAGGCACCCCAGGTGTTGATCCAGCAAATACCGGCTTCCATGCGGGCAATAACCCGGTGTGCGCGGGAAAGGTTGGTGGTGAAAAGGCCAGCGGCAAGGCCGAAGGTGGTGTTGTTGGCGCGAGCGATAACGCTTTCTTCATCGGAAAATTTCAGTACAGACATTACCGGGCCGAAGATCTCCTCGGTGACATTTGGCATGTCATCGGTGCAGTCAGCAAAAACGGTGGGCTGAACGAAATTGCCTTTGTCCAGGCCGTTTTCGGTGACTCGTTCCCCGCCACAAACCAGGCGTGCGCCGGCATCTTTGGCCTGCTGAATATACTCAAGCACTTTTTCCATATGCGCGGCGGAAATAAGAGCGCCAATCTGAGTGGCCCGATCGGTAGGGTCGCCGATAACCAGCTTTTCTGTACGAGCCTTTAGGCGGCAGAGGAACTCGTCGTAAAGGCTTTCATGAACAAAGACTCGGGTGCCGTTGGTACAGACTTCGCCCTGGGTATAGAAGTTAGCCAACATCGCGCCGCTGACGGCGTTGTCGAGGTCAGCATCTTCGAACACAATCAGTGGTGACTTTCCACCCAGTTCCATGGTGACTTCTTTAAGAGAACCGGCTGCGTCGGCCATCACCTTCTTGCCG
Organism: Photobacterium sp. JCM 19050; assembly: GCA_001310455.1. Lineage (GTDB taxonomy): Bacteria > Pseudomonadota > Gammaproteobacteria > Enterobacterales > Vibrionaceae > Parasalinivibrio. The sequence continues at coordinate 87,232 of BAXG01000006.1, forward strand.
GTACCGCACTCACCGGTGAAGGAAACCTTGGCGATGTCGGGATGGCGGGAGAGCATCTGTCCTACGCGATAGTCACCTTGGACGACATTGAAAACGCCGTCAGGTAAACCGGCTTCGGTAAAGATTTCCGCCAGCTTCAGCGCAGTAAGCGGGGTTTCTTCAGAAGGCTTGAAGATGAGGCAGTTTCCGGCTGCGAGGGCCGGGCCGGATTTCCACATGGCGATTTGTACCGGGTAATTCCAAGCACCAATACCGGCGCAAATACCTAACGGCTCGCGGCGCGTGTAGAAGAATTGGTTTTGGCCCAGAACCTGCTGCTCGCCATGAAGGGAAGCGGCGAGTCCCGCGTAGTATTCAATGACATCGGCACCGGTAACAATGTCCACGCAGTCGGCTTCCTGAATCGGTTTCCCTGTATCGAGCACTTCGAGCATTGCCAGCTCATCATTTCGCTCCCGAAGAATCGCTACGGCACGGTGGAGGATGCGGCCACGTTCGGTGCCGGTCATTGCTGACCATACCTTGAAACCTTCCTTTGCAGATGCCACGGCAGCATCGACGTCGGCTTGTGATGCCTGCTGGATATTGGCGATGACTTCGCCGGTTGCCGGATTCCGGGTTTCGAATGTTTCACCGGAAGTGGCCTGATGATACTGTCCGTGAATATAGAGTTTCTGCGTTTCCATTTGGCTAAAACCTTCAATTAATGTTTGGTCGTAGTTGTCCCGCACTCTGCTGAGGCGAGTTGTTTGTCGAGATAGTCCTGGATGACACTGACAGCAACATCTGCTTTGATCCCTTCCGGTTGAGTGCGCCGCGCAGCCAAATGCCATCAACAAGTGCGGCTATACCTTGTGCAACAAACTCGGCGTGTTTGGCAGGAAGCAACTTCTTCAATTCGATTTTCAGGTGTGTCAGCAATCGCAGTTCGTTCACGCGCTGCAGACGAAAAAGCATGGGGTCATGCATGGCTAGGGACCAGAACGCCAGCCAGGTTTTTACGACTTTGCTGTTAACCTGACGGGAGTCGAAATTACCGCCCACTATTGCCATTACCCGGCCTTTCACATCCTCTTGCGGAATGACGCTTAACCGCTCTTGGACACCTTCCGAAAGTTGCCTTAATACCGAACGCATGGTTTCTTCGAGCAGGCCATGCTTGCCGCCAAAGTAATGGTTGATGATGCCTGGGGACACGCCGGCCTTGCGGCTAATCAACGCCACGCTGGCAGCAGCAAGGCCAACATCGTCGATAACGGCCATGGTGGCGTCGACAAGTTGGGGCTTTCTGATTTCCGGCATTCCTAGCTTCGGCATTCATCACCTCTTTTTTAATTGAACGTTCAATTAAAAATATAACCAAATTGTTGCACCTATGTCAAAAATGTAGAGCTAAACACGTTGCCTTTCTGTTGGTGATATTTCTAAGTTTATGAATATAAAAGATTTAAATTGTGCATCGCTGTCATTTTCGTGCTTCAGAATGCCAGTAATGGTTAGAGTGCTAAATAAAATTGCTTAACCTATGTTTAACAATGCTTTTCAGGCTACGCGATGCAGACGTGCAATGGCATGCTGTTTTACGACTGGAAGCGTTCAAAAATCGTCACCATTTTGTTTGATCTATTCAGACGCTTTGTTTGGGGAATTTAGGAAAGACACAACAGAAAAAAGGCGGGTGACACTTTGATATCTTTATTTTGTGATCAAAGGTAATCATCCCGAATACAAAGTACAAGAAAATGTGGCGTTAACTTTTTATGTGATAATTGAACTTTCATCAATGAAGCAACAGAACTGAATAAGCGGTTAAGATGCATAGGAAATACCCGGTTTTTAGTTAATCTCACCTCAATGTTTTGATGAATAAATTGTCGAAACCAATAAATATTAATTAACTCAGGGTGTTGGGTGATCCGGATTTTCAGTCTCTCATTTATTTCAGTTCTGTTGCCATTCTCGTTTGTATAACACTTCTCTCGCCTGTTGCTCTGTTATCTTCCGGAATTAGGACGTATTTATCTTATGAATTTCATTCTTCCGGTAACCATTTTTTACTGTGAGATGGCGGAAGTTGAAAGAGAAACGCGGCCTGTGATGATTTCCGCAAACTCATCATTATTTTCATTTGAAGAGCTAGCGAGAGTCCATTTGTTCTTTTCCAACTCAATATTTATCTGATCTTCTCTGTCCCTTATTTGCCTTTCCGGTCTTTCTTCTACCCGTGGTGCCACCGTCACAGGATCGTAAGTGCAATAAACCAACCTTTCATACAACAGGAGCATGTTCGCCTGCCGGAGTGCAGGACTTTACCTCTGAGCGAGCCGGTGGAATCACCGCTTGAGGTCAAGGTGTGTTTTCAGAGCGTTGACCATTTTTCGAAACACACCCAGGGAAAAAATAAATACAAGTCTGACTGGAGGTTTTATGAGAACGGATATTCCACCCAATGCACGGGCTCCGCATTTGTGGGAGGCGGTAATGTCGTTGCTTTCCCTTGTTGTGGGAATCAGTATTTCTATCGTGCTGTACGGGTTAGATCCGCAGGTACCGATGTTACTTGGGGTGTTTGTCGCCAGTATCGTTGCGCTGAGGTGCGGCTTTAGCTGGAAGGATGTGCAAAACGGGATGGTGCAGGGGATTTCCAATGCCTTACCGGCAATGATTATCCTGATGTTGGTCGGCACGCTGATTGGGGTGTGGATACTGGCCGGGGTCGTCCCAACGTTGATTTACTACGGTTTGAAGTTACTGGCCCCCGAAGTGTTTTTGCCGGTAACGGTGATAATCTGCGCTATCACATCGCTGGCGACCGGAACCAGTTGGGGGACAACCGGTACTATTGGTGTTGCCTGATGGGCGTCGGCGGAGGGCTGGGTTTTCCGCTGCCGTTGGTCGCTGGGGCCGTGCTGTCCGGGGCATATTTTGGCGACAAGATGTCACCATTGTCTGACACAACCAACCTGGCACCCGCGATGGCCGGGACTGACCTTTTTACCCATATTCGCCATATGCCTATACAACGGGTGTGACCATTACGCTGACGCTGATTATCGAAACAGTTATTGGCCTGCGGTACAGCGACACAGGCAGTGACCTTGAACGTATCGAATCCATCCTGACAACGCTGGAAAATACCTTTGTGATCAGCCCTGTTCTTTTCCTGCCGCTTGTTTTGGTGCTGGTGGTTTCGTACAAGAAAATGCCAGCTATTCCGGGAATTGCCCTTGGGGTAATTGCCGGTGCTATTTGTGCAGCGTTAATGCAGGGGGCGAATTACGATGCCATTGCCCATGTGGCATTTGGTGGCTATGGGGCAGAAACCGGGTTCGAAGATGTAGACTCCCTGCTGTCACGCGGAGGGCTGGATTCCATGATGTACACCATCAGTATCATCATTGTGGCGATGATGTTCGGCGGGGTGATGGAGCGGACCAACCAGCTCAAGGTGATCGCAGACCGGATTCTCGCAGCCGCGAAGTCGACCGGTTCACTGATTGTCTCAACAGTGCTGACATCGATTGGCGCTAACCTGATTCTCTGTGACCAGTATATGGCGATTGTGATGGGAGCAAGGACGTATGCGCAGGCCTACGAGGAAAGAGGGCTGGCACCTGAAAACCTCTCACGAGCTGTGGAAGATTCGGCAACTGTTACAGCTAACCTGGTGCCGTGGAATTCAGGTGGTGCTTACCAGGCGGCAACTCTTGGTGTGGCGACCATTGCCTATCTGCCGTTCAACTTCTTCTGCTGGATGTCGCCCATTGTCACCATCATTTTTGGCCTGATGGGTTGGACAATTTGGAAGCGTGAGCCGGAGAAAGAGAAAGAAGCAGAACTTCAGGAAAGCTGATAAAAAAGAGCGGTACTGTCGAGTACCGCTCTTTCGCGAGAAAACCGCTGTTTAAGGACGGCTAGCTCCTGTCTTTTTCAGAGTCAATCGAAGCCATCAGGGCTGCATTGTAACGGTTACCAACTACGGACTCTTCATTGATCATCTGGTTTAGCAACTCGACGGTATCCGGCGTAAGTTTGAGGTTCGCAGCCCCGGCATTTTCTTTCATGTAGTCAATATGTTTGGTGCCGGGGATAGGTATCAGGGTTTGATTTCCAGCTTTGTTTTGCTGAGCCAACAACCACGCTATCGCCAATTGGGCCATGGTGCAGTTCAGGTCCCGGGCCAGCTTGGAAAACGGGATTAACAACTTACTGTTTTGGGCGAAGGCTTCCGGTTCAAAGCGTGGTGATGCGTTGCTGGTGCGGATATCGGTACTGGGAAGGTGAGTGAGGTCGATTGCCTTGCCGGTCAGGAACTGCCGGCCAAGTGGTGAAAATGGGACAAACGCTACGCCCAGGGATTCACAGGTATCCAGCATTTTCGTTTCCGGAGTGCGTGACCAGAGCGAATATTCAGACTGAACCGCGCCGATGCGGTGTACCTTATGAGCGCGTATCAGGGTATCACTGGAAATTTCAGACAGCCCGATTTCCCGGACTTTCCCGTCTTCCACCAACCTGCCTAATGCCCCAACACTTTCCTCAACGGGGACATTGCTGTCGAGCCGGTGTAAATAATAGAGATCGATAACGTCGGTCTGCAGACGTTTTAAGCTCGCTTCGCACTGGCGGCGGATTGTTTCTGGCCGACCGTCGATGGTACTTTTCCCATTCTCATCACGAAATAATCCGCATTTGCTGGCAAGCACATACTCGTTGCGACGGGTTTTCAGTGCGTTCCCAATCAGGGTTTCATTGTGACCGCCTCCGTACACAGTTGCGGTGTCCAGAAATCGGTAGCCGATATCGAGTGCTTCATTGAGAAGGCGGGTGGAAGTTTTGTCATCGCCTCTTCCATATCCTCCGGACATGTTCATACAGCCCAGACCGATTGGGGAAACCTCGAGTGTTCCGATTTTGCGTGATTCCATATTTCCGCACTCTCTATTCGGGAGATTCAGACCTTATTATCTCAAATTTATCAGGGAGGTGTATTGAAGGGCGTCCCTGAGCCAATATTGATACAGCTCGGGACTGCCGAATGAGGAAGCAAAGTGTTTATCTTGCCGGGGTGGTCAGCGTAGTCATGACAACTTCCTGATCGCTGTTGGCGACCAGTTTAACCTTTAGGCTTCCGAGTTCTTTAAACGACTGGATATGCGTGCCACCGCAAGGGATTTCGATGTCCTGCCCGCCGGCTTTACTCTGCCAGTATCGAGAATCCGTCAGGGTGTCGCCTTTGCGCGCCATGTTTACGCCTTCACCGGCTGTCAGCCATTCTGCCAGGATTAAATTCACCTTCGTTTCAATGTCAGCCAGGTCTGCCACCATATCGGCACTGTTCAGTCCGCGCTTTCGCAGAGTTTTACCCAAGCGATAGCTGTCGATGCAGCGGTCCGCTTCAACGAAACTGGTTTGTTCGGCATAGCTGTGGAAATCGTAATGACCGAGAGGGTCGATACGGGATGCCTCTTTGCGCCAGTAACCTTCATGCAGAACTTTATTCAGCGCGAGTGCAGTAAGGTGCGCGCCGCTGTGGCCCCGGCTTAGTGCTTGTTGGTAATCCGCGTCAACCAACAGCGAAACAGTGTCTCCGGTTTTGATATCAATGCCGGAATCTATCAGATGAACGACAACAAAGTGCCAGCCTTCTTCATCTCGCTTGACCGGGATATCTTTACCGACGTGCAGTGTCCCGTCTGCCGTATTGAATGCGCCCGTGAGGCAGTCTTTCACATCCGCTGATTTCCCGTCAGCTGTCAGGGTGCCGCGATCGGCGGGGTGATCTGGCCAGATATGGGACACCGGGTGAAATGGCGTGGTTTCGGTAACGACATAGATATCGCCATCCGGCGTTGGTTGAGCCAGTTGAACCACGCTGTCGAGTTCGCATTGCCCTTGAGTGAAAGTAACCTTTGTCGGCGTAACTGCTGCCATGTTGCTGTCCATATCCGTTGCAAATTCAAAGGAGTGGATGATAGCAAATTTTGGCTGCGGGACTGGAATGAAAACAACAGCTGAACACTTGGAAGTTTTCCGTTAGCCGGAAACGACGACGGCTAACAGCCGCTGTCGACAAAAGTTATCGTAGGAGAACTTCCATCCGCTTCCAAATTCCACTTGTAGTTGAAATAGCAGTTTGTGGCTTGCACCTGCGCCAGAGTTGGTTCAGCAACGTTTAACTTTTGTGCCGGAGCTGCAATTACCTCATAGGTGGTGGTGCCGTGTATTCGGTATCGCCAGTCACTGGTGCTTAAACCCGCCGCTTTGAAAATTTCAGGAGGGGAGCTGTAAGACTCAGATGGCGCACCTGATGTTGTTGTGGCAGCAGCCCAGCTGGTAATTGCTGCCTGTGATGCCATCAATTGTTTCTGTTCCACTCGAGCCCTTAATCTGGGCGGCTGCATGAAAAAGTGTTGAGGCGGATTGCAAGGAGGCGACCGCACCTTTAAGCACTGCTTTGTGCGCGTCTGAACTGAAATTGAGGAATTTTGGTGCTGCGGTGACAGCTAAAATACCGAGGATGACAATAACAACAACAAGCTCTATTAACGTAAATCCGTTCTGAATACGGGTTTTCATATGCATACTTCTCCATTGCATTGAGTGACCGTTACATCTCATTTACATAATATAACAAAATGTAGATTTGCGAGACATTTCATAAAGTGATGTATGCAAAATGTATTGGAGAGGTATGAAAACGAAGAACGACTTCAAATTTTGAGGTGGGGATGTGCAATATGCGCCTGTTATTAAACAGCGCAAAAATTGAACGTTAAATAAGTGCTATGCGTTGACTTCGCAAAGTTTGGTTGTCTGCTGCCGGGCTCTGTCCATTTCCAGAACAGCCAGAGGGCCGGTTATCAACGTTGCGGCAATGAGCATGGATACGGGAACGGCGGTAATCACGATAAACGACTGGAGAGCGTCCAGACCGCCATCCCCGGCCAGCAGCAATACACCGGCGACAATGCCCATCACCAGAGCCCAGAACAACCGTTGTTTTCGACCCGGTTCGTTTTCCCCACTCACTGCCATGGCAATGGAATAGGCCATGGAATCGCCGGTGGTGGCGACGAAGGTTGTTGTCAGAACCAAAAATGCCGGAATGAGTACGCTGCTTAGCGGCAATTGTTCCAGACAGGCAAGCAAAACCGCAGGCAGGCCGGCATTTTCAAGTGGTGCAGAAATCACGCCGGGTGTTTGCAATTCAAGGAATATCCCGGTGCCACCAAGCACCGTGAACCAGAAGTTCGTTGCAATCGGCGCACCGACAGCAACGGCAAAAATCAGCTCCCGGATACTGCGGCCTTGGGAAATCCTGGCAATAAAAATCCCCATCATTGGCGCAAAACCGATGAACCATCCCCAGAAAAACCAAGTCCACCACGAATTCCAGCTTGAATCGGAAGCGCTCAGGCTCATCTCGCCAAAGTTTGCCAGGTAGGTACCGAATGCTTCACCAAAATGGGAGAAGATAAACGTCGTTGGCCCCAGCACCACAATGGCAACCACCAGTGCCAGCGCGCCAATGACATTCATCTGGCTGAGCCACTGCAATCCTTTATCCATGCCGGTAAAAGCGGAGAGGGAATAAATGAGTACCACAGTGGCGAGGATTGTCAGCTGGACAGTCATCGAATCATCGACGTAGCCCAGTAACTGCAAGCTGTAACTGAGTTGTGAGGCAAGGAAACCAATCGGCGATAGTGCCGGCGGCAACCGCGATGATAGAACAGGCGTCGATAACCGAACCGAACCAATGGTTTTCCAGCCGGTCACCTACCAGTGGGTAAAGCAGCGCTCGGGGGCGAAGCTTTACGCCGCCCTGGTGGTGCGCGTACATCAGCACGATGGTTGAAAGGGTCCCCAGCACTGCCCAGGCAAGAAAACCCCAGTGCAGGAAGCTTTGGCTCAGTGCCGGATCAACGGATTGTGCACCGCTCAATGAGCCGTCAAATGCCGGTGGTGTGGTTATAAAGTGCTGAATGGCTCTGCGGCTGACCAGAACACTCCACCGCCCGCCAGCAATGTACACATGATCATAGCCAGCCAGCGGAACGTGCCGATATCCGGCGTGTTTTGGTTCCCGAGCTTGAGTTTTCCGTAGCGGGAAACGGCAAGGCACAGTGCCGTTGCCAGATTGAGCACCAGCAGCCATTGCCAGAATGGGCCGAAGGTATTTGCTGATGCTGAAAAAAGGGACTGGATGAGCGCCTTGAACCTATCAAGATCCAGCAAGGCTGCCAGTATAAAAGAGGTAATAAAACCGATGGTCAGGGTTGGAACAAGCTTGTCCCTTTTAAGGGGATAATCAGAGGTCATAAATATCTCACTGGATGCGTGAGGGGCGGCACTCTATCAGGGTGGATGATGAATGACCAGTTTAATTTGTTACTGCTGTAAAGATTATTGTCTGATTATCGCGGGGATGACTTATCTATCTGTTTGTAAAATAGAGATTATGTGGATGAAAATTTCAGTATGTATTCAAATAATTTTTAGTGTGGGTGGACGGGAAGTAAACATGCGAGTGCAACGCGGATTGGGTATAAATCGCCTGAATACTGATTAGATATAAGCAACATGAATCTGTCATTTCGTAATATTGTGTGACAAAATGTAACGCAGAGTGGGTTGGGAAAACCAGTGTGTCATCAGGTGTTTACTGACCAAAAAGCTTCCATCTACAGGACAGTAGAAAATAGACCGGAGCGTCTTGGGTAGCTGTCACACCCGAGTTCACGCCGGTGTGTTTTCGGGAAACTGTAGTTTTGGAGTTTTCACATGTGTAAAGATTGCGGCTGTTCTTTGCCAGACCATGACGGCCACCATGATCACCAGGGCTGTTACAAAACCCTCAACTGAATGACAAAAAGACCCTGAAGGTCATCCACAAAATTCTTGATAAAAACGATGTGGAAGCGGCCCATAACCGCGCACATTTTGAATCTCAAGGTATTACTGCCTACAACCTCATGAGCAGCCCGGGCAGCGGCAAGACCACCTTTTAGAGCACCTCATCGATCAAACATCCCTTCGCTATGCAGTGATCGAGGGTGATTTGGAAACCTCCCGTGATGCCGACCGCCTCAAGGCCAAAGGCATTGACGCCTACCAAATTCAGACCGGTTCCGCCTGTCACCTTGATGCGTTTATGGTTCACGGCGCGCTTCATCATGTTGAGCTTAAAGCGCTGGATATTTGCTTTGTAGAAAACGTAGGTAACTTGGTTTGCCCGGCAAGCTATGACGTTGGTACCCACAAAAACATCGTGCTGGTTTCTGTACCGGAAGGGGATGACAAAATTGAAAAATACCCGGTGATGTTCCGTCGTGCTGATTTGGTGTTGATTACCAAATGTGACCTCTTACCTTATTTTGATTTCAGTATCGAAGCGGCGCGAGAGCAAGTTAAAAAGCTCAACCCGAGTGCCCAGGTGATGGAAATTTCAGTCAAGCAGCCAGAAACACTTAAGCCGGTTGTGGACTGGCTGGAAGCGAACCGGATTCAGGGGTAACGCTGATGTGTCTTTCCGTACCTTCCCGTATTATTGAAATCCATGACGAAGACCTGAGCGTCACCGTGGAAGCTTGGTGTTAAAAGGCGTGTCAGTCGTCACCTCTATATGGATGAACTTGAGGTTGGCGATTACGTTCTGATCCATATCGGCTTTGTGATGAACAAAATTGACAAAGCCGATGCGGAACAAAGCTCGAACTGTATCGGGAAATTGCTGAAAAGCTGGAAGAAGGACTGGCGTAATGCTCGATCTGAAACAGCTTTATGAAGGATTTCGAAACCCGGAGACCATCCGGCAACTCGCAGATGAAATCCGGCTGAAGCGGCGAAGCTCGAAGAGCCACTTAACATAATGGAAGTGTGTGGCGGGCATACCCACACCATCATGAAGTTTGGCCTCAAACAGTTGCTGCCAGCGAACATTGACTTCATTCATGGCCCGGGTTGTCCGGTTTGCATCATGCCCAAAGAGCGCATTGACCACGCTGCCGCACTGGCGAGCCAGCCGGATGTTATTCTGGTTACGCTCGGGGATATGATTCGGGTACCCGGCTCTAAAGGCAGCCTGGCTCAATTTCGTGCCAAAGGGTGTGATATTCGCCCGCTCTACGATCCGCTTGATGCCCTTCAAATTGCCACAGACAACCCGGATAAAACCGTGGTCTTTTTTGCTATCGGATTTGAAACGTCAACCCCGATGACAGCAGTGTTGCTGCAACAAGCCGAAAGCAAAGGCATCAATAATCTACTCTTCCATATTAATCACGTACTGGTGCCGCCTGCGGTTGATGCAGTAATGGCCGATCCGGCTGTTCGGGTTAATGCGTTTATTGGCCCATCCCATGTCAGTGTGATTCAGGGCGCCCGGGTTTACCGGCCCTTGGCTGAAAAATACCGTACGCCCGTGGTGGTTGCCGGATTTGAGCCGGTTGATGTGATGGAATCTGTCCTGCGTTTGGTCCGACAGAAACTGAAAGGTGAACATCTGGTAGACATCCAGTACAGCCGGGCTGTGACGGAAGAGGCAATGTCGGTGCTCAACGCATCGTGGATACCTGCTTTGAAATCCGGCCTGAATTTCGTTGGCGGGGTCTTGGCCCGATTACCCATTCAGCGCTGAAACTGAAAGATAAATACCGGCACCGCGATGCGGAAATCCGTTTCGCGCATTGCCTGCCGACAGAAGAAATCAACGATCACAAAGCCTGCCAGTGCGGAGATATTCTGCGCGGTCTGGCAAAACCGGCCGATTGCCGGGTATTCGGAAGGGGATGCACCCCTCAACGCCCGTTGGGTAGCTGTATGGTCAGCTCCGAAGGGGCATGCAACGCATACTATCGTTACCAAGGAGTCTCAGATGAGTGAGAAAAAAAGCATTCAGTTAAGCCACGGTGGCGGTGGTCAGGAAATGGGGCAACTGATTAAAAGTGTATTCTTCAATGCGTTTGACAACGATGTCCTTCGCCGTGAAGAAGATGCGGCAGTGTTGTCTTTGCCCGGCGACACCGCTTTTACCACCGACTCATTTACCGTTTCACCCCTGATTTTCAACGGCGGTGATATAGGCAAGTTGGCTATCGCCGGCACGGCTAACGACCTTGCGATGATGGGTGCAAAACCGGAATACCTCAGCTGCAGTTTTATTATTGAGGAAGGTTTTTCGCTGGAAACCCTGAAGACCATCGCAGCCAGCATGGCGGAAGAGTTGTCTGTGTCCGGTGCGCACATTGTTTGCGGTGACACCAAAGTGGTACCGAAAGGCTGTGCTGATGGCTTGTTTATCAACACGACGGGACTGGGCACCGTCCATGCCAGTGGCATTTCAGCGCGCAATCTGCAAACCGGCGATGCCATTATTGTATCGCGAGATATCGGCCGCCACGGTGCAACGGTGTTGATGAACCGTGAAGGACTGGAGCTTGAATCAGATCTGTCCAGTGACTGCGCAACCCTCTGGCCTGCGGTAGAAGCATTGATTGGCGCAGGTATTGAAATTCGCGCTATGCGTGATGCGACAAGAGGCGGCTTATCAGCGGTACTGAATGAGTGGGCTTCATCTTCAGATGTTGGTATCTCTCTGAACGAAGCGGATATCCCGGTTTGTGATGAAGTTCGCGGCTTGTGCGAGCTGTATGGGATGGAAGCTTTTGACCTTGCCAATGAAGGGACCTTTGTTCTTGCGGTTCCGGCAGAGCAGGCAGATGTTGCCCTTTCTGTCCTTCAGTGGTTCCCGTTCTGCCCACAGGCAGCGGTAATCGGCTCTGTGAAGGATGAACGGAAAGGAAAGGTCGTGTTGAACAGTGCCTGGGGCAGCAGCCGTTTCCTTGAACTTCCGCAGGGTGAATTGTTGCCGAGGATTTGCTGATGCATGAGTATTCCATCGTCAGTTCACTGATTGATGAATGCGAGTCTCACGCTACAGCAAACGGAGCGACCCGGATTACACGGGTCGCTATTAAAGTCGGAGTGCTTAGTGGGGTAGAGCCGGATCTGCTTAAAACGGCTTTTGATACCTTCAAGCAGGAAGGGATCTGCCGTGATGCAACGCTGGAAATGACCATTCAACCTTTGGTTATTAGCTGTTTGGAATGTGGAATGGAATCTGAGCCGGATGGCCGAAACGTTGTTTGCCCGCAGTGTAAGGCTTTCACACCAGTGCTGGATGGTGAAGATTTAATGCTGATGCAGCTTGAGCTGGAGCAACCTGAATAACAACACCACATTAAAAAACCTCAGCACGTCGCGGTGTTGAGGTTTTTAGTGTTTTAGCCGGTTTCTGAAAAGACGGCCTTTGAAGGTGTATTACCAATCCTCCGTGACGACGTTGTGATTCTCGTCATAAATAATCTGGGCATCCTGCTGTCGGGCTAACTTTGCTGCAAAAGAAGGAGTAACTGCACGGTACTGGCCACGAACGACTTTGAAACTGCCTTCCCAAACCAGATCCCGGTATGTGCCGTCATGGGTAAACTCTACGATAATCTTTTTCACTTTCTGCCTCATTATTATTTTTCGTGTGGCACAAAAATATCACCGTTTTGGGTCGGTGCGTATCCATGAAAATGGAATATATGTTTTTCTTAATTCATTCATGGGTCGGCTTGTTGTTAACTTTTTGCATGCTCAGGTCGGACAAGTTGATGAGAGCTGAGTCAAGTCCACACAAAAAACAAGTCATTTGTTGTCTGGATTATTTACATTTCCCATTTTTAGATATTACTCTCCTTGTTGAGACTGTTTGACGTATCCGATGATGGAAATCTAATCGCTCAAGTTACAACCCTCAAGGAGTAAGCGGTCAGGAGAGGTGATATCGACAACGAATATTGCCCCGATAATGACAACTCTCTGAAAGAGAGCAATTTATTATGCTTGCTGATCTTGGTCGAATTTTATCCCGGCGACATCTGATATCGCCGTATCTGCTGTTGATCCTTGGCTTGACGGCCATTACCTGTACACATGCACCCTTTATGCAGGTGTTTGGCGTGGTATGTGCCGCTGTCGCCGGTATCTCGATTTTCATTCACCTCAAATTTCACATTCTCAGGCGTTTGGCAGAGCGCCGTAACGAAGAGCTTTCCCGATATATTGAAAATGCGCTTGAAAGCGGTAACTATCGGTATGACTTCCAGCCTTTTGTTTGCCTTAACACCCACAAAATTACCGGCGCTGAAATGCTCCTGCGGATGAATGACGCAGAAGGGAAACCCATTTCGCCGTTGAAGGTTGTGGAAGTGTCCAAAAATAGCGGAAAGTGTATCGACCTTTTGGAGTCGGCACTCGAAAAAGCCCGCGATCTGAAAGACAAGTCACTGCCAACAAACGTCAGTATCAATATCGAACCTTGCCTTTTCCGGGACTGGGAGAACACGGCTTATGTTTTGTCTCTGATTGGACGATTCCAAAGCATGAATGACTTCGTGATGTTCGAGCTGACAGAAACTCCGGAGAATTTTGATATCAACCATCTCGACAGTGGGGTGCGCAGAATTCGGGAACTGGGATTCAAAGTCTGGATTGATGATCTTGGAACCGGCCAGAACAGCTTGCGCCTGTGGTCATTGATTGAAGTGGATGGGGTAAAGTTGGATCGTTCCTTTCGGAAATCTCTTTACGGAGAACATGGTCAGGATTGGTTACGTCACATAGGTGAATTTTGTCGTTGCCTGGAAATGTCTTGTGTTGTTGAAGGCATTGAAACAAAAGAAGAAGCCGACATTATCACGGAATTGGGTTTCGCTGTCGTTCAGGGGTTTTATTTCTATCGCCCAATGCGGGAAGAGGCGTTCTTTAATTTGGTTGAAACCGGGCAGGCGAGGGATTGTGCGAGCTGTACTGAACGTTGTAGTCATGCCGGCAGGAATCAAAACCTGCCGGGGAATGATATTGCTCTTACCTGGATTTAATCAACCAGTAAGGGGTGGTCTTCGGGAAGTTGTTTACTGATCCACACCACAAGACGGTGCTTGATGTTTGGGCCGTCTTCTTTATCGGCCGGAAGCGGTACTAACATCTTTTGCTCAACCAGTAACCGGTAAATAATCTCTGCTTTTTGTGAGTCGGAAAGTGGGACATCGGGAAGTGAATAGCCGCGTTTGATAGCAAACGCCATTCCGATTTTCAGCGCTGCTTTAAATAGCTTCGTCTCGTTTTTCTGCTTTTTCATACAGCCTATTCCTTTGATTGAATGCGAAAATTGGCAGATGTCAGCCTAAAGTAAAGCTGTCTTCAGGCTCGATTGCTATCGCAATTTAAATACTGTGACAGCTTTTGTAACGGCATCGACATTTCGGATTAATGAAGCACATTAAAGCTGGACATGCCGGTCACAAAGCGCATTCAGTAAAGCCGAATCATGGGAGATAACCAGTACGCCGATTTTCCGTTCCCTGCAATGGGGAATAAGCGTTTCCCACAACTGCTTTTGAGTCAGCAAATCCAGATGAGCACTGATTTCATCGCAAAGAAGGTACCGGGTTGAGGGCAACAAGGCACGAATCAGGTTCAGTCGTTGCAGTTGCCCGCCCGAAAGCTGTCCGGGTTTGCGGTCAAGCCAACCTTCACTGATCCATATTTAGCCAGCAGAGGTTTGTAAGCGTTGTTGCGCCAGCTTTCTTCAAGGGACCGGCGTAGCGTCAGGTAAGGGTTAAATGCATATTCCGGCTGTTGAATAACCCACTGTACAGGGTTTGCGGTTCCGCGTTTTTGCTGTGGTGCAGTTAACCAGCCGCTGTCCAACGTTTGGATTCCGGCGAGCACCCGGGCCAGAGAGGACTTGCCGCAACCGCTGGGGCCGGTCAGGCCGACCACTTCACCCGGATTGATGGTGATGTCGGGCAGCATCAGGGATTGTCGTTGGTAACGAATTCGCCCGTTATGCAGCCTCAACATGTTTGTCCTCCGCGATACGGTTTAGCTCCCAGTTTTCAGGCAGGGCTTGCCACAACGAAGAGGTGTAGGGGTGGCAATTTCCTTCGGTAATCTTTGCTGGGGTGGTCTTTTCTACCAATCGTCCTTCTTTGATAACCAGTATATGGTCAGCCCATTTCACCAACTGCCTGAGGTTGTGGGTTATCAGTAAAATCCCCAGGTTTTCGGTGTCTGCTTTTTGCCGGAGTTGTTGGTACATTTGCGTTGCTGCTATGTCATCTATACCGGCACAGGGTTCGTCTGCCAGTACAAAGTCCGGCTCTGCACCAGTGCATGAGCGAGCAGTGCACGTTTCCCCATTCCGCCAGACAGCTGGTGGCGGTAACATCCGGCAATTTCCCGGTCGATCCCAAGGGAGGTCAGTTTTTCGGATGTCGCCTTTGAACCGCCTCGCCAACGAAACAGGTGCTGCCAGACAGTTTTAAGCGGGTCCAAAATCCCGGCTGACTGCGCGGCCAGTGCAAACTGTGATTGTCCGATGATTTCACCTTCAACCCGGAAACCCGTCGGGGCGTGTCCGAGCAATGCATGGGCTAGAATACTCTTTCCACTGCCACTTTCGCCGACCACACCGGTAATTTCGCCACGCTTCAGCGAAAAGGTGACCGGATAGAGAAGCGGATTGTCCCGGCAAGAAAAAACGGAAAGCTCGTTAATGTGTAGCATCGAAACCTTCAAGATGTTTTCTGGTGTGATGGCTTGAATGGGTACTGCTGTGAGTGTTGTCACCTTGTACTTGTTGGCTTACATGACGGGCGAAATCGGATAACAATAGTAATGACAGCAACAGCAATGCGCCCGGAAAAACGGCAAGCCACCAGGTTCCCGTCAGCAGGTAGCTGCTTGCCTGTGAAAGCAGGACGCCCATTGACGGTGTAGATGGATCCATGCCGAAACCAAGGAAGGTCAAACCGGCCATATGGGTCAGCGCATGAGGAAACAGCAGCACTGCGCCGGTGAGCCATTGTGGGATGACATGAGGCAGCATGTGCCTGCGAACCACCACCAGAGTGGGCTGGCCGAATTGGCGGGCGAGTTGATAATAGGGAGCGTTTAGCACTGACTGCATTTCAAAACGCAGCAGCCTGGTCAGCCGCGGCCAGTGGCTGAGTGCTACCGCGCCAATAAGCCCCGGTTCTGAACCGCCAAAAGCCAGTGAAAGCAAAATCAGCAGTAGCAGATGCGGGAGGGACATAAACACATCTACGATGAGATCTACGGCTGCCCGGGTAATGCGATTAACCATCGCGAGCATAGAAAGGCACATGGCGATGAGACAGCTTGACCCCACCGCTATTACCCCGATTCCCATGCTGGTATTCAGTGCTTTCAGGCTCCTAGTCAGCATATCCCGGCCTAACCAGTCTGTGCCAAACGGGTGGGCAAAGGAAGGTGGCAGGTTTTTAGCCAAAAGGTTGATATCCAGACCCTGACGCGGCCAGAGCACTCCCGCCAAAGCAATGATGGCGAGCACCAATAAAGGCAGGTAAAACTTAACGTTGTCTGTTGCCATAAAACCGGTCTGAATTGCAGGCTGAGTGGCCGATTGAGTAACAGAACGGTTCATGCATTTGCCCCCGGCGTGAGTTTAAGGGCGATAGCCGCCGCAACCAGGTTGCCGAAGAATACCATCAGAGCCGTAATAAGGGTTCCACCCATTAACATGGCGGCATCGTCTGCCATTCCGGCTTTGACCAGTGTCTGCCCCAGACCGGGAAAATTAAATACCGTTTCGGCCAGAATGGAGCCGCTGAACAGTTCAGCGAAGCTGGCAAACTGGAGGATCACCGCTGGGACAAGACTGTTTTTGACAATGTGGAACCGGGTCAAAGACATCAGGTTCATCCCGTGCAGGCGGGAATAAAGAAGCGGTTCTCCGTTCAGAACATCCACCACTTTTTCACGGGTATGCAGAACGATAGGAGCCATATAAACAAGTGTCAGCGTGGATACCGGTAAGGCGAGGTGGGAAAGCAGGCTGGCAAATCCCTGCTCAGAAAAACGGGTTCCAAAAGGAGCAGCACAACACACTGGCGCCCACTTCAGGCTGACGGCAAAAAGGGCAATCAGCACCATTCCCAGCCAGAATGCGGGGATGGACGTGAGTAACCAGGCCATAAATCGAATGATCCTGTCGGCCGGGCGTTGCCGGCAGAGACCGGCAACCAGACCGAGAACGTATCCCAGAATCAGGGAGAGTGACCAACTCAGGCCAATCAAAAGCATCGACATCCCGACACGATCGCGAATAACATCCGTCACCGGCTGACGGTAAAGCCGGGAATATCCGAGATCACCATGTATGAGGCCAAGGAACCAGTCAGAGAATTGTTGCCACCATGGCATGTCCAGTCCAAGTTTTGCAGCCAGTTCTGCCTTTTGTCCGGCAGCGATTCCAAACAGATTTCCGTTGAGATAAGTGGTAATCGGATCCAATGGAGAAAGCGCCAATAGTCCCCACGCCAATGCAATCACCAGCGTGAGTTGAACGGCCAGCCTGAGGCTTATTTGAAACAGTGACTCTCTCATGGTTTAACCGGACACACCCATTTCCAGTCGGTAATGTTATTGGTGACAGGCCAGCCGTGACCGTGGGGTTCAACACCGGGATGGCCAATATCGAGGCAGGGATTACCGGCATAAAGGTGTTGCAGGTTCACAAGCCAGGTCCAGGGCATATCGTTGTAAATGATTTTTTGAGCGTGGCGGTAGTGGGGCAGCGCACTATTCCATGAGGCAGAGCGTTGTGCCTCGTCCAGCTCTTTATCGACATTTGCGTTGGCGTAATAACCGGCATTGTAAAAATCCACACCTCGGAATTTGCTGTGATAGGTAAAGCGCATTTCCTCGGGGCTGAGCGCTCCGAAGCCAAACAATACCGGGGATTTGTGCATGACTTTGCTGATGTTTTCCCAGCTGTCTCCCCGGGTTTGAATGATAATGCCAAGGGGCTTAACCATTTGGGCAAACGTCAGGGCCAGTTGTTCGCGAATGCTGTCGCCGGATTTGTAATAGAGCGTCATTTCGGCTTTAACGCCGTTTTTCTCACGAACACCATCAACCAACTTCCATCCGGCGTTATCCAGAATGTTTGACGCTTGATCAAAGCGTTGGGTTCTACTGGTCCCGGAAAGCGCCGGTGTAACACTCCAAGGCAAACCGTCTGCGATGGAGTAGGCCGGCCGGGCGTGTCCATCCAGGAGATTCGTTACCAGGGCCTGGCGGTCAATCACCAGGTTGACGGCTTCACGTATCGCTTTGTCACTGGTGATATTGTTACCGATATTTTTGCCATTAAAAGGCACCATAGGCCAGGATACACCCCGGTTATCAACGCTTTTGATACTCCAAAGCTTGATACCGTCCGGAAGGCTTTTCGCATACCGTGGTGCTATTGCAGCCAGGTCGAGTTGTCCGGCTAACAATTGGGAAAAGCGGCTGTCTTCTCCACTGAATACCACCACCAGGTTTTTTATTTGAGGTTTGTGGCCATAGTAGTAAGGGTTGGCTTTGAGCAGCAGCGCCTGGCCTTTGTCCCAGCGAACCATTTGGTAGGGACCAGAACCGACGGGGTGCTGTGCATAGCCTTTGCTGTAGGTATGCTGGGGGACAATGGCGAGCGTGACCAGGTTATCCAGGAATGCGATATCCGGCTCTTTCAAATGGAAAACCACCGTCTGGTCATCGACGACCTGAACATGGCTTAAATCAGCAAGATCGTAAACAGACGCTTTCTGCTTTGCGGTGTTGAATGTGAATGCCACATCCTTTGCTGTCAGGGATGTTCCGTCACTGAAGCGGATTCCCGGTTTCAGTGTGACAGCCCATGCTTTACGGTCATCGGAGAGCGTCCAGGATTTCGCCAGATCACCTTCCAGGTTGAAGGTGCTGTCGCGCCGGAGCAGTGCCGACTGAATCAGCGGGTTGTTGTAACGGCCCCAGCCATAGATTGGGTCAAAGCCGCCATTCGGCTCCGCGCCAAGTGACACTGTCACAGGTTGTGTGTAAGTGTCTGCCAGTTCACCACGTAGAGGGGTGGCAGCGTGTACGTCAGCAGCAAAAATGCCAAGTGCCAGTCCGGAAAGTGCCGGTAGCGAAACAGCCGGTGCTGAAACGGAAAGTACAGAAGCAGTAAACCAGGCAGTCAACTGCCTGTTAAATTGTCTAGTCATCATTTCTCCGAAAATGGATTCTCCGCAAGAGGGATCTCCGTAAACGGGTCATACGCATGGGTTTCAACACCGGTGCATGCCATACCAGCTTTGGCCGAGGGCAATGCCTGCGTCATTGACGGGAAGAAGTTTTCTGGGAAGCTGTGTCACTCCCAAGCGTTGTAACTGTTGGTTGCACTTAGCAAGAAGAAGCCGGTTTTGGAAAACGCCGCCACAAAGGGTGACAGGTATCGGGCTGTGATCTTTTTGGCATGAGGCAGACAGAGAGCAGACCGCATGGGCCAGTGCAGAGATAAAAC
Source organism: Photobacterium sp. JCM 19050 (assembly GCA_001310455.1). GTDB lineage: Bacteria > Pseudomonadota > Gammaproteobacteria > Enterobacterales > Vibrionaceae > Parasalinivibrio. The sequence goes on from BAXG01000006.1 coordinate 106,658, forward strand.
TGTCTGCAATCTGGCTTACCCGGTGATCCGTCAACGGGCTCGATTGGGTTGCGTGGAGAATCTGGTCAAACAGCGTGTGGGTATCCCAGATCTTTTGTCCGTCGACCTCAATCAACGGGAGCGACAATACTAGACCTTTGGCTGCATCACTTTCAACCCCGGTTTCAGGTGTGCACTCGTGGGCTGCAGTTTCCAGCATCATCCCCGCTTCCCCTTCATAGCGGGTATGCCAAACAAGGTTCAAAAGCCTTGCGACGGCATCAAAAAGACGCCCTACAGAACTGGTTTCGATGCATGATGTGTCGGTTTGCCAAAGCCGATAAAGATTGCGAATAAAAACAGAGCTAACATTTTGTAAAGCCGGTAGTTTCATTGCCTCAATGGCATCCGGTTGGTGGCGCTCAAACAGCAGGGATAGCAGGGTTCGTGTCGGGTCTTTGATTGCCTGCTCGCCGCCTATCAATTTAAAGGTCGAAAGGTGGGCAATCCGGGTAAATCCGGTTTGATCTGCGAGCAATGCTTCACCACCCCACAATGTACCGTCCGTGCCCAGACCAGTGCCGTCAAACGTAAAGCCAAGAACAGACCCTGAATGCTTATTTGCGGCAATTTGGCTGAGAACGTGCGCAAAGTGGTGTTGAACGTCCCACTTTTTTGAACTGACAAGCTGATTGGCATATTGCGTGGACGCGTAGTTTTTATGCAGGTCGTGAATAACCATTCCGGGTTTGAAATCATAGATTTCAGAGATGTGTTTTACCGAATTCTGAAAGTGCGCAACTGCATCAATAGTCTGGTTTTCGCCAATGTAAGGGCTGACGATAACCTGTTTACCAAAGGCAATGGCAACAGTGCTTTTCTGCTGCGCTCCCACTGCAAGAATGGGCTCTGGAAGTGACTCTTCCAGGGGAATGCTGAGAGGCGCATAGCCCCTTGCCAGACGCATCACCATCATCTCGCCATCGACAACCTGAACAACACTGTCGTCGCAGGTCGAATAATGGGGCGATTATGGTCCAGTATGCCGCCTACCCTATTTCCAAGCCGGGTGATGATGTCCTGGGAATCCATGATGATAGGCTGCCCGCTGACATTGGCGCTGGTGGCGACGATGGGATTTTCCAGCAGATCCAACAGCAGACTGTGAAGCGGTGTATAAGGCAGCATTACGCCAAGCATCCGATACCCGGAGCCAGATCCGGTGAGACAAATGCGTCGCAATCCGTGTTTTTTTTCATCAAGACAATCGGACGCTGACGGCTTTCCAGTGCCTCCCATTCCTTGCTATCGCATGAAACGAGTTGTTCTGCACATTTTTTGTTTTTCACCATAATGGCGAGGGGTTTCGCTGGGCGGTGTTTTCGTTCTCTGAGCGTTGCGACGGCTTCATTGTTGCTGGCATCGCAGACAAGGTGGAAGCCACCCAGCCCTTTGACAGCCAGGATTTTGCCTTCACGGATAACCTTGGCAGCATCACGTAATGCCTGCTCATGGGTACTGACTTGTTCACCGGCAGATGTCAGGTAACGCAAGTGTGGCCCGCAATCCGGGCAACTTACGGGCTGGGCGTGGTAGCGACGGTTTAGGGGGTTGTTATACTCGCGCGCGCAGGCCGGACACATGGCGAAGCCGGCCATGGCCGTGTTTTTGCGGTCGTAAGGCAGTGCCTGAATGATGGTGTAGCGAGGGCCGCAATTTGTGCAATTGGTAAACGGATAGCGATAGTAACGGCTCTGCGGGTTGTTTACATCTGCAAGGCAGTCCGGGCAGGTTGCCATATCGGGTGAGACGGATACGCTGGCCGGTTCGTTGCCACGCTTTGGATTATCCGAAAGCCGGATAGCGCCGGATCGAGAGGGAGGGACTCGGTCATGATGCTGTCGATGCGTGCCAGCGGGGGCGGGCATTGTTGCAGTTCGTACAGACATTGGCGGATGCAGCTGCTGTCACCCTGCAAATGGAGGGTGACACCTCGGGCATTGTTAAGTACCGTGCCGTTGAGTCCTTTTTCAGTCGCCAACCTGAATACAAAGGGGCGGAATCCCACCCCTTGTACAATGCCGGTAACATGGATTTTCAAGTGGCTGACAGCCGTTGTATCCATTGGCATTAACTCCGGCGGCGTTGTTTCAGAAACAGCGCACCGGCGCTCAGGTTACTGCCGTCCAGCGTCAGCCTGCGGTTCACAAACAGCGGGAAGTTCTTACCGACACGCAGCGAAATTCGGTTGGCAAGCACTTCATTACTCATCTCATTGCCGGCAAGAGAAATGGAAGAGAGGCCGATATTTCCGTCCAGGTGTTCAATCCAGTTGGAAAGGTAATCCGCCAGTGAGTCCATCATGCCGAATGCAAGCTTCGGCGTGTGTCCTTCATCGCCATCTGTTCCCAACCGGAATGCCATCAGGCTCGCGAGCGTTTTCGTCAAATCGAGACCGCTGATGTCCGAGTTATCGTCGAACGCAAAATCAATTCGGTGAGAATTTTTGCCCCGGTATTTCAACGCAGCTGCCAGTACGGTGTCAGCCAGTTGCTCCTTTGTCATTGCCGGACGGGCAAGGCCGAGGATAAAGGCGGCCACTGCGTAAAGGGTGGTCAGGTTGTCGCGAAACCCGGTGAAACTGTACGCTGCCAGTGCGTCATAGTCTTCTGGAAATTGCTGTCGGAATCGCGCAAGCAACTCTTCGTGTCCGCTCTGTTTCAACATCTCCACCACATCTGAGCCGGCTTCCGGCAGTGGACGGAGCATAAAAAAGCTTTCATTGTTGAGGGTACGGTCCAGTGTAACTAACTGACCCGGAGCCTGATTGCTGAAGTAGATCACTGCGGTATTTCGAAGAATGCCGGATTCTACGTTGCCGCCATGCAAAGCACAGATGGCCTGGCTTTCCCGGCTGGATGAATCGCCGGTATCGCTGAAATCGAACCGGATGGTTCCTTTTGCCCAGCTTGCCTGCAGGCCTCGTAAGGTTGCGGTTTCGTGGAGTGGTTCCCCAACGCAGTTAATGGCAGAGGGTTTTGCTGCAAACCGTGGGTTATCAATCTGGCTCCAGCCATTTTCAATCCAGCTAAAGCCGGCTGAAGCGCGACAGTGGCGTAATAAATGTGGTCAGCACCACGCTGGCGAAGGAGCTCGGCAAAGACGGAAATCTCCCGGTTCCACGCAAAGCAAACGTCATAGAGTGAGTCGCTCAGACCGGATTGGTTTTCTGAAGGTCGCAGGGTGAGCCGGGGCTTTTCGATGCTGGAAAGGGCCAGAACGTGGCGGTTTTCAACGGCAAAGTGATTGTTCAGCCGGTTTGGGTTAGTGACAAGCACCTGATTGCGCACACCGGATTCGACCGGATTTTTGCCAAATATACAGGTGTGCCCGTTAATACTGAAAGCTGTCTGTCCACTTTCCAGAAACTCGCTTGCATGCTGCTGGATTCGGTCGAACGTTAACGGTGAAGGGGTGTGTTGCTCACCATGGCAAACCGGACAACTAAGAGCCAATTCACCAAACTGTGGAGACTGGTTGTCGGAAAATGAAGCGTGGCAATGGCTGCAAAAAGGTAGCTGAAACAGCGCGTGCTTAATAGGTGATTTGCTGCCAAGCCGGCATTCAACAACGTCCATTTTTGCGCCAGTGAGCCAGCAGGAGAGCAGAAAGTCGCCGGAAATGGACGAAGCCAGCGCTTCGAGCTGGGTTTGGTTCCCTTCAGCTTCAAGGATAAACGTATTGTCTTTCCAGGCGACAGTGACATCCAGTTCCGGGTAATCAAGGTAGCGGTTACATAAATGCGCGTAGAAAGGCACTTTGCGTGAGCAGGTAAAGGCGAAACGAATCAGCTTCATGGAATCTCAGTTATCCGCGTTTGTATGAGTCAGGAATCAGGCTGTTGATGTCGATATCCGCGACGCGCTCGCAGGTAATGTCGAGCGACTCCATGTGTTTGAGCAGGGCTTTTTCCATTACCGGGATGGAAGCCTGAATCTTTTCAGTAAGGCCGAGGTACATCGGCTCAATCACGGTAGGTACCATGCCAAGAATCCAGGTATCCGGCCGGTCACCTACCATTTCCATCATGATTAGGGTTTGAAGCATTTCCACTTCGTGGGCGCTGCCTTGCCAGTCAATTTCCGGTGGCGCATTATCAAAGTTGAAGTAATACACCTGTCCCGGCTCCGCGCCGGCAGCGTTAACCGTATCCACCACTATCAGGTGGTCATATTTCGAAAGGATTGGGGTCAGCCCCTGGGCGAGGGTTCCGCCATCGAGGGTGTCAATCTGGTGTTCAGGGTGGCTGAAACGGTAGTTTTCAGAGATGTAGTTGACAAAATGTACGCCGACTCCTTCGTCGGCGTACAGGACATTGCCAATACCCAGCAGCAATATCTTCATGCAATCAGTGGTCCTTGTGGACGGGCTTGTAGTCGTAACCGGACAGAATGGAATCCGCTGAACCATTTCGGAACCGGATACCTGTCCATACCACCATGTAAACGTGGATCACCACAAAGATGATAAACGCCCAGGTGACGTAGTGGTGCACAGGCGCACATTGGCAAGGCCACCCATCAGGTAGGTCAGGTAATCAGTGACAGGCCACAACATGGCAGCAAGGCCACCATGATAGACGTTGTCGTACAGCATCAGGCCGGTGACACACATAAAGATTGCAAGCGTAGATATACCCGCATAAACCATCAGTTGGAGTGGGCCGTACGCGCCGTGGTGAGGCGGTTTGCCCATCACAGGTAGGCCTTGATCTGTTGGATCCAGCTCTTGGTGCTGAGCGCATCACTGATGGAGCGGCGTTCCACATTGCTCCGGCTGAAAAAGAACAGGTACACGCGCGCCATGGTGATGGCAACCAGGGCGAAACCAAACACTTCATGGGCAAAGCGGATCCAGCCATTTACCAGCACATTGGTGCTGTCCGGTGCAACCAGGAAAGGCCAGGCGATGTAAAACCCGGTTACCACCAGAGCGGTGATAGCCAGGGCACGCAGCCAGTGGCAAACCCGGATAACAACGGAAAAGACCCGCTCCCGTTTATAGAGAACATCTTCGGCACTCATCATGGACTCCTTACAGTGCGCTTGGGTCGATTCGGAATTCACTCAGAGACTGGCCTTTGTAGTCCATCACGTGCACTGAACACGCCATGCAAGGGTCGAAAGAGTGAATCACGCGCAGGATTTCCAACGGCTTGGTCGGGTCATCCAGCTTAAGGCCAACCAATGAGGCTTCATAAGGGCCGACCTTGCCATTGCCGTCGCGAGGGCCGGCGTTCCAGGTGGTCGGTACGACTGCCTGATAGTTTTCAACCAGACCGTGCTTGATGCGGATCCAGTGGCTCAGCAGGCCGCGGGGCGCTTCAATCATCGCAAAACCCTTGTACTCTTTTTCGGGGTTCAGGTTTGGAGCAATGTAGGTTGACGCATCTGACTGGATGTTCGCCAGCAGGGCATCGAATGTCCGGTTACCGTAACGGGCCTGAACCAGCGTATGCAGCATACGTGCGGCAGTCCGGCCAAGGGTGGTCAGCAGGGCTTCTTTCGGTAAACCAGTACGGGCGAGGAAGGCGTCGACGGTTTCCACCACTTCTGGTACACCGCGGCCATAGTTCACAAGTACAGCGGCGAGAGGGCCAACTTCAACCGGCTCTCCCGCATAACGTGGAGATTTCACCCATGAGTATTTGCCGTCACCGTCTACGGTAGGCAATTTACCAAATACGGTTTCACGCTCCACGAACGGCGTGTGTTCCGGAATGGTTGTACCGTTCAGTGGGTGCTGGGGGTGAGGGGCGTTATACCAAGAGTGGGTAACGTCTTCTTCGATCTTGTACGGATCCACTTCTTCCACATTGGCAAGATCGCCGTTACGGATGATTCCGCTGTGGAACAGGTATTGGTTCTGGCCGGTCAGCACGTCGTTGGTTGACATGAAGTTGTGCACATTTACGCCACCCAGTACAGAAGGCTCTTTACCGTAGGCATCAGCTGCCATGATGAGGTCAGCCTGATAAGCGCGTTCAATAAACTCAACCACGGTAGCACGGCGCTGCGCCCATTCCTGGAGGCGGGCCGGTTGATCATGTCACGGACGCAGGTGATGCCGCCAACAACCACTGACTGTGGATGCGGGTTTTTACCGCCCCAGATTGCCATCATCTCAGCAACAATTCGCTGGATTTCCAGTGCCTTGAAGTAGTGCGACAGGCCAATCAGGTTCTGCTCAGGGGTGAAGCTGTAAGACTTGTTGCCCCAATAAGCATTCGCGAAGGGGCCCAGTTTGCCGGTATCAACAAACTTCTTCACTTTTTCCTGGATTGCACGAAGCTCGCCTTCACCGGCAGCCATCGGGGTATCGGAATACTTCATTGCAACCTGGGCGGCTTTGGCTGGATCCGCCTTCAGGGCAGAAACAACATCTATCCAGTCAAGGCCGTGCAGGATATAGAAGTGCACGATGTGGTCGTGCATGTGCAGGGCTTCCAGCATCATGGAACGCAGGTATTTGGCATTCATTGGTACCGCTGCCCCAATGGCATTTTCAACCGCCATGGTGCCGCACAGGTAGTGCGAAAAAGTACATACACCGCAGATACGCTGAACCAGCAGGCCAACGTCGAACGGGGTACGTCCTTTCAGGATAATTTCAAGGCCACGGAACAGGGTGGAAGATGCCCACGCTTTCTCTACCACATTGTTTTCGTCGACTTCGACTTCAATGCGCAGGTGGCCCTCAATACGGGTGATCGGGTCTATGACGACACGCTTGCTCATTATTATTTTTCCTCGTCGTTATAAGAGCCGGCAAAGAAGCTGCCCACTGCGTGAATACCAATACCCACAGCGGTCAGGCCAAGGGTAACTGAACCAATGGTGTCAGCGGTGGCATCCAGTCCGTGAAGAAGCTGGCGGCCGAGCGGCTTTTCGAAGTCCGCCATGTCATCCCAGAAATCCGGCTCAGAACAGCCAATGCAACCGTGACCGGCCAGAACAGGCCAACTTGTATGGTTGTTAAAACGTTCCTGAGGGCAGTTGTTGTAGGTGTACGGGCCTTTACAACCCATTTTGTACAGGCAGTAACCGTTAACAGCGCCTTCATCGCCGAACTGTTCAACAAATTCACCTGCATCGAAGTGGCCACGGCGTTCGCAGTTGTCGTGTACACGGGCGCCGTATGCCCATTTAGGCCGGTTGAACATATCAAGGGCAGGGAGTTTGCCGAACATAATGAAGTACATGAGGGTGCCGACGATGTTGGAAGAGCTTGGCGGGCAGCCACCGAGGTTGACCACCGGACGGTCAATCACTGCGTGGACACCTTTGGCACCGGTTGGGTTGGGTTTAGCTGCCTGAACGCCACCGAATGAGGCACAGGTACCAACGGAAATAATTGCGGCAGCGCCCGCGGCGGCCTCGCGAACCATCTCAAGGCCAGTATGAGCCTTGCAGCCCAGCGTCAGGTAAGTACCGCCGTTTGCAGTGGGTACCGCACCTTCTACCGCCAGAAGATACTGGCCGTGATAGTCACGCATGGCAGCATCCAGGTTTTCTTCCGCCTGCCAGCCTGCGGCTGCCATCAGGGTTTCCTGGTACTCGAGGGAGACGTGGTCGAAGATAAGGGTGCTCACATCCGGGGTAGATGAACGGAGCAGAGATTCTGAGCAGCCGGTGCATTCGGCCATGTGCATCCAGATAAGCGGGACACGGTCGGCAAGTTCGGCAGCTTCGGCGACAAGGCTGCTGAATGGCATAGGTAATGCCAGTGCTGAAGTGAGGGTAGCGCTCCAGATGAGGAACTGTCGTCGCTGATGCCGTGATGTTCGAGGCGCGCCTGAAGGGTCTGTTCTTTACGGGGTTTTAACTGGCGCAGCTTTTCGAGCCTTGCCTTACCCAGCTCATAAAGAGCTGCATGTGTATCCATGGGTCAACCTTGCATGTTGCTGATTTGTTAGAGTGTTTTTTGTGGAGAAGCAAACTGCGGCGCTAGTTTAGGAGGTCACATTCAGAAAAATAGTGATGCGGATCACGTTTAAGGTTTAAGTTGTCAGTTTAGTCATACAATTGTTTTGAAAATGGTTTGAGCTAATTCCAGAAATGGCGGTTATGTCTTAAAGGGAAAGAAAATGGGTTGTATTTGTTAATGGAATGATTGGGCTTTTACTCATTCACCAAGCATTGAAGTTGCAGAGTGTTTCCGGGTTGATTGTACCCACCAATAGAAATATGAATATTTCATGACCAACTTATCTAGACAAGTCAGGGTGGTGGTTGGCTTGTAAGGCAGTAAGTGTTGAGCCGTCAGGAATCCGCACCATATCCACCAATTCACGTTGCTTGAACGCGTTATCGTACTGTCATTAATTGGTTATAAAAAAGTCACATTTAACATTGAGCATGAGGGCATTCGAAGAACGAGGTGTGCCCCATGGGTTCAATTATTGAAATTACTGATCTGAATAAAACCTTTGGCAATAAGAAGGCGCTTGATCAGGTTAACCTGACAATCAACCACAATGAGATGACTGCTTTGCTCGGTCCATCCGGATCCGGGAAATCAACACTTCTCCGTCATCTCAGTGGATTAATTATCTCCGACAAAGACGCGTCAGGTGAAATTAAAGTGCTCGGCAAAACAGTTCAGCGAGCCGGCAAACCAGCCAAAGATGTACGCGCTTGCCGTTCCCAGGCCGGTTATATCTTCCAGCAGTTCAATTTGGTCAACCGCCTCAGTGTAATGACCAATGTTCTGATTGGCAGCCTGAGTGAGACGCCGTTCTGGCGCTCGATGACCGGCAATTTCACCAAAGATCAGAAAGCCCGGGCGATGTCTGCCCTGGATCGTGTCGGGATGGCAGAGTTTGCTTCCCAGCGCGTATCAAACCTCTCCGGCGGTCAACAGCAGCGTGTGGCGATTGCCCGTGCTCTGATGCAAAACGCCCGCATTATTTTTGCCGATGAGCCCATAGCTTCATTGGACCCCGAATCTTCACGCATCGTGATGGAACTTCTTCAGGACATTAACCAGAAAGAAGGGATTCCGGTTGTTGTGACACTTCACCAGGTTGAGCACGCACTTCGCTACTGCAAGCACATTGTCGCTTTACGAGATGGCAAGGTCTTCTTTGAAGGCCGCAGCAAAGGCGTGTCTGAAGCTGAAATAAACGCGCTTTACCGCGGAAAAGCAGCACCCAAAAAGGCAGAAATGCCGGCCGGGGAAACTGCTCCTGCATTTAATGAACCACTAACACTTACTCATTGATAAATCGGATAAAGGAATCTGAACATGTTACGCACGTTAAGGAAGATCTCTTGCGGTCTGGCAATGATGGCCAGTGCAGTCAGCATGAACGTCATGGCCGATGAGAAGCCCCTGGAAACGCTGAACTTCGGGATCATTTCAACGGAATCCCAGCAAAACCTGAGAGTTGCCTGGGACCCGTTCCTGAAAGATATGAGTGACAAACTGGGTGTGAAGGTAAAAGCATTTTTTGCCCCTGACTATGCCGGCATCATTCAGGGTATGCGTTTCGACAAAGTAGACATCGCTTGGTTTGGTAACAAATCAGCAATGGAAGCGGTTGATCGTGCTGGTGGTGAAATCTTCGCGCAGACTGTAGACGTAGAAGGTAATCCGGGTTACTGGTCACTGCTGATCACCCAGAAAGACAGCCCGCTGAACAGCGTCGAAGACATGGTAGCCAAGCGTGGTGACCTGACGTTCGGTAACGGCGATCCAAACTCCACTTCCGGCTTCCTGGTGCCTTCTTACTATGTATTTGCAAAGAACAGCATCAAGCCAACGGAATTCAAGCGCACCCTGAACTCCAGCCACGAGGTAAACCTGTTTGCCGTGGCTAACGGCCAGGTGGATGTTGCAACCAACAACACTGAAAGCCTGCGTCGTTTTGAGCGCAACAACCCGGAAAAAGCGGCAAACATCAAAGTTATCTGGAAGTCCCCGCTGATTCCTGCTGACCCAATTGTTTGGCGTAAAAACCTGCCTGAAGAGAACAAAACTGCAGTTTACGATTTCTTCATGAACTACGGTACAACCGGTGATGCAAAAGAGGTTGCCATCCTGAAGGAACTGGACTGGGCACCGTTTAAAGCATCAAGCGACCTGCAACTTCTGCCTATCCGTCAGTTGGCACTGTTCAAGAAGATGAACGCGCTGTCAGGTGAAGAAAAGCTTTCTGCTGACCAAACCAAAGAGCTGGGCAACATCAAAACCAAGCTGGCTGCGCTGAACCGTCAGATGGCAGCTATCGACGCAATGGAATAATAACCATGACGGGGAGGGCGTAGCGCCTTCCCCGCAGTTCTTTTGGGCAGGAATACCCGAACATGCAAATGAATGCGAATCCAAATCAAAACGCACTTACCGTTCCGGAAACGTCCATGTGGGCAAACGGACGGAAACTCCTGATGACCTTGTTTGTCGGGTTGGTTCTGGCCTGGGCCTGGCACGGAGCAGAAATGCGTCCGATGCAGCTCATCGAAGATTCTGGAAATATGGCCGAACTGGCCTCCGATTTTTTCCCGCCGGATTTCACCGGCTGGCAGCTTTACATAGAAGAGACGCTGATCACTATCCAGATCGCTATCTGGGGAACCGTGCTTTCCATCCTGTTCTCCATCCCGTTAGGTCTGTTGTGTGCCGACAACCTGGTGCCTTGGTGGGTTTACCAACCTATGCGACGCCTGATGGACGCTGCGCGTGCTATCAATGAAATGGTCTTTGCCATGTTGTTCGTTGTCGCGGTGGGGCTGGGTCCTTTTGCCGGGGTACTGGCGCTGTTTGTCCATACAACCGGCGTTTTGGCAAAGCTGTTTTCAGAGGCAGTGGAAGCCATTGAGATAGGTCCTGTGGAAGGGGTGCGGGCAACGGGCGCAAACAAGCTGGAAGAAGTGCTTTACGGTGTGTTGCCCCAGGTCTTGCCGCTGTGGATTTCTTTCGCTCTCTACCGGTTTGAATCCAACGTACGTTCGGCAACTGTGGTTGGCATGGTTGGTGCGGGTGGCATCGGGGTATTGCTGTGGGAAGCGATTCGTGGTTTCCAGTTCCAGCAGACAGCCGCAATCATGCTGATTGTCATCGTGACGGTAAGTCTTATCGACTTCGCCTCTCAGCATATTCGTAAAGCGTTCATCTAAAAAATTTAGCGGTACTTGTCTAGACAAGTACCGAAAGGAAAACGGACAGCGAATAAGGAACAAGCCATGCGCGTGTATCTGGATATCGCCAAAAAACTGGAAAAGGAAGTTCGCAACCGGCTGATGCCGGGGGACTACCTGCCACCGGAGTCGCAGCTTGCCTCAAGGTTCGATGTAAACCGGCACACGGTGCGTCGCGCGATTGATGAGCTGGTATTTAACGGACTGATTGAACGCCAGCAGGGACGGGGAAACATGGTTGTGCACCAGCCCTATTCCTATCCGCTCCATGCCAAGGCGCACTTCACGGAAAACATGGCTGAGCAGGTTCTTACCCCAGCAGTGAGGTGCTCAGCCGAAAGCTTGTGGCGGTCAACGAGAAGATTGCCGCGGTGTTTTCCATCCCGATGGAGTCAGAGGTAATCATGCTGACGACGCTGCGAAAGATAAACGGTGTACCAACCAGCTTGATTGTTCACTATCTGGCGGATGTCAGCTGGTGGCCGGTTGTGAAGCACTTCGAATGCGGGTCATTGCACGGTTACCTCAGTGATCACCTTGGTATCCAGTTGGACCGGCAAACCACCCGGCTCAGGCGCGCATGCCAACAAAAAATGAATGCCGGACGCTGCAGATGAACGGCCGGACACCCATGATGATTTTCCGAACGACCAATGTCATCAGCGGGACGGACAAAGTGGTGGAGTACTCCACCTCACATACCCGCTCCGACATGATGGAAGCGGTTTTAGAACACTAAGGGAAGGACTGGACAAATGAGTATCCAGGAGAAAACAGAGCGTCAGCATTGGATGTCGGTTCTGGCGAAGGCGGAATTCGCTCAGCTGAAAGCGCATTGGGCAAACCTGAAACTGGTGCTACGTACAGCTTCATCCGCAAGCCGGAAGTTGGCCTTGCTCAGGTGCGAGCCCGAATGGGAGCAACCGGAAATGCCTTCAATATGGGCGATGTAACGGTGACGCGTACCGTGGTGCAGCTTGAAAGCGGCGAGCTGGGTTACAGCTACATCACCGGGCGAAATAAAGAGCACGCGGTATTGGCCGCGGTCATCGACGCCATGATGCAAACTGGGCACCAATCGGGCCTGCTCAAAGAATCGCTGATTACGCCACTGGAAGCACTGCGTGACGAACAGGTTCAGCAACGTTCCCGTGAAGTGGCTACCAGTAAGGTGGATTTCTTCACGCTGGTTCGTGGGGAAGACGACTAAACCGGCGGTGAACATGAATAACAAGGAAGAGACAACCATGACTCAGATTACCCGGGGTTTTGAAGACCCGGTTCATGATGCCTTGCAGGTATTCCGGAAGGTGCTCGATGCCATGTCGAAACCCGGTACCGTTGCAGAATTGGCTTCAGACGTCAGTTTTGGCTCTGCGAGCGCGGCGGCCAGCCAGATTCTGTTAACCCTTGCCGATAACAACACTCCGCTGTGGCTCTCTGGTAGTTTCACCGGAGATGAAGCGCTGGCTGAAAACATTCGTTTCCATATTGCCGCGCCGGTGACCGAAAGCGCGCTGGATGCAACATTTGCGTTGGTCAAGGCTGAAGAGGCTTTTGAGCCGGATGATTTCCGCCAGGGTGACGAAGAGTACCCGGAAACCAGTACAACCATTTTGGTGGAAGTAGAAGGGTTTGGTGACGGAAGGGAATTGTCACTGACCGGGCCGGGCATCCAAAGCGCAAACACCCTCAAGGTAAATGGCGTGTCGAGTAACTTGTTGCGTAGCCTGATTGCGCGCCATGAAGCCGGACACCTGGCTGTCGATATACTGCTAACCGCCGGAAACAGTGTGGTCGCATTGCCTCGGACGACAAAAATTGCCGTGGAAAACAGGGAGGCCGACTTATGTATGTAGCAGTAAAAGGCGGTGAAAAAGCCATTGCTGCCGCCCATGCCCTTCAGGCGAAAAAGCGCCGGGGCACCACGAAAAATGCTGAACTCTCTGTTGAGCAAATCAGTGAACAACTTGCCGGGGCGGTTGACCGAGTGATGACAGAAGGCGGAATCTACGACCGGGAACTGGCTGCGCTGGCGGTGAAGCAGGCCGGGGGCGATCTGATGGAAGCCATTTTCCTGCTTCGGGCTTACAGGACGACACTGCCACGCCTCGCAGTTACTGAGCCGGTGGATACGTCATCCATGATGATTGAACGCCGCATATCTGCAACCTACAAGGATTTGCCCGGTGGCCAGGTACTCGGCCCAACGTACGACTATACCCACCGTTTGCTTGATTTTGCTTTGCTGGCTGAGGGTGAAACACCTCCGGATACCCGGGCAGAAGAGGCAGTGGAAACCTGCCCTCAGGTGATGGGAATTCTTGAAAACCTGCAACTGGCGGTTGAAGAAAAAGATGATGGCCGGGAGCCGGATGACATCACCATGACACCACCGAATTACCCGGCAAACCGCAGTGCGCGTCTGCAGCAATTGGTGCGAAGTGATGAAGGGTTCTTGCTGGCGCTTGGTTATTCGACCCAACGTGGTTACGGGCGTAACCACCCATTCGCCAGTGAAATCCGTACCGGCTCTGTCTCGGTTGAACTGGTTCCGGAAGAGCTAGGCTTTGCGATTGAAATCGGTGATATCGAAATGACCGAATGCCAGATGATTAACGGGTTTGTCGGCAGCAAATCACAGCGTCCATTGTTTACTAGAGGTTACGGTGTCACATTTGGTGCGTCAGAAAAGAAAGCAATGTCGATGGCCTTGGTAGATCGGGCACTCCAGGCACCGGAATACGATGAAGTGGCCGCCGGTCCGGCACAGGATGAAGAGTTTGTTCTCTCACACGGCGACAACGTTGAAGCGGCCGGTTTTGTCTCCCACCTGAAACTGCCGCACTACGTCGATTTCCAATCTGAACTTGAGCTTATCCGCAAGCTTCAGAAAGAGTTTGATGAGCGGCAAGAAGGGTTGCAGGAAGCGGATCAACAACAGGCGGTACCGCAAGGAGAGGGACAATGAGCCAGGCTGTGACATCTAAGACTCAACGTGCCGGTGTTCAGGCCGGTTACAACTACGGTTACCTGGACGAACAGACAAAGCGCATGATTCGTCGCGCAATCCTGAAAGCGGTTGCGATTCCCGGTTACCAGGTGCCATTTGGTGGCCGGGAAATGCCGATGCCTTACGGATGGGGAACCGGGGGAATCCAGATTACTGCCGCGATTATCGGTCAGGACGACGTGCTCAAGGTGATTGACCAGGCGCGGATGACACCACTAATGCAGTATCCATTCGGGAATTCTTTAAAACGGTTGCAGATGCCAAAACTACAGAAGAAACGTCAGAGGCGACCCTGATCCAGACACGTCACCGGATTCCGGAACAACCTCTTCACGAAGGCCAGACCCTGGTGTATCAAGTGCCGATTCCGGAACCGCTTCGATTTATTGAACCAAGGGAAACGGAAACTCGCAAGATGCATGCCCTTGAGGAATACGGCGTCATGCATGTGAAGCTTTACGAAGATATTGCCCGCTACGGCCATATCGCCACCTCTTACGCCTATCCGGTGAAGGTGGATAACCGCTACATCATGGACCCGTCACCGATTCCGAAATTCGACAACCCGAAGATGAACCAAATGCCCGCATTGCAACTGTTTGGGGCTGGTCGTGAGAAGCGAATTTACGCCATCCCTCCTTACACCGATGTCGTCAGCCTGGATTTTGAGGATCACCCGTTTGAAGTCCAGACATGGGATGAGCTGCGCGATATGTGGGTCAACGGAAAGCTTCCTCGATGAAGTGGTGATTGATGATAAGGGCGGGCGAATGTTTGTCTGTTCAGATACCGATTATTGCCGGAAGCAACAGGAGAAAAACGCATGATGGCCGTTGAATACCGGGAGAGTGACAGCGTCTCAGCAGAATTCGATGTAATGGAAAACCGGCCTCTGCTGAGTGTCGAAGGCATAAGCAAATTGTACGCACCGGGGAAAGGTTGTCAGGACATCAGTTTTGACCTGTATCCGGGTGAAGTGCTTGGCATCGTGGGTGAGTCAGGGTCAGGGAAAAGTACCCTGTTGCGAGTCCTGTCCGGAAGGGAAACACCAGATGCCGGAAAGATTCACTACCTGTCCCAGTTTGCCAAAGATCTGAGCCTTTATGACCTGTCTGAAAGCCACCGTCGTCGTTTGCTGCGCACAGAGTGGGGCGTGGTACACCAGCATCCGATGGATGGTCTTCGCCCCCGTGTTTCTGCCGGAGGCAATATCGGTGAGCGCCTGATGGCCGTGGGTTACCGCCATTATGATGATATCCGTAATACCGCGCTCAAGTGGCTGAGGGACGTCGAGATACCGGCTGACCGCGTCGATGATATGCCGGTGACGTTTTCTGGTGGAATGCAGCAGCGTCTGCAAATTGCACGCAACCTTGTGACGCATCCAAGGCTGGTGTTTATGGATGAACCAACTGGCGGGCTGGATGTGTCTGTCCAGGCCCGGCTGCTGGACCTTATCCGAAACCTGGTTACCGACCTCGGCCTGTCTGTGGTCATCGTAACCCACGATCTCGCGGTTGCCCGGTTACTGGCGCATCGGTTAGTGGTGATGAAGGAGAGCCGGATTGTGGAAAGCGGCCTGACGGACCAGGTGCTGGACGATCCCCAGCATCCGTACACCCAGTTGTTAGTTTCTTCGGTGTTGCAGGGATAAGGGAACGATGATGAATACGCAATTGACTGACACCGAAATGCTCAGAGTCTCCGGCATCAGCAAAACCTTCGTGCTACATAACCAGGGAGGGGTATCCCTGCCGGTTCTGCAGTCTGCCGGGTTCAGTGTCCGGCAGGGGGAGTGTGTGGTATTGCTCGGACAATCCGGCGCCGGCAAGTCGACCCTACTGCGCGCGCTTTACGCCAATTACCTTGTTGATCAGGGTGAGATTGCAGTGAATACCGAAAGTGGCTGGGTGGACATCGCGAACGCCTCTCCAAGGGAAGTGCTCAATGTCAGGAAAACAACACTGGGCTGGGTCAGCCAGTTCCTTCGTGTGATTCCGCGAATTTCGGCATTGGAAGTGGTGATGCAACCCTTACTTGAGCAAGGGGAAAGCCGTGAAAAAGCCTCCGTTAAGGCTGCCGAGCTTCTTGAACGTCTGAACGTGCCTGAACATCTCTGGCACCTGGCACCGGCAACCTTTTCCGGCGGCGAGCAGCAGCGCGTGAACATTGCCAGAGGGTTTATTGTGGATTCACCGGTATTGTTGCTGGATGAACCGACAGCATCTCTGGATGAGAAAAACCGGGATGTGGTGATCAGCCTGATTCGCGAAGCCAAGGCCCGAGGCGCGGCGATCGTCGGGATTTTCCACGATGAATATGTCCGCCGGCAAGTGGCTGACTGGTATTACGACATGACGTCATGCGAATTAAAACCTGCACAGTGAGGAAGTGATGATTATTACCAATGTGAACCTGGTATTGCCGGACGGCGAGGTTAGGGGTTCAGTTGAGGTGGAAAACGGGGTTATCCGTTCGATGTCTGACAGCCCCAGCCAACTGCCGGGTGCGATTGACGGCCGGGGCGACTGGTTGCTGCCGGGGCTGATTGAACTGCACACTGACAACCTGGAAAAGTACTTTACCCCCCGGCCCAAAGTGAGCTGGCCGCCATATTCAGCAATGGCCGCGCATGACACCCAGTTGATAGGGGCCGGTATTACCACGGTGCTGGATGCGATTGCAGTCGGCGATGAGCGTGACGGTGGAACCCGCAAAGACGTGCTGGACAAGATGTTTGATACCGTGGTGGAAAGTGAAAAGCGCGGTGTAAACCGAGCGCAACATTTCCTCCATATCCGGTGCGAATTGCCCCACAGCACCACGGTTGGGCTGGCTGAACACTATACGGATAATCCGGCCGTCCACATGGTTTCCTTGATGGATCACTCCCCGGGCCAGCGCCAGTTCGTAAACCCGGTTAAATATTATGAGTACTACCAGGCAAATACGGCCTGACGGATGCTGAGATGGATGCCTTTGCTGCCGAGCAGCGTGCGCTTTCTGAACAGTGGTCAGACATAAATCGTCGGGCCATCGTTGAGATGTGCAAGGCTAAAGGTATCCCATTAGCCAGCCATGATGATGCCACCAAAGCCCATGTAGATGAGTCCCATGAGCTTGGCTTGGTGCTGGCTGAATTTCCGACAACGGTGGAAGCGGCTAAACGCTCCCATGAACTGGGGCTGAAGGTGATGATGGGCGCGCCGAATATCGTCCGTGGCGGTTCACACTCGGGCAATGTGGCGGCCCATGAACTTGCTTCTCTGGGCGTTCTGGATGCGTTGTCTTCGGACTACTTCCCCGGGAGCCTGCTGGATGCTGTATTCAAAGTGGCCGCCGATGAACGCAATGCGTTTACGCTGGCGGAGGCGGTGAAATTGGCGTCGACCAATCCGGCAGAAGCATTGGGATTGGATGACCGCGGGACCATTGAAGAAGGGAAACGGGCTGACTTGTTGTTGGTAAATAAAGACCATGAACAACCTTACATCCACCAGGTTTGGCGACAGGGAATGAGGGTGTTCTGATGGCCGGACGCCTGTATTATGTGATGGGCGCATCCGGGGCCGGGAAAGACAGTGTCATGCAAGGGATTCGCAGCAAACTTTGTGGCTCCCTTGTTATTGCGCACCGCTATATTACCCGACCCTCAGATGCCGGAAGTGAAAACCACGTCGCCCTGACTGAAGATGAGTTTGCACACAGAATGGTACAAGGCATGTTTGCCATGTACTGGCAGGCAAACGGGCATGGCTACGGTATAGGTTGTGAAATCGAATCCTGGTTGGAAGGTGATACCGACGTCATGATGAACGGCTCACGCGCATACTATCAATCAGCCAAGGACAAATACGGTAGTCGGGTGATTCCTGTCTGGATTGAAGTGAGCCCGGTTGTGCTTGGTGAACGCTTGCTAGGCCGGGGCAGGGAGAGTGAACAAGAAATACAGGCTCGCCTTGCCCGCGCGCATGAATACAGTAAGTCACGCCCGGAAGATGCCTGGGTGATTGATAACAGTGGTGATTTGACTGACAGCATCAACGGGTTTGTGCAACGTTATGTTGCGTCAAAGAAGGAGTGTTATGCGTGAAACTAACGCTTCTGGGAACCGGTGATGCAGGACACATTCCTGTTTATGGTTGTGACTGCAAAGCATGTTTGACAGCCAAGGAAGATCCTTCCTTTAAGAGGGGCAAAACGTCGGCTGTGGTGGAGATTGGCTCTAAACAGTTGCTGATTGACGGAAATGCTCCGGATCTTTTGCAACGTTTTCCACCCGGTAGCCTTGATGCGATATGGCTCACTCATTACCACATGGACCACGTACAGAGCCTGTTTGATTTGCGCTGGGGGGTAGGTGAATCCATCCTCGTATACGGGCCAGACGACCCCAATGGCTGTGATGATCTATTCAAGCATCCCGGGATTCTGGCATTTCAAACACCGCTGCGGCCCTTTTTTCCAATTGAATTTGAAGGGATATCGATAACGCCGGTGCCACTTGCGCACTCAAAAGTCAGTCTTGGCTATGTGTTTGAGACTACCCGTGGGGGCGTCGTCAAACGGCTGGCATACCTGACAGATACGCGAGGGTTGCCGGAGGAAACTCTTCACTGGCTGATAGAAAACCCGGTTGATCTGATCCTGATTGATTGCGCATTTCCCCCCGGTGATAACTGGCGTAACCACAACGACGTTGTTCTCGCAAAATCCCTTTTCAACAAAATTCAGCCCGATGCTATGGGACTAATCCATATTGGTCATAAGCTTGCGTGCTGGGCGATGGACAACCCTGATTATTTCAATGATCACTTTTTTCTGGCCCGGGACGGGCAGGAGTTTTTGTTATGAGCCAACCGGTAATGACTTCTCTATCCGAAGACCCGAATGTGGATGAGAGTGCAAAATGTCACGCGTCTCAGCTTGGCTGGTATACAGAAGTCGGCGCCCGGGTCATTCTGAACAATGTTCGCCTGGGGGATTACAGTTATATCGAACATGACAGCGACCTGATGTTTACAGAGGTCGGAAAATTTACTTCCATTGCGTCTAACGTTCGGGTGAATCCCAGTAACCACCCGTGGTGGCGACCAACACTGCACCACTTTACTTACCGGCCAGCCAAGTTTGGCTTCGGTGACGGCGAGCAGATTGATGACGAAGTGTTTGATTGGCGAGAGGAAAATAAAGTCGTTATCGGGCACGATGTTTGGATTGGACATGGCGTGATCGTGCTCCCGGGCATCACTGTCGGTAACGGCGCCATCATCGGTGCGGGAAGCGTGGTTACCAAAGATGTCCCTCCGTGGACGATTGTAGTGGGTAATCCAGCAAGGGTGTTAAGGCATCGCTTTGAAGATCCGTCGATTGGGGAGCGCCTGGATGATGTCTCGTGGTGGGATTGGCCGCATGAGAAAATCAAAGAACAGTTTCCGTTGTTCAGGCAATCTGCGGAAGCATTTCTGGATTCAAACGGTAAAACTCATGTATTTTGAGGAAATAACTTTATTTTTAGTAAGTATTTGCTAAATTAGTAAAACAATAAAAACATATATCTGAATTGCGATTTATAAATACATCCAATAAATCAGATAAGTAAACCCAGTGCATAAGACCGAAGTTGGAGTTTCATTTAACTACAATGGAGGTAGTATGAGTTTAAAAAAAGCCAAGGGTTTTACCCTGATTGAACTGGTCGTTGTTATTGTTATTTTGGGGATTCTTTCTGTTGTGGCCGCCCCCAAATTTCTGAGCTTTACCACTGATGCAAGGGTCGCAACCCTTAAAGGCATTAAAGGAAATGTCGAGTCAGCTATCGGTATGTTTCATGCCAAATCAATGCTGGACAATATCACCCGGACTCAAATAGTGACCATTCAAGGAGAAACATATGTTACCACTCCGAATGGTTACCCCTTAGCAAATGCTGTGTGCCAACTGGTTGGTTTGAGTCGTGCTGGTAACGGAGATATTTCCGGAGACAATATTAAATGTGACATCGTTAATGGATTGGGCAACGATATTGCTTCGAGCAGCGATATGTTGATTCGGCTTTTAAACGGTTCGGGCGACGCGTTAGCTAATTGCCACGTTCATTACCGACAAGAGAGTAATGAGGCTACACCGGTGGTATCTGTCGTATCATCAGGCTGCTAATCATAGGCTTTATGAAAAACGCCCGGATTATCCGGGCGTCTTTAGTTTAAGCGCTGCTATTACAAACCTACAATCAGAGAGACTGTGGTTGAAACAATCAGGGCACCTACCATTGGAATGGCGGTACGTTTAACCAGATCGAACGGCGAAACGCCAGCCACACCAGCTACAGCGACAATAGCGCCAGTAATTGGCGACATTGAACGGGCAATACCAGACGCCAACTGCATTGGCATCAGCATAGCGACTGCTGGTACACCGACTTTGGCTGCAATCTCAGGCACCATGGCGGCGAATGAGAAGAATGGCGCGTTGCCAGAACCCATCAGAATTGCTGCCAGTGTGATGATGATAACCATCAGAATGACCATCAGGATGGTGAAACACTTGCCGCCAATGCACCTTCAATCACCGTATCCAGCAGACCGATAGTTTTCAGGCCGTGGGCAAATGTCTGACCTGCAATTACCAGGGTAACTACGCGGGCAAACTGTCGGCCCATGCTGTCGAAGTAAACCAGGATGTCACCAAACACATCTTTAGGTCCACGACGAACACCTTCACATACCATTGCCACAGCGATAGAAATCAGCATTGATGTGACAACATCAATCTTAACAGCATCAAATGCCATTGGGCTGAACAGAAGAATCAGCGCCAGAGGAATGATTGGAAGCAATGCGTACCAGGCTGGCGGATTTGCCGCGTTTTCTTTGGCATTGATTGTTGTATCTTCATCTACTTTTTCACGTTGGTCGAACCAGCGCTGAACAAACAGGTGAAGCACGGCGATAGTAATCATGGTGGCAATAGCGACCGGCACCTGGTAGGTAATGAAGTACTCAGTTACCGGCATATTGGCAGTACGTGCTGCCAGGTTTACGTTGCCGGATGCCGGACCCAGGTCCAGACACGCAGCGGTGGCAATAACAGCCGTTGCGGACATCTTGCTGACACCCAGACGCACAAGGATCGGGTAAAGGGTAACCATCAGCAGCAGGCCAAGGCCGGATGCACTTGGGATAAAAATGTTGAGGACCTGGCCAATCAGGTAACCCAGCGCCATCACCAGATAAGGTGCTTTGAAGTAACCCAGTGGTTTAATCGCGATGTTAACCAGTGCGCGAGATGCGCCAATGTGGTCCATATAGTGGGCAAAGCCACCCACTGCCATGATGATAAGACCCAGTCCAGCAACGGTTTTGCTGGTGGTCTGCTTTACAAAAGTGAAGATATCAAGGGCTGCAGAGCCACTGGATGCGGATTCAGGAAGCGGCATACCGGTGTTGAACATAATACCGGCGGCCATCAGGACCATACCACCAAGGAACAGCGTAGTTTGCGGGTTGTAACGCTTCACTATCAGGTAACCGACAGCGAATATTACGACCAGGCTAAGCAACGTCGTCATTCATGCTTCTCCATAAACAAATGCAGTAGTCATTTTTCTAAGTTGTCATTTCCTTTAACTTTTCTGCGAAAAATTAAAGACTCGCGACGATAACTATCAGCACCGTAAAGCAGAGACAACGCATTTCACTCTGGTGAATAAATGTCTTATTGAGTGATTTGTCATTGCTATTTCTTGGTGGGAATTTGCAGCAAAAATTCTCGATTCACTTCACATTGTTCTTTGAGGTGTTAATTGCTTATGAAGGGATGTGGCATCTGTTTGCAATCACAACCAATGAATGTCGAAAAAACAGTCGCTTTTACATGTCCTGTTAACAAATTCCGGGGTTAGGCTTGATGAAATCGCGTTCAATTTCTCTCTGGTTGGGAGGGGTGCCGTTATGGCCATGGAAGAAATGTCGAGACATGAGAATTCAGTCACGTATTCATGGGTAGGAAAGCTGTGTCAACCTGAGTTGACAAAGTGGTGTTTACATTGATTTAACATCTGAGGATTTGTCTGGGATTCACCTGTGCCGGATGAGAGTGCTATTTCTAAAGGAACAGAAAAACACACAGGAGACCTCTGACATGGCAGTTTCAGAAGCGATTAACCCAATGGGCACCGACGGATTCGAGTTTGTGGAATACACCGCTCCAGATCAGAAAGGGATTGATGATTTGAAGGCACTGTTCAGCCAGATGGGGTTTGCTGAGATAGCCAAGCATAAACACAAAGAAGTGTGGTTGTACCGCCAAGGTGACGTTAACTTCATCGTAAACGGTGAATTTGAGCATCAGAGTCAGGCAGAGAGCTTTGGCAGACAACACGGCCCAAGTGTCAATGCGATGGCCTTTCGGGTTAAGGATGCGGTACATGCGCTCAAACACGCTGTCGCCAACGGCGCGAAAGTATGCCCCCCACAAAGTGGCCCGATGGAACTGAATATCCCGGCGATTTTCGGAATCGGAGATTCTTACCTCTACCTTGTTGACCGTTATGGCTCAGAGAACATCTATTCAGTGGATTTTCACTTCTACGGACTGGGAAGAACGTTTAAACAACGAAAGTGCAGGGCTGGGGGTTATCGATCACCTGACTCACAATGTAGATATAGGTCAGATGGATAAATGGGCCGGTTTTTACGAACGTATCGCCAATTTCCGCGAAATCCGGTTTTTTGACATTGAAGGACGTCATACCGGGCTGAAATCCCGTGCGATGACAGCACCGTGCGGGAAGATTCGAATTCCGATCAATGAATCCAGCGATGACAAATCCCAAATTGCGGAATACCTCAATGAATACAATGGTGAAGGTATCCAGCATATCGCCCTGACGACGGACAATATTTATGAGACCGTCCGTAAGCTCAAAGAGAAGGGCATGGTCTTTATGGATACACCGGATACTTATTATGAAAAAGTAAACGACCGCGTAGCGGGCCATCAGGAGAGTGTCAGTGAATTGAAAGCACTGCGTGTGTTGATTGATGGAGACGAGCGAACCGGTATTTTGCTCCAGATTTTCACCGACACGGTTATCGGTCCTGTATTCTTTGAAATCATCCAGCGCAAAGGAAATGACGGATTCGGGGAGGGCAATTTCCAGGCGCTGTTCGAGTCTATAGAGCTGGATCAGATCCGTCGTGGCGTGTTGAACGACGCGTGATTATAGGTCTTCCACCATTTCGGGGTCTTAATGACCCCTTTTTTATGTAAATTAATCAGACGGATATTTGACGCACGTATAACAGAAACTGATTAATGCCGTGATAGCGTAGCCTCATCTTTGTACGATGAGCGCCAACATGAAAAGGACCCTCACCCAACTAACCACTGCAAGTATCCTGGCTTTTTCCGTTTTTACCGCACAGGCGGCACCTTTTGATGCAATTCAGGATGCAGCAAATATCAGGAACACGTTTGATTCCAACACCCTTGCTCTTTCTTATTATCAATTGGGACATTATGGGCTGAGGATGTACCGGCAGACGGAAGATCCAAAATACAAAGCCGCAATCTGGAGTGACATGGCCCGTGTCGCTGATCGCCTGAACAGATATAACGATGAGATAAAAACGCCTGGGGATGTAGCGCGACTTGGTGAGCAACGGATAAGAAGCTACTCATCAAATGATTCAGAAAGGGACCGGCTCCGCCATCTAGCGGCGAAGGGCAGGGAAGAATACCTGGTACTCGGGGCCGGGCTTATCAGTTCTATGGCGCGGGCTGATGAATACGGGTTGCAGCATCGGGATACTGCACACCTCAAGGAAATCCTGAGCTGGTATGATTTTTCAGGATATGCCACGAACCCGGAGATGATTCGAGCGTGGGCTGCCCAACTGGCCAACCAGGTTTACTGGCTGAAACAAATGGGTATGCTGATCATACCAAGGCATTTATTCAAGCATTTCAGGAGACGTACCCGGATGCCAAAGACGGCGAGCTTTCTGACCAGCAATTCAATAATAAGCTTTACGGGATGACCCATATCATTTTGGCGGCGTCTGAATATTACCGGAAACCGGTGAGTGAAGAAGAATTTGCGTGGATCTACGACTACTTCCGCCAACACATCGAGACTATTCTTGCACGCTCAAAAGAAGATGTGGTTGCGGAGATTGGTATCACGTTTCTTCTTGCGGGACTGGATAATGACCCGGTTGTGAGTAAAGCAAGAAAAGATATTCAGGACAGTCTGGACAGGGAACTTTGGCTTGTGCCTCTGTATCGGGCAGTACGGATATCGCCAGTGGAGAGCACAGGAATGTGCTTGCGGTTATGCTGCTGGATTGGCAGGGTGCCAACGCTGTCCCGGAAGCCGGTAAAGATACCAAGGTAATGTCTTCCATCCCCTGGGGCTGGTAACAAAACCAAAAGTTCACTGATATTGACCCTGAGCCTCGTGATGAGGCTCAGGGTGTTATGCCGGCATGTAGTCCATACCGCCGATAAGATCAGATTCGAGCAAAAGTTGAGGATAGATCTCTTCAATCGACGATTCCTGCTCGTCAAAGCGTACACCAAGGATGGTGTGTTTGGTTGCATCTTGCTTATTGACCACTGTCCCTTTACACGCAACTTTCTCGTTTTCACTATTGAACAGTGCAATGGTGCACTCTTCTCCGACTTTAACCGGATGGGTAATAGGGAGTTTTACCGCGCAGCCGGCTACTGAAAAATCGCGCATCAGCGCGTAAGACGCATCGGTCTGGCTGATAAAACGAATTTCCCTGGAGATGGGGATTCTTGGATGTTGGCGCACGCGATGGATGGCAATTTCATCCGGGATGTTGATAGCCAGCATTTTAACCGGGCGGTATATGGTGCTGAGAATATGGCTCTGAAAAGCAAAAATATCCCGGTGTTTGGATGCAGTAAGCCCGCGTAACACAATCTCAAGAGAGTCTGCTCCGGTGATAATAGAATCAATATCCCGGTTGTTCGGATACTCGATGAGGATGAAGCGTTTACTCACGTAGCCGATAAGCCTGGAGCTGCCTTGTAATAAAGAACGGTTAGCCGGCCGGATCTCCAGCGCCAGTTTGGTCCCAATATCGACATTTTTCAGGAATTGATCAGGCGGCAATGTTTCAGTTCTTTTCATATTTCGAAACGGCTTTTTATGCAGTCGCCTTTGCGGTTTGATGAATAAAAAATAGGTTCATATCGCAAAGAATTGAGTTTTGTAATATCAATATTCACTGATTTTGCGATCCGGTAGTGGTTTTGTCTAGTCGATACCTGACGGTTGCCTGCATTTTATACGCGTTGACTATTGGAAATTTGAACCAGTGCTACATTTTACGTGCTAGAAGAACACGAATAACTGTTTCTGATGTGTAGATAACCTTAATCTGAATTTTCAAAGTGCATCACGTAAATATCCGTTTATCACACGTAAATGACGGTATCATTGAACGCTAAAATATAGTTTCCGTGAATAATAAGCAGTGCAGGAATGGCATCTGAAAATAATAAACAACGTGTTGGCCTGGCGACCAAATTAGTAGGGAGAATGCTGCTGGTTAGCTCTCTTTTTACATTACTTATTTCAGCTGTTGATCTGGTACTGGATTGCCGCGAGCGGTTACAGGAAGTTGATAAACAGATTTCAGTCATTGAGATGACTGAAATGGAGCATGTCACCAAATCCATTCTTTCTTCAAGTGATGCCGCGCTTTATGCCAGCGCCCGTAATATTCATCGCCTTCCTTATGTGCATTACGTCAAGATATCCCGTTCCGTAGGGTCGCACTCTTTTATTGAGCTGGGGCAGTTTAATGCCGGTGATAAAGTGAGTTATGTCTGGCCCGTTGCAGGACCGAAGGGAAGTCGATATGAAGGACAAACGGTGGGTTACTTAAAGGTTGAAGCGTATTCCAACTTGCTTCTGAGTGATTCATGGCAGCGATTTGGTATCTTGCTGGCGACGCAAGGTCTGTCGACACTGCTCATTTGTATGTTGTTTTTCCTCATTTCCTACTACGTGGTTGTGAAACCCATTGTCAATATCAGTCAAGGTGTCAGCCAGTTTGATAAAAACAACCTGCCCAAACTGATTGAAGAGATTCCGCCAGATTCCAGTTTCGAAATCAGCCGATTGATTTCCAGTTATAACACCACCGTCAGCCGGGTGCAGAAGATTAACCGGGAACTTCAATCTGCAAAGGAAACGGCAGAAACAGCCAACCAGAAAAAGAGTGAGTTTCTCGCCAACATGAGCCATGAAATACGTACACCCATCAATGGCATCGTTGGTGCGGCGTCGCTGCTCAAATCCACAATGGGTAAAGACAGTAGCCTGGATGAGTATTTCAGTATGTTGGAAGCATCATCGATTTCGCTTCTGGACATCATTAATGACATTCTGGATATATCAAAAATAGAAGCGGGTAAGATGGAACTGGAATCCCGCCACCTCAATCTGAAGGAAATGGGCAACGAAATTGAACAAATGTTTATGCTTCAGGCCAGAGAAAAAGGGCTGGAGTTTCGTGTGCATGTTTCTCCGGATGTCAGCAATAACCTGAAAGGTGATCCTGTCAGATTGCGCCAGGTACTCGTGAACCTCACCTCAAACGCGCTAAAGTTTACCGACAACGGTTATATATTCGTTGATATCCAGCTTTCCGATGAGTCAGAGGACTGTCAGGTTGTTCATTTTCAAGTGCGAGATTCGGGGGCGGGTATCGCTGCGGACAAACAATCCCTGATTTTTGACAAATTCGAGCAGGCTAACGGCTGCTCGAATCGTGCCTACGGTGGTACAGGTTTGGGGCTGTCTATTTCAAGCCAGCTTGTCCAGCTGATGGAGGGGGAACTGGAGCTTTACAGCCAGTTGGGGGAGGGAAGCCGGTTTTATTTCACGCTGGCGCTGGCAATATCGGACGAAAACATTGTCTCAGCCAACGAACGAATTCAAATGGCTGATAGTCACATCCTTTTGGTTGATGACAGCCGTCTGAATCTTCGTCTTACACAGGCGCATTGCCATTCGTTGGGCTGCAAGGTGTCTTGTTGCCACAGGGAAGCCGATGTCTTTGGTATTGTGGCAGAATCATTGAAAACATCCCGACCTGTGAACCTTGCCATACTGGATAAACAAATGCCTGAATGCGATGGGTTCGAGTTGGGTCGCCGCATGAAACAACGTTTTGGTGAGCATTGCCCCCACCTTCTTATGCTGACAGCTTCACCGGAAATTGAAGATAACAAAAAGCTCAAAAGTATCGGATTTGAAGGGCTGATCGGCCGGCCATATGAGACGCAGGCATTTCTGAGAACCCTCAAATCATTCTTCATTGGCGAACAAGAGAAAGAGGATGAGAATGCATTACCAGCAGATAAGGACAAAGTATTGAAAGGAAAACGGATCCTGGTGGTAGAAGACACCTTGGTAAACCAGAAGGTAACTGAGGCAATGCTCAGTCAATTGGGTGTAGACGTCGATATCGCAGACAATGGTAAAAGAGCCATTGAATGCTGGGAAAAACAGCGCTATGACTTAATTTTCATGGACTGCCAAATGCCTGTGTTGGATGGGTATCAGGCATCGCAAAGGTTACGTGAGCTGGAAAATGATGTCTCCTACAGAACACCGATTGTGGCACTGACAGCGAACGTTACCTCCGAAGACAGGGCGGCCTGTTTCGCTAGTGGAATGGATGATTATGTTGCAAAGCCGGTCAGGAAAAATGATTTAAAGGTGGCGCTTTTAAAGCATCTTGCGAATTTAAATGTTCGATCAAAAATACTTTAGATTGGCACAAGAAATAAAAATATTATTTATTAATCACCATGTGAATGATATTGTGTTTAATTAATAATCAGCACATGCATTTGGAAGTCAGGTCTCCACTTTTTCTTATGTTGACTTATTATCACTTATTCCCCAGGCGAATCTGTAAGCAGATATGTTTTTCTAGTTTAAATAGGCTAAAAGTTCATTATTGATTGATGTTTTTTGCGTTTGAAAAAGTGTTCCATATTGAGTCATTCCCTGATGGTAATCGATTTCATCTACAATTTAATTAAAGGGTATTGACATTGCCCACTCTGAAATTTCCCTCAAAGTTATAAATTCATTGACAGTATAAAATTTGCTCAATGAGACTTGATGTGGCATTTAATACGTGCCATAACCGGTGTTGCTGCTCCGTTATTTCATTGTTACGTTGATATCGCGACATGATGTTGCGCTTATAAAACATACATTTACAGGATTGTAATAATGAAAAAGACAGTGTTAGCTCTATCTCTCTCCGCACTTTTTGCCTCCACAGCAATCCAGGCCGCCGATATTTTTAAAACTGAAGATGGCTCTGCAAATTTCTATGGTCAACTTCGTACGCAAGTTGAAAAATACCAAGATAAAGACGCAACTTTAAATGCAGGATCTTCACGCGCAGGTGTATCAGCGCAATATGCAGTTAACGATCAATTTGATGTATTAGGTAAGGTTGAGTTTGGCGTCGCTTTCAAAGATGGTGACAAATATGCCATGGAAAATCGACTCCACTATTTTGGGGTTTCCGGTGATTTTGGAACGGTGACCTTTGGACGTCAATGGGTTATTGCTGATGATGCTTACGGGGCAGAATACAGTTATTTCTTCGGTGGTTCAGCACTGCTTTACAGCACCATGAGCGGTGCTCGCCATGATTCTCTGATTAAATATGTATTTGAAAATGATGCCATCTGGGTGGGTGCCAACTACGGTCTGAGCGAAGACAACTCACAAAGTGAACTGGCAGAATTGTATGCGAAATCCCAGGTTGCAGGTATCGACATTACCGCCGGTTTAGGACGCACCTCTGATCCAGATGTGGAATACAAAGACGGTACAAACGTTGTCAAATCAGAAGTTGACCATACCTACTACAGCGTGACGCTGGGCAAGGGCTTTGGTGATTTCTACCTTGGTACCACTTATGCGGCAGACACGCTTAGTGCAGATGCATCAAAACTGGATATTGACCGTCAGGGGATTTCTGTAGCCGGCACCTGGGGATGGGCCGAGAATGCGACGGCTTACGCCGGTTTTGAGTATTCTCTGAACAAAGCGGACACTGTTGATGGTTCTGTGAAGGGCAAAAATGCTTACGTTGGAAGTGACTACCACTTTAACGACTGGTTCCGCGTTTATGGTGAAATGGGGTGGTCTGACGGCAGTACACTGGGTTTTGCAAACAAATCCAGTAATGTCGCGGTTTCTCCAACCACCAAAGATGGTGAGAGCAAGTTTGCCTGGGTGCTCGCGTATACTGGTAACAGCTTTCTGACCAGCACAATCACAAACAAAGAAGCCGGCTTCAGTGCCGGCTTCTTGCTCAGATAAGGGCAGAAATTACTTGGCTGCTTCTTTCTGTTCTTTGGTGAGTTCACGGATGCTACGCTTGATTTCACGACGCTCTTTAGACAGCTCGGCGCACTTGATGATCAGGTCATCAACACGATCTTCGTAGTCAGACTTCATGTTCTTAATGATTTCTACGATTTCGTCGTGAGTCATTTGTGGGTGAATGTAATCCGCCAGGTTTTCGAGCAACAGAACACGCTTCTGGTTGTCACGAATCTTTTTCTCGTTGTCTGCGATTTCACGCTTCAGTTTGTTACGGCGGCGCGAGTGTTTAACGATATCAAATACACTACTCATAGTAGATTTAACCCTGTTTCATTAGTTCTCGTATGATTAAACCATAAGGGCAAGCAACCTAACACCCATTTTCATCCCTCAAAAAGGGGTTGCGACACTGCTTGCCGAATTTCTGTCCACTGATGTAAGAAATCGGTTGTATTAACTGAGATGTTCGATTTCTTTCGTCAGAGTCTCAACCTCTTGCGACTTTTCTGCGTTCATGGTTTCCAGCTCAGTAATACGTAGCTGGTAATCCTGAATCATCTGTTCAACAACGGGGGGCAACTCTGGTGCGGCAATATGATTGGATTTAAGGTAGTCCAACAGATTGTCCAGCATGAAGACAACCGCTTGGGTGGTTTCTTTTTCAGAAATTGACGCGGCGATATCCTGTTCAACCTGTCCCAATTTTTCCTGCATAGCGTTTTCGTTCATAACGGTTTAAACCATAACTCCACACTAGTGGTGGATGATGAATACAAAATGAATTTAGCGGATTGGCGCAATAATTTTATTCAAGAACTGGCGATTTTAGTCCTGAATTCCGCCTTCCAGCTTGATCGGCACACCCTGGATTTTCTGGTCTGCACCTCGCAGCATGGCATTCACCAACTCACCAGCATCGAATTTCGTCAGTGCTTCGTGGGCGCCAACTTGTTTTGCTCTGTCGACACTGATTGCCGACGAAAGTGAAGTGTGCAAAATCAGGTATGCTTCAGAAAGGCTGTCGTTGCTGCGAATCTCAAAGGCGAGTTCGTAACCGTCAATACCCGGCATTTCGATATCAGACACCACAATGTCGTACGGCGTCCCTTTTGATGCCGCGGCTTTCAACATATCCAACGCATCTAGACCGTTTGAGGCAACATCGTAAGGTATATTGATGCAATCCAGCGCATCTGATAGTTGCTTGCGTGCGATCATTGAGTCATCAATAAGCAAGATTCGCATTGGCTTGAGCTTTTCACGATCGATATCGGAAATAATTGGGTGGCGCTTGTCCAACTCGAGCGGGAAACTTTCGAAATAACAAATTCAACGTCAAGCAACTGAACCAGCCTTTCATCCAGATGCATTATTCCGGTAAGAAACGCTTTAGTGCCCAGTGTGGCAGGGGCGGGCATAATTTCACGCCAGTTGCATTCGCCAATTTTCTCGATGGTGCGAACAGCAAATCCCACAACCTTCCTCTGGCAGTCAGTGACAATGACGGAGCAGTTCTGGTATTCACTTTCGGGAATTTCGGGGTATCCCACAGCCCGGCCCATATCAATGACAGGAATGGCTAGGTTACGGAAAGAGGCGGTACCCATAATGCAAGGGTGAGCCCCCGGCAGTTTTGTCAGACGGAGAGAAGGAACAATTTCCCTGATTTTGAGCGTACCAATGGCAAACAACTGGTTGCGGCTTAGCGTAAACAGCAGCATCCCCTGCGATTGGTCAGCCTTACTCTTCATGGTCGATTCCCCTGAAAACATGAATGATACGTGATGTGGAGCGGCGCTTGGTTTATTTTAGTCGTTGTACTTCAATGACATTATCTCCTAAACTTACTTTGCCGAGCACTTTCTCATGTCAGTTATCAGTAGTGTATACGGCAACTAGTTTCCTATCGAATTAGGCGATAAATGTTGTTAACTTGCGCAAGGATTGCGACGAGCCGATAGTGAACATTAGGAAGACACAATATACGCACCATAATCATAAAACAAGGAAACCCGGTATAGGCTGTTATGACTAATATCCTCGATTCGGTTGATTCGCGCACGCGCTTGGTAGGTGAAAACAGACTGGAACTTTTGATTTTCCAGCTGAGCACCACACAATTGTTCGCGATAAATGTGTTCAAGGTTCGCGAAGTACTTAAAATTCCTCGTTTAAACCAACTGCCCGGTTCCCATCACAACGTGATTGGTGTTGCCACCATAAGGGGTCATTCCATCCCAGTCATTGACCTTCGTCAGTCTATTGGCATGCGAAAGCTCGAAGTGACGGAAGATTGCAACATGATAGTCACCGAGTATAACCGCACTGTTCAGGGGTTCCTGGTGGGACAGGTAGTGAACATCCAAAACATGGGTTGGGACCAGATTATGGAACCGCCAGAAGGTGCAGGGCGTTCGAATTACCTGACAGCTATCACCCGGCTTGAACATGAAGGCCAAGAAAAACTTGTCGAGATTATCGATGTTGAAAAGGTTTTGGCTGAAATTGTTACCTACGACATCGAAATTTCTGAGGATGTTCTGGATACGTCATTGTCAGCGTTTCTGGTTGGTCAAAAAGTGTTGGTTGCTGACGACTCGTCCACAGCCCGCTCGTTAGTCGTTCAGACTCTGGGGCAGTTGGGTGTCGAATGCATTGAATGTGAAAACGGACAGCAAGCCCTGGATCTGTTGAAAGGTTGGTGTGATGAAGGTAAGAAAGTCACAGATGAAATTCTGCTGATGATTACCGATGCGGAAATGCCAAAAATGGACGGCTACAAACTGACCTATGAGATTCGTAGCGACAACCGCATGAGCGACCTGTTTGTTGCGCTCAACACTTCTTTGAGCGGAAGCTTCAACGAAGCCATGGTAGAGAAGGTGGGTTGCAACCGCTTTATCTCGAAATTCCAGCCAGATTTGCTGGTTGATGTGGTGCAAGAGCGTGCCAGAGAAATACTCGGTCACAAATAAACGATCCATATGACAAAAAAGCAGCATCAGGCTGCTTTTTGTTGAAGTAACAGGGAAGCAATACGGCGACAAGGAAGTGCGATGAAATGGTTATACCTTCTCAGACATGCTAAATCGAGCTGGGACAATCCGGGGTTGAAAGATCACGATCGCCCTCTAAACGGACGAGGAAAGAAAAACGTACCTGAGATGGTGCGCCGATTAAACCGTTGGTTGGTGCTTCCTGATATTATTTACAGCAGTTCTGCGGTCAGAGCGGAGTCAACTGCAAAGGTATTTGCAACCGGGCTCAATTCCCGCCCCAAATTAGAGATCAGGAAAAGCCTTTACACTGAAGTTTCTGCTGAGCTGTTATCTCAAATCAAGCAATTTGATGAAAGCTATGACAATGCAATGTTGGTGGGGCATAACCCGGCGTTGAATGAGCTGGCGAACCGCTTTGGCTTTGACGTAGATAATCTCCCAACCTGCAGCATTGTGATCATTCGGATCGATGCTGATAACTGGCAGGACGTAGGGAAGGCAAAATGGCAATTCCTGTTCCACGACTACCCTAAATTTTGATGGATTAAAACCCAATTCCGTATGACTTTTGTGCATTATTAGAGAGACAGTTATCTACTGTTTCTGTGGATAAGTGCGTTGATGAGTTTAGGGTGATGGTTTTAATATATTGAAAATAAAAGGAAAAAATCACAAATCTTGAAATTGATGCATTTTTGCGCACATGCATAAATGTGACATCGGTATGACAATTTTACTTCCGGGTTTTTCCAACAATATCAAGACTTGATCCTGTTTTTTACCTCGGCTTTTCGGTAGTCAGCGTTTCCTCCTCAATGTAAAACCGATGTAGGTTTCGTTGGCACAATACCTGTATCGCTTCTGGGTTGACCAAACCTACAGGCTGCTGTCCTTTCAGAGCGTCTTTTACTGACTTCACGCACCGCTTGCCAATTTCATTCATGCTGTTGAAAGACATCCCCGCAATATGTGGCGTGATATGGAGGTTCGGGGTGGAAAGAATGGGTGAGTCTTCCGGAAGTGGGTGCTGGTGGTGAACGTCCAATACTGCTGCGCCGAGTTTTCCTTTGTTGAGCGCTTTAATGACCGCATCAATCTCCAGAATGGGGCCCCGCGCAACATTGACCAAAATGGCCGATGGAGACATCAGCGAAAGGAAATTAGCGTCAATCATTCCCCGGGTTTGTTCTGTCAGCGGGCAGGCGATAACGACAGCGTCAACCTGCGCGGCGAGCTCCGGTAGCCCAAGGAATTGATATGACGGATGTTCAGGAAGGGTTCGGGTATGGATAAGTACCGTACAGCCCATTGCATCAAGGAGGGTTGCCAGCCGCTGACCTATTGCTCCAAAGCCAATGATGCCAACGGTCGAACCGGATAATTCCAGTCCATTTACTGCCAGTGAACGTCCTTGAAACCAACCTGTATGACAGTATGGGGTTAATGCACTTCTGATGCCGGGTATAGACCGCCTGACAGTGAGCAGCATGCCAATAACATATTCAGCAACGGTATTCGCGTTGGCATTTGGGGTGTTGGTCACCAGAATGCCTTTTTCTGTTGCCCGGCTTACCGGAATCATGTCCAGCCCCACGCCATGCCTGGCAGCAATTGCGAGGTTGGGAGCATCATCAAAGATGTCTTCGGGCAGCGTTGTCCTGACGATCACCGCATTTGCTTCTTTGATGGCTTTACGAAGTTCATCCGGTGTTTCACTTTCCGGTAACCTGACATCCGCCCATTCAGACAAAGACTGTTGGACGTTTTCCTGCATGGCCTGTGTGGTGACAACGATGGGCACTTATGTCTTTCAGCCATGGCACTTTCCCTATTCGGTTTCTATATTTTGACTGAGCTGCTCAAAGTATTCACCGACGCTACCAGATGCTCTTCCAGAAGCGAAACGGCTTTTTCTTCATCGCGGTCTTCTACGGCTTCGCACAGGCGGACGTGCTGACGATGTGAACGCAGGTTCTGTTCCGGGTCTGCAAAAAACACATCCCGCCGGCGTTTGGACATCCGGTAGAAAGAGGCTACGAAGTGGGTCAGTACGGGATTGTGCGCAGCAGTTATCAGTGCGAGGTGGAATTTGGGATCCAGGTTCGCAAGGTTTCCCCCCTCAAGGAGAGTGGCCTGGCTTTCACGGAGAGCATCGTGAATGCGGGCAAGATCGTGATTAGTTCGACGCCGGCAGGCGAGTTTGATGGCTTCCAGCTCAAGGAGTGAGCGTATTTCAACGGCGTGGAGGATTTGTTCATGGCTGATGGGAAGGCCGGCTTCTTCCATCAATACCAGGCATTCAATACTGCGCTGCAATGGGTCGGGGTGAACGTAAATTCCCGAACGTGGCCTTAATTCCACCACGCCAAGAGCATCGAGCCGGTTAAGGGCGGTACGGATGGAAACCCGGCTGGTTCCAAAGCGTTCCGCAAGCTCCCTTTCTGTCGGGAGCCGGTCTCCAGCTGAATTCCTCATGATGGATGAGGTGAAGCAATTGAAATAACGGGGATGATTCTTCCGTCATAAAGCTCTTCTCTTTGTTTTGTTTTTAAACGCTGTATTTCCTAACATAATCTTCTCTGACAGTGATCCCAAGCCCGGGACGGTCCGGGATATCAATTTTGCCGTTTACAACAGTAAAGCTTTCTTCAATCAGGTCATGGATCAGCGGGTTTGCACCAAGTGAAAATTCAACAGTGAACCCCGCTGAGCTCGCTGACAACAAGTGAAGGCCGGCAGAAAAAGCCGGTGCGCCGGTCCACAGGTGGGGGGCGAACCGCAAGTTGGCAGCTTCACAAAGGGCCGCTATCTTCCGGGTTTCGGTGATCCCGCCACAAATAGCCGGGTCAGGCTGAACAATATCAACTGCACGGGCTTCAATGAGATCTCTGAATTCGAACCGGGTTGATGCGCTTTCCCCTGCAGATATGGCGATGTGTGTTGATGCGCGCACCTCGGCCATGCCCCGGACATCATCTGCGGCGACAGGCTCTTCAAACCATCCGACACCGAGGTCCCTGACCAGGTGGCAAAAGGTTTTGGCCTGGCTGACGGTAAAGGTTCCGTGGGCGTCGCAACAGATTTCAATATCCGGTCCCAGTGCTTTTCTGGCAGCGGCGACCCGGGCTGCTGAGATTTCGGCAGAGCCATCCTGAACGCCAACCCGCATTTTCAATGTTTTAAACTGGCCGACATCCCGGTAGCGCGACATTTCTTCGCCAATGTGCGATGCGTCAGTCCAGCCACCTGAGCCGTATGCGGGGAACGAATCAGCCCTTTTACCACCAAGCAACTGGTGGACGGGCAGGCCGGTGGATTTCCCAAAGAGATCCCAAAGGGCGATATCAATGGCGGAAATAGCCGACACAGTGATTCCGCGACGAGACATGACCGGGAAAACATGACCGTATTTAAGCGCATGGTGCTGCCGGGTTCCGTTATAAAGCGTGTCCCATATCAGGGTGATGTTCCTCGAATCCATCCCAGTAATGACGGGGGCAATTTCGTTTTCAATGTATTGACAGATACTTTGGTGGTTTCCAATGCTGCCGGCAGACATCCTTCCTTCCCCCCAACCGGAAAGGCCGTTTTCAAGCGTGATTTTCACCAACGCCGTCTGAAAAGCACTGGCTACACCGAAGTCACTGACATGTTGTTGTGATTTAGGGATGGGAACCCGGAGGTTAAAAGCTTCAACCTTTGTTATTTTCATATCTGCCCCTTAGCGCACCTGTTTAACCTTTTCAGCAAGATTTTGGTAGCAGGACTCCTCGAACCAACGTTCTTTGGGTTGGTATTGTGTTTCTTCCGACACTTCAGTGCTGACATCATCCGATTCAGTCGCTACATCAAATATCAGCTCAAGCATGACCCCGTTCGGGTCATAGACAAAAAGCTGTGCCAGAGTCGTGTCGGGAACGCGGTTCTCCCGAAAAGGCAGGCCGGTTTCGACAAAACGCTGCCGATAGGCATGGTAGCCATGAGCAACCATAGAAACGTGGTCAACCACACCGGTGCCTTCAGCGAAATAGCCGGTTTCATCTTTTGCCGCATCACCGGCATAAACATGAATGGAAGGGGCCAGGTCGGTCAGCGAGGGTTTTATCCATGCGCCGGGAAAGCCAAATGGCGGACGCTTGGCAAGGTGCATCCCAAGCACATGGGTATAAAACGTGATGGTTCCGTCCAAATCCCGCGTACGAACGGCTACATGAAAAAGCGCACCAATCATCATAATGACCTACCTTAATTCCTTTTCAGCCTTGATTGCACTGCCAATCACAACAGTGGTTTTAACAGGCGCACGGAGCTTTCAAACATAGACGTGTAAAACTTGTCTGAAAGCAGGTTTGAACCGTGGTCAACGATGAACTGGTAAAGCTCCGGCGGCACATCTTTCGGATCGGTTTCAACCTGGTCCGGGCCGTATCGCAACTGGGGGGAGCGGTCGATGGTTGGCATGAACTCCAACGCCAGGCAATCGTCGTACTACGGCGTGCAGGGTATTAAGCAGTGCAGGCCAGTCGATTTGTCCCATCCCCGGAGCAAAGCGGTTATTGTCTGCAATATGGACGTTAACCAGCCTGTCTTTGCACTGGTAAAAAGGACGGTGGAGATCGGCTTCTTCCATGTGCATGTGGAAAACATCCAGCGTGACACCACAGTTTGGACCCACCTGCTCAGCCAGTGCATATGCCTGGTCGCCCCGGTTAATGAGGTATGCTTCAAAGCGATTAAGCGGTTCGATCCCTAACTGGATACCTTCTTTTTCCGCATGCCCATACAGTTCCCTGAGGCCATCCACCAGCCATTCCCATTCCTGTTCCGGCGTGCTGTCCGGTACAACCTTTCCGACGGTACAAGGAACAACAGTGGTGAAAGTGCCGCCAAGCTCTTTGCTCATGGTCACCACGGTTTTCATAAATTCCACCGTTTTTTCCCGTTGAGAAAAGTCTGCGGCGCAGAGGTTTCTCTCTCCCAGGGTGAGGGTGACCACACCGGCGCAACTGACGTTGTTTGCTTTCAGAAGCGCCTCGACTTCGGCAGAAGAATACCAGTCTGGTTCGCCTGCAAGCTCAATAGCGCCGATACCAACCTGCGCGCAGCGTTCGATACTGCGCTTTATGGGTTCGGGTCTCATCCAGGTGTGTGCTGTTAATCTCATGACATTGTCCTTCCATAGTGTTTGTTTGAGGCTGCTTTGGGCGTCAGGACCCGCGTTGTGTTTGGGAATGCCGCTGCTGCCCGTCCTTTGCATCAAATAAATGGTAGTTGCTTAAATTGGCAGACAACTGATACCGACGCCCTGTCTCGAAGCGTTCGCTGCTGCTGACCGACGCTTTGATAAGTTGCCCGCTGTGTTCAAATGTCAGTACCTGTTCCGCCCCCAGATATTCAACGGAGATAAGTGGAGTATCCCCATTGGCTCGTACGTCAAGGTGTTCAGGCCGGATACCCAGGAGAGTGTTATCAGAAAGTGTTGAAGGAAGCGGGGCCAGCAATGCCCGGGCGTGGGACGTGCTGAGGAAGTTCATACGAGGGTTTCCAACCAGTCCGGCGACGAAGGCATTATTGGGGTAATGGTAGATTTCGTCTGGTGTCCCAAGTTGTTCCAGACAGCCGTTATTAATAACGGCGATACGGTCACCAAGGCTGAGTGCCTCAGTCTGGTCGTGCGTAACCAGTACGATGGTTGCACCCAGGTCACGCTGCAATGCCCTCAGTTCCAACCGCAGGGACTCCCGCAGTTTGGCATCCAGATTAGAAAGCGGTTCATCCATAAGAAAAAGGCGTGGGGAGCGAACAAGGGCCCGGCCAAGGGCTACTCGTTGCATTTCACCGCCTGATAATGTCTGTGTACGCACATCCAGACGATGTTCAATTTTCAGAATTGAAGCCGTTCGGGTGATTTTCTTTTCAATTTCGGTAGGGGTGAAGTCACGCCCCGGCGCTTTTAATGGGAAGGCAAGGTTCTCCCGCACAGTCAGGTTGGGATAAAGGGAATATTGCTGGAATACCATGGCAACATCCCGCTCAGCAGGAGGCATGTTATTGATCTTCTCACCGTCCAGAAGCAGTTTGCCGGCATCAGGAGTAGTGAGCCCTGCAATGGTACGAAGCAGGGTAGTTTTACCGGCTCCGGTTGGGCCGAGTACAACGAAAAACTCCCCGTCTTTGATATCCAGTGACAAATTATCCAACGCTCGGGCGCTGTCGAAGGTTTTGGTGAGGTGTTCAATCGTCAGAGCTGACATATAACCTCCGTTAACCTGCCGGGTGCAGTGACATGCCACTGACCGCATCAAACAATCGGATATAGGCTGGATTGAAAGCAAGCTTAACCCAATCGCCCGGGGCAATATCCGGAGAGGCTTCCCGCAGGTAAAGCTGGTGGTTGCCTGTATCTGCTGCGATCACTTTGTAAGGACCGTGGTTTTCGACCGCTGCTATCCGGGCAGGGATACCTTTATCAGTGCGCAGGATGTGCTCAGGACGAATGCCAATAAGCACCCGGTTCTCATGGCCGAAACAGAGGGGTTGCAACGTCGGTGGCAGCGGCACGGACGTATCACTGCCTTCCGGAATGAAGTGTGCTTGACCATTTTGGGCAACCAGGCTCGCCGGGATAATGTTCATTGCCGGTGCCCCGACAAATTGGGCAACATAGGTGTTCGCCGGCCTGAGGTAGATATCTTCCGGTTCACCGACTTGCTGCAACCTGCCATTGTGCATTACCGCAATCAGGTCGGACATACCCATGGCTTCTACCTGGTCATGGGTGACATAGACGGTGGTTGTGCGACGTTTTAAGTGTAAAGCCCGCAGCTCACCACGAAGTTGCTCCCGAAGTGTCGCATCAAGCGCACCGATGGGCTCATCCATCAACAGGGCTTTGGGTTCACGGACTAGTGCCCGGGCAATAGCGACCCGCTGCATGTCCCCGCCGGAAAGCGCTGAGGGTTTCTTTTCCAGCAGGCCGTTAATACCCAGTAATGCCGAAACATCAGTAACCCGGGTTCGAATATCGCTTTTATTCAGCCCGACAGCCCGGAGAGGGAAGCTGATGTTGTCGGCCGCGCTCAGGTGCGGGTAAAGCGAGTAAAGCTGAAATACAAAGGCAATGTCCCGCTCTGCTGGTTTTAACCGGTCAGCCTGACGATCACCAATAAAGATGTTGCCGGAGGTAAAGGTTTCCAGCCCGGCAATTGCCCGGAGTGTTGTGGTCTTGCCACATCCGGACGCGCCCAACAGCGAGAAAAAACAGCCGTCAGGGATAGTCAGGTTGAGATCATTGATCACCTGAACGTCATTAAAGTATTTTTCTGCACGTCGAATTCGAATTTCACTCATCACTGCCTCCCTGGCACGTTTGCCGGGCGCTGGGGGAGGCGAGAGAAAATGTTGTACATCACAAGCCCCACCAGC
The DNA here is from genome assembly GCA_001310455.1 of Photobacterium sp. JCM 19050. Classification (GTDB taxonomy): domain Bacteria; phylum Pseudomonadota; class Gammaproteobacteria; order Enterobacterales; family Vibrionaceae; genus Parasalinivibrio. The sequence goes on from BAXG01000006.1 coordinate 146,675, forward strand.
ATGGTGGTGACGCTGTACCTGAACAGCAGGTGGAACCATGGCTGACAAAGGAAAATAAACCCGGTAACCATCACGGTCATACTCAGTGTTTCTAATTGCCTGGCGCGGGCAAGTATCCATGCTTTCATCGTCTTACCGCTCCAAACGTTACGCCGCGTAGCAGGTGCTTTCGCAGCAAGAAGGTAAAGACAAATACCGGGATGAGGAAAAGCGTGGTTCCGGCTGCGATAGTGCCCCAGTCAATTAACCCTGAGCCGAGTTGTGCCGGTATAAAAGCCGGTGCTGTCTGGGCAGTTTTGTTGGTGAGCATCAGGGCGAACGCATACTCGTTCCAGGCGGTAATAAAGCAAAACACCGATGTGGCAGCGATGCCGGTAACACACTCGGGCAGTGTGATCCGGAAAAAGACCTGAAGGCGAGGGTAGCCGTCTACCAATGCAGCATCTTCATATTCCACCGGTATTTCGTCGATAAAGCCTTTCATCAGCCAGGTCGCAAAAGAAACGTTGAATGCTGTGTAAAGGATGATGAGCCGAGATGGCTGTCGATAAGCCCGACTGTCCTGAACATCAGAAATACCGGGATGGCGACCACAATGGGTGGCAGCATTCGGGTGGAGAGGATGAAAAACAGCCAGTCTTTCTCGCCAGGTACTTTGAAGCGGGAAAACCCGTACGCACACAGTGTCCCCATGGAAACAGCGAGAAAAGTGCTGGTAAGGCTATGATGATGCTGTTGATAAACCTTGCGCCGTAACCGGATGAACGCACCTTTCCACTCCGGCTTTTGACGACGCGTTCACCGTCTTCCAGAATTTTTCGCTCCCACCAATTCGCACTGTCCAACTGTTCCTGGGTGACAGGTTTTCGCAGTTGCGCCCGCTTGGTAAAGGCTTTCACATAGGAGGTCGACTCAGGCTGGAAGAACACTGTCGGGGGGACAGAAGTTGCTTCGGTGCGGCTTTTAAAACTTGTGCTGATTATCCAGTAAAGCGGAATCAGTGAAGCAACCAGTAAGGTAATCACCGCCGCGATGGCAATCCGGTGCTGGATGGTGTTTATGAGTAAAGGGTTTTTATTGGCCATGCTGTTCTCCCTAGCGCTCTTTCAGCTTATTGAGGTAACGGATATACAGCGTGGTAATAATCAATACACCCACCAGCATGATGTAAGCGAGGGCACTGGAACGCCCGGTTTGCCACTCCTGAAATGCCATTTTGAACAACCGGATAGAAACCAGTTCGGTTTCTGCCATGCTGGTCATGACAAAAGCGAGGTCAAACGTCTTGAATGCTTCCATAGTGCGAAAAATCACAGCAATCAGAAGCAAGGGAGAAACCAGGGGGAGGGTGATATTCCTGAATACAAACCAGCTTGACGCTCTGTCTATGGCTGCTGCTTCATAGAGGGATTGCGGAATTGCTGACAGACCGGCAAGACACAGTAACATCACAAAGGGATACCACATCCAGATATCCGTGATGGCAACAGCCAGCAAGGCGAGTTCGGGGTTGGAGAGCCACACCAGACCATCGGCCCCGATCAGGTAATTGATGATGCCCCAAGAGGGGTTGTAGAGGAGCTTCCAGAAAAGTCCGACAATCGCCATGGACATCATCATTGGCAACATCATCAGGGTAGTCACCAGCCTTTGAGCGGAAATTCCCGGTTCAGTAACAAGGCTGCACCAAAACCAAGAAGCAACTGGCCGCCGACGGATATCAGAGTGTAATAAGCCGTCAGCTTAAAGCTGTGCCAGACCCCTTCGTCACCCAATAACTCCCGGTAGTTTTGCAGGCCGATAAATTCTGCTTCGGTGCTGACTGATGCCCGGTAATCCGTGAACGAATACCCCAGCGAATAAACTAACGGGAACACGTTAAATACAATCAGGAAAACGATGGTCGGATAAACAAACCAGTTTTTTAGCGCGTTATCGCTGAGATTGGCACCAAAGCTGATTTTCCTGCGCTTGTGGGTCACTGTGCTGACTTCCGGGGTCATACTGCTCATACCTTTCTCACGTCCTGTGCTCTGTGGAACGTCCTATTCGGGCTGTCGGCCGTATTTCTTGAAAATCTGGGTCCAGGCTTCAGCAACGGCGTTATTGGCCTCAGCTGCACTGCCTTTGCCGGTCACCACGTACGGATGCCAGTGCTCGTTGGCGGCAGTCAGCAGCTCTGCGTATTCCGGGACTGACCAAAAATCTTTCACCATCGTCATGGACTGGAAAAATGCTTCATTGAAGGGGGTTGCCTGACGAAAGGTATCCGACTCCAGGGTGGCAGTGTGGGCCGTGTAGCCACCGAGTTCCGCCCAGCGAGCCTGTACATCCGGGCGAATCAGCCACTCCAGGAACTTTTTCGATGCCTCAATGTTGTCGCTGTAACTGACAACGGAGATTCCCTGCCCGCCAAGGGCTGCAAATTGGTGGCCATTCGGCCTTTGGGAACTGCAAAATACCCAGTATTGGCTGCGTGGGGGTTAATGGATGGGTTTGCCAGTGCCGGGAAGAAGGCAAAGTAATTCATACTCATAGCAGCGAGGCCTTCGGTTATCGCCATATTGGCTTCCTGGAAGAAGGTTTTGCCCCAATCGGGTGGGGTGAAAGCGTACAGATCCCGGTAAAGGGTTAACCCTTGGTTGGCTGCCTCACTGTTAACAAAACCGTCGACGCGGTAGGTTTGGCGGTCACCGAGATCGGCTCCCATCGAGAACAGGATATTCTGGACGCCCATCACCAGCGCATCGTAAGAGTTGTCCGTGTAAATGGAAATGCCGTAGCGGTTTTGGTCCGGGCGATGGAAAAATTCCGCAATATCCCGCAATTGCGCCCAGGTCTGGGGCACCGCAAGTGGATAGCCGTACTTCGCTTGGAAAGCTTTCTTTTCAGCCGGGTCTTCGAACCAGTCTTTGCGATAGGCAAACCCGTTGGCATCACCTTCAAGCGGGATAGCCCAGTAGCGCTTACTGCCGCTGGGGTATTCGGCATAACCGCTTACTGTTGCGGGTAACATGATTTCCGCAACCCGGTGATTGTTGAAAAAGTCAGTTAAGTCAACATAATGCCCGGCGGTAGAGCCTGCACCCAGCCACTGGGAATCGCCGACCACCATGTCGTACGCATTGCCCCTGGCGACAAATTCACGGAATGCCTTATTCTGGAACTCAGGCCAGGGCACGGTTTCAACAATGACTTCTGTGCCGGTTTCATCTTCGTAGTCCAGTACCAGTTCCTGAAGGTAGTTAGCCGGATCCCATTCAGCCCAAAGTATGGTGAGCTGATCCGTGGCTCTGGCGAGGTGAGAATACAAAGATAACAAGGCAGCGAGTGCCACCACTATCGACGTTTTCATTTCCTTTACCTCTCTTTGGATTTCTCAAAATCTTAGAATGACTAAATTGGATAGCCCAAAATAAAAATTACGTGATTTTGGTTTTCGAAAAGGTTGAGGCGTTTATCTCTCCAGTAAGTAAAAGGAACCCAGTTGAGACAACGCTTCATTATCAGGAACTGTTACATGGTGAGCGGGAAAAACGTGACGCAGAATTGGAGTGTGGAAATGGGTTCAAAATTGGATTTAAGCCCATTTTTCCTTATATCTGATATACTCTGCACACGTAAGAAACGTCTTGTTTCTACAAAGGTTCAACCCATCTGCAAGATGGGGATTAACATCGAGGTATAAAGATTGATCACTGTAGATAAAAGTGGTGGTCTGAGTTTCCGGGTTTCCAACGTGAGTGGAGAGACCCGCGATCATAAAGTCGAGTTCTACCTTTTCCTGCCCGGTGAATTGCATTTTACGTCTGCCTTTATGGATGAAGACACGTTTTACCAGACAGTGCTTTCCGGAAGCCGTACATACTACACGTACCGTTATCATCTTCCGCTGGTACACAGCCGTCTTGCCAGCCGGGATAATATGTCTTCAGAGCAGTACCGACTGAGCCTTAGCCTGTTTGCTTTTCAGTTTGCATTGTCCCTGGAAAAAACCGCCCAGCGATTCAAAGAGGTTGAGGGAGAGAGTGAAGAAGAAATCATGGAACAGCTGGAAGATATTATTTCCCTGTCCCAGGACTTCCTGCGCCGCCTGCGCCGTTACCGGCCGAAAGAGGAAAAGCTGAAAAAGTATTACGCCAATATTGATAACTACTTGTCGTGGTTTACGGAACAGTGTTTCCTTTCGCTGTTGGCGCACATGCCCCGTTCCAAGTCCTATGGTGAAATCAGGCAACGACTGGTGGCACTTTGTGAGGATGAGATAGCCTATCGCGCAGAGCACAGATATAACTCAGAACAGGTTCAGAATGACTCTACACGACTGACCAACAAGATGCGCCTGTTGCGCCGTCTTATCGAGTATCCCATTACCATTCGCGAGCGTCAGGTTGTGCTTGGTAACAACATCAGAAAAGCCGTAAAGGGTATTGCAACGGCATTTATCATGGTGTTTGTGACCCTGGGTGTTACCAAAGCCCGACATTTACTGGGTGAGATTACTCTGTCTTTCCTGTTGCTGATTGCCGGTGTTTACGCCTTGCGGGAAGTGTTTAAAGATGACCTTCGTGACTTGTTGTGGCGCTGGATACGTAAAGGCCGGCCCCGCTGGCGTAAAGAGTTCCTGGATTCAACCTCCGGCGCGAAAATAGGCCGCCAGCTTGAGTGGCTGGATTACTCGACGTATGAAAAACTGCCCGACTCAATTCGTAAGGCCCGCCGTGGAAAGGTAACTCACCGAGAAGAAACCGTGGTGTGCTTTAAAACCAACACCCAGATGGCCCCGACCAAGTTTCTCAGCGGTTACGATATGACCCGGGAAATCTGGCAATTCGACCTGCGTTCGCTTTCCCGGTTGATGGATCGCGGTGCGCAGAAGATTTACCAGCTTAAAGACGGTCAGGTCAGCCGGGACTCTGTTGAAAAACGTCACCAGCTTAACCTGATCATTAAAGAAACCGACCAGAACGGGAAGGAAACCATTCGCCGGTGGAAAATCAATGTCAACCGCTCCAAGGTGGTGGATATTGAAGAAGTGTTGGGTGTTCAGTGAAAATCGCGGGATTTGACGGCGAGTTTAGTAATCTCCGCCGTCATGTCTTTCATTTTGCCGGCGATGACATGAATTACCTCCCCGTCTTTTTCCACAATCCCGCTGACTTTCAGGATCTTTGCTGTCAGGAAAGGCACGCTCTGTGCCCGGGCAGTTGCCAGCCAGACGACCACATTGATATTTCCGGTCTGATCTTCCAGTGTCACAAAGGTCACACCGCTTGATGTGCCCGGTCGCTGACGCCCCGTTACCACGCCGACCACGGTCGTCACAGCACCATGCCGGACATGCACCAGATCTTTTGCCAAAGTGTGCCTGCCAAGCCGGCCGGCTTCATCAAGCAGGGCGATAGGGTGTTTCCCCAGTGTCAGGCCGGTTGAGTCGTAATCTTCCATCAGGTTATCGAACTCACTGGGATCAGGCAGGGTCTCATCCAGAAGAGGGGCGTCTTGGGATGCCTGCAGGTAAATAGGCAGGTGGACACTTTCATCCATCATTTGCCAGCGGGCATTAAACCGGTTACCGGCAATTTCCTGTGTGGCATTGGCACTGGCAAGGGCTTCCAGGTCTCGCTTGTTGACGCCAAAAGCCGTGAGTTCATGAAGCGCTCGAAAACCGCTCTCAGGCCGGACGCTGACCAAATGGTCGGCACAGCTTTTAGCCAATCCTTTCACCAGACGCATGCCGAGCCGGATAGCCATACCGTTGGAGGTAGCAGTGAGGGTGTGGTCCCATTCACTATGGTTGATGCACACCGGTAACACCTCTACATGATGACGGATGGCATCCTGAATTAACTGGGAAGGCGAGTAGAACCCCATCGGCTGGCTGTTCAGTAATCCGCAGTAGAAAGCTGCCGGATAATAGTATTTCAGCCAGGATGACACGTAGGCCAGAACGGCAAAGGATGCACTGTGAGATTCCGGGAAACCGTATTCGCCGAATCCCTGTATCTGTCGGTAGAGTTGTTCCGCGAAATGACTGGGATAACCCCGGCTTTCCATCCCGTTTATCAGTTTGGAACGGAATTTTTCGAGGTAACCGGTTTTCTTCCAGGATGCCATAGCCCGGCGAAGCTGATCTGCCTCACCGCCGGTAAAACCGGCAGCAACCATTGCCAGTTGGATGACCTGTTCCTGGAAAATAGGAACGCCCATGGTGCGTTCCAGAACGCTGCGCACTTCTTCAGATGGATATGTGACATCCTCCATGCCCCAGCGGCGCCGGAGAAAAGGGTGCACCATATCACCCTGAATCGGTCCCGGGCGCACAATCGCAATCTGGATAACCAGGTCGTAATATTTGTTGGGTTTCAGGCGTGGGAGCATGCTCATTTGTGCCCTGGATTCAATCTGGAAAACCCCGACAGAATCGCCGTGCTGAAGCATGTCGTAAACCTTCGGGTCGTCTCCCATGTTGCCGATATCCGCCAAGGTAAGCCGACGGCGATGGTGGCTTTCCAGCAAATCCAGGGTTTTCCGGATGGCAGTCAGCATGCCGAGAGCCAGTATGTCCACTTTCAGCAGTTTGAGGGTCTCGAGGTCGTCTTTATCCCACTGGATAACGGTTCGGTCAGCCATGGCGGCATTCTCAATCGGTACCAGCTCGTGCAGTGGTCCGGCTGAAATCACAAAGCCGCCGACATGTTGCGAAAGGTGCCGGGGGAAACCCTTAATCTCGTTCACCAGTTTAAGCAGCCACTGCCCGGTGTGTGAGGTTGTGCTAAGCCCCAGGCTGGAAAGTTGCTCGGTTTTATCCAGTGATTTGTCCCTGTGGTTGATGTTCTTGATAAAGAAATCAAGTTGGGTTTCGCAGATACCGAGTGCTTTCCCTACATCCCGCAGGGCACTTTTAAACCGGTAGGTAATGACGGTCGCGGCCAGTGCAGCCCGGTTCCGGCCATACTTCTGATAGATATACTGGAAAACCTCTTCCCTACGTTGGTGCTCAAAATCAACGTCAATATCCGGCGGTTCATTTCGTTCTTTCGAGATAAAACGCTCGAACAGCACGTTGATTTGCTCCGGGTTGACCGCAGTAATCCCCAGGCAATAGCACACCACAGAGTTGGCCGCAGAACCCCGGCCCTGATATAGAATTTGCCGGGAGCGGGCAAAGTGGACAATATCGTGGATTGTCAGGAAAAAGTATTCGTACTGGAGCTCTGCAATCAGGGCGAGTTCTTTTTCGATGGTTTCCCTGATCTGCGGTTTCAGGGTGCGCCCGAATCGCTCCCTGATTCCCCGCTCCACGAGGTGCCGCAACCAGGAGGTGGCAGTAAAGCCGGGTGGCACCAACTCTGCCGGATATTGGTAACGCAGTTCATCAAGGGAAAAGTAGCAACGCCCCGCAACGCGGCGGGTTTCTTCAAGCCATGCGGAGGGGTAGAGCTTGGCAAGTTTATCAAGGGGTTTCAGTACCTTCTCGGTATTGCCACACAAAGCGGTACCGCACTGGGATATCGGCGTGTTGGTCCGTATGGCAGTCAGTACATCATGAAGTGGCTGGCGACTGGTGTCATGCATCTGGACATGGTTGGTGCTGACTATCGGGCAATTCAGTTGCTCAGCAATGGTTTCAATCCGGGAAAGATAAGCCTGCTCCTGTGGGCGCAACAACCGGGATGCCCCCAGCCATAAACGGCGCGGGAAGCGTTGTTTGAGCCAGGAAGCAAAACCGGCTTGATCGCGGTTGGAGTCCGGATAGCAAGGGACCCATATACAGAGGCAATGGGCGATGTTGTCAAAATCCTCCCGCTCGATCCGGTATTTCCCCTTTGGGCTGCGTCTGCGTCCGGTGGTGATAAGGGTGCAAAGTTCTGCCCAGCCTTCTTTATTCGGGCAAAGGAGTACAAGGGTTTCACCTTCCAGTAGGAATTCTGAGCCGACAATCAGTTTTATCGGGAGCTTTTCATCTTCAATCGCCCGGAAGGCTTTTACCACACCAGCAACGGAGCATTCGTCTGTAATGGCCAATGCCTGATAGCCGAGCCTGTCCGCCTGGATGATTAACTCTTCCGGATGGGAGGCGCCGGCCAGGAAACTGAAATTAGTATTGCAATGGAGCTCTGCATAACCGGTGTTTTCAATCATCAACAGAAGACCCCGTGCTGATACCAACGGCCGTCACTTTCCCGGAATACCCAGATAAGCTGACCATTGGCAAAACGTGCGGTGTAATAGTCCCGTTTTACGGCGTCTTTGTCCCACCAGCCACAGCTTACCCGCTCCGGGCCGGCAATCAGGGCAGGTTTACGGCTGAGGGGCTTGGGTTCACTGAACAGAATGGTAGGCCGGTTTGGCTGGGCATCAAGAGGAGCAGGTTCTGTCAGTGGCGGAACCGTCATCATTGCTTTCTCGGGGCGATGGTCGCTGGCAAGGGAGAGGCTGAAGATATTACTGTCACCCACCTTGGCCTTGAGCAGGTTAATCAGCTCTGCTGGCGTCAGGGTGCCAGACTGGGTAGAAAAGAGGTCCAGTGTCGGCTCTTGCTTTTTGAGCAGAGAGTCGGCGTTGAGGGCGATGTGGGTGACAGGGGCGGCGAGGGTCAGCTTTTCAAATTTAAGCTGCGCCAGTTGCAGCCAAATACGGCTTTTGTCTTCCGGGAAAGCAGCGACCAACGTCAACCGAATTTCCGGGTGATCCTCTCTCTGGGTAAGAACCAGTTCCAACGCCGGTACCACGCTGCCCCGAATGGTCAGGAAGGCTTCCATATCTGACAGCATCCGGCGCAGGGGAAAGAGCAGGGCGTCGGTGTTGTCAGCGGAGAAAAGCAATTCAAACTTCTGGTTATATTTATCCGGCGGTGAAAACCAGCGGAAGCTCTCGGGGTGTTTACCCTGTAATTTAAGCAGGTGCTCTGTCATTTCCTGGCCGAAACGTTGCCCAAGTTCAGCCCGCGACAGGGAAAACAGTTGCTTCCCGTAATGGATGCCTACCCGATGCAGCTTTTCCGCATGGTTTCCCTGTAATGCCAGTGCTGTAACCGGAAGGCTTGCCAGTGCCTTGGTGGTAGCCTCGGTGTCATCGATTACCCGGTCACAGCCGGTTTTTGCCAATACCCGGGCAGCGGTGGCAACCGGGCTGAAACAGTAGTGAAACTGAACCTGCTGGGCGGTGAGGATCGCATTGATTTTGTTCTGGAAGACGTCTACCGAGCCGTAGAGTTTCAGCATTGGGGTGACTTTTGTCAGTATGCCGTCCGGCGGAAACAAGCAGAGCTCCGCGCTGATGGTATAAAGTTGCCAGGCCAGATGAGAAAGATGAGTTTCTTCCTGCTCTTGATCGTATTTACAGACGGCCAGTTCATGGCAGAGTGACGCCGAGGTCGCCATACCCATACCGGGCATAATACCGGCCTCTCTGGCGGGAGTGTTACACTGGATTACCTGGTGGCTTTGTTCGTTAACAACAATAACAGCCTGATCGTATCCGGCAGTCCGTTGCAGGCTATCCAACTGCAATTGGGGAAAATGGAGGTAGAGCCACAGCATTAACGGTGCAGCCTCACAATATTGCTGGTGTGATTTTCCGAACTGTTCTCCTGCAAGCGGGTTTCCTTTCCGGGGGGGGCGGATTGAAACAGATCCACTAGCACCGGCGAGGTTGGTAGCCCTTTTTGTTTGGCAACCCGGACATGTAACGTGTTTTGGCTGGGCGACAGCACTAATCGGCAGCTTATTGGCAATGCCGTTTCAAGACTGGAAGCCGATGTCAGCACGAATATCCGGCTGTGGTTTTCCTGGGCGGCCAGTTGAAGGCGTTTAGCCTGTGTCACACTCAGCGGTGGAGCCCAGAGTATGATGGTGCGACAGCAACCACTTTTCAGGGATTGTTCTGCACACCAAAGCGCGGATGCAGGATCACTGTTAACAATGGCGACTTTTTTCAGATCAATCCCGGCCTCAATAAGCGGGTGGGGGTTAAGGTGCCCGGGAGGGTTGATCATCAAGGCGATATGATCGTCTTTGAGCTGTGTTTGCAATGCGGGAAGCAGCAGGGAAAATTCGCCGATAGCCGGTTGGGTGCAGGAAAGTTCGATGCACCCGGATGCCGGCCAACCGCCGTGGAGGGCACGGTCCAGGTTGCTAAAGCCGGTAGGGTCTGAATGTGCAGTATCCTGGTGGAGTTGGTTGGCAAACCAGATTTGTGCACGGTGCTGCTTCAGAATTGCATCGATCATAAAATAACCACTGTATGTTTATACAGTAATTCTATGCTCTGATTTTCATTAGCGCAAGAAGATGAGGATCTCCTTATACAAATAAAAAAGCCATCACCGAAGTGATGGCAAGGGCACTATCAAAACAAATTTGATGGATCAGCGAATTATGCAGCCGTGATGGTCGCAAGATGGGCCGATGCAGTCTTCTCCCCGTTTTCTACAAACGTGGCATGAAGTGCTTTCACTGTATCCTGGTATTCCACATCACGAACGACGTACTGAACATCAACGTTCCTCATGGATGCATGCGCGGCTTTGGGCGTGATGCCAAGTTTGAGCAGAGCAAGCAAGCCTTCGCTCAGGGTAATATTGGTGTCGATGTGGCAACCAATCACAGAGACCAACGCGACTCGTTTTCCTGAAACCTGCGCATCCGGCATGATTGCTTTGGCTTTTTCAAGAATCCGGTTCTGGATAGCTGTTGGGCCGGCGAGGTAGTAAGTCAGTGAATTTGCATTCATCTCTTTACTGATCAAGCGGATATTTTCTTTTCGGATAACCTGGATTAGTTCGTATCCGATATCTTCCATGTTTCCGACTGCATTTTGGTCGAACAGGTGAAGCGCTAATACGTTTTCCTTGCCGGCAATAATCTGTACCTGTTGCTGTTTTGGCTTGTACATCCCGGAAATCAGAGTGCTTGGTGCTCCGGTTCAAAGGTGTTTTTTACCTGCAAGTGAATGCCGGCAGCACGCAGGCCTGATGCTGCATGCGGGTGGATTGCTTCCATACCAAGGTTTGCCAACTGGTCTGCCACGTCATAATTACTGTCACCGATTGGGCGGACATTTTCTACGCCAACCAGCCGGGGGTCGGCGCTGGATAGGTGGTATTCCTTATGGATGACGGCGGTATGTGCTTTAGTGACCGTTGCCAGGCGGCTGAGTGTCATTTCGCTGTATCCGCGGTCATAAGTCCGCATCAGTCCTTCTCTACAACAAACATAACCGGTAACGATCGGCAGTGTGGCAGAGAGATCAATGTCAGCCATTGCTTCATGTAACACCTCGTCTACAGATTTATCCATGTTACTGTGCCAGCCGGACAGGTCGACAAAAGTTGCCTGAAGGCCAACGGTCTGACCAAGCAGCGCTGTATTGAAAGCGCTATGTGCTTCACCAATACCTGCCAGCATCTCGCGAAGTTGTGGCAGGTGATCTTCCAGGTGAAACTGACTGAACTTACAAGTGTGCAGAATGCTTTCAATACAACCAGCTACGCCTTCCAGGCGCTTGGTAATAAAGGCATCTGCCTGGTTTCGGTAATAGGGATCAGCGAAGATATTGCCGTTGATCAGTAACATGCGCTGGCGAAGGGCATCCAGATTATCGCGCCACTGTTCATCACCGGCTTCTACCAAGCGGAAAATACCCGGGTTACCGGAGCGTTTACATTCCAGCAGGGCATCAGTAATACCACTGTATGCAGAGACAACCAGAATGCGTTGGTACGGGTTTTCGGGATAGAGCAGGATATTATTGATGACGGCATCAAATGCCGTCATCGATGTACCGCCGATCTTTTCAACGGTATGACTCATGAGCGTGTCCTTGTTCTTTGGTTATTCTTCCAGAAGCGGGTAAACGCCATCTTTATCGTGGATTTCCTGACCGGTAAGTGGCGGGTTGAATACGCAGGCCATCACCATGTCTGCCCCTTTGTAAGCGCGCAGGTAATGTTCATCATTCTTGTCCAGGATGTAGAGGGTTCCGGGTTTGATAGGGTAAATTTTACCATCAGCGATAGTTTCGATTTCCCCTTCGCCGCTGACACAATAAACCGACTCCAAGTGGTTTTTGTAATGGATATGTGTTTCCGTATCGGCAAAGATGGTGGTGATATGGAATGAAAAACCCATTTTGTCATCTTTCAACAGCATACGGACACTTTCCCATGTTTCCGATGCTACGCGGCGCTCACTCTGGCGGCACTCGTCGAGTGTTCTTACGATCATTTTGCGTCTTCTCCCTAAGAAGCTTTTTTCATTGAGTCTGCGTCGATTTTGTCGGCTGCAAGCTTAATGATTTCGATGCCTGTCGCCAATTCTTCTGAAGAAATCGTCAGCGGGCAGAAAAATTTCACAACATCATCATTTGGACCTGCGGTCTCGATAATCATGTTGTTGGCAAAGCAGAACTTCTGAATTTCTTCAGCAATCTCGCTGCTTCGGCAAGCGATACCTTGCATCAGCGCGGCCTTTATGCTTTTTGAAAACCCGAGGGTGACGGGCAACAAGGGCCATTAATTCAATTTTGAGCTCTTTTGCTCTGGCTTGAATATGTTGCTCGAATTCATTGTTATGCCAGTAAGTCTTGATTGCAGCCGTTGCCGTGATGAAGGCGTGGTTGTTGCCGCGATACGTACCGTTGTGCTCACCGGGTTTCCAGATATCCAATTCCGGTTTAAGCAGGACTATGGCCATTGGCAGACCGGCTCCTGAAATGGATTTCGACAGCGTGACAATATCAGGCTGAATACCTGCGACTTCGAAGCTGAAGAAAGTGCCGGTCCGGCCGCATCCGGCCTGAATGTCATCAGCGATGAGCAGAATGTCGTGCTGTTTACAGATTCGGGCCAGTCCCTGCATCCATTCAACCGATGCGGCATTAAGTCCGCCTTCACCCTGAACTGGCTCGAAAATAACAGCCGCAGGTTTGTCCAGACCGCTGGAGTTATCATTGAGCATTGTTTCAAGAATCACGAGGCTGTCAGCACCGGGGTAACCTTCGTACGGCAAACGGGTCACGCCGGTTAATGGAATACCTGCTCCATTTCGGTGATGCTGGTTTCCGGTTGCTGCAAGTGCGCCCAGTGTCACTCCGTGAAAACCGTTAGTGAAAGCGATAATGTTTTGGCGGCCTTTAACTTTACGAGCCAGTTTCATTGCTGCTTCAACAGAGTTTGCCCCTGTCGGGCCGGTAAATTGTATTTTGTAATTTAAGTTGCGAGGCTGAAGGATATGGGATTCCAATACTTCCAGAAATTCTGCTTTTGCTTCGGTATGCATATCCAGCCCATGAACAATACCGTCACGTTCGATATATTCAATCAGAGCTTTCTTCATCACCGGGTTGTTGTGCCCGTAATTCAGCGCACCGGCGCCGGAGAGAAAATCCAGATACTGGTTACCATCCTGGTCAAAAAGCCAACTGCCTTTTGCCGATTTAAATGTAACGGGGAAATTCCGTGCATAACACTGAACGTTTGACTCTTTCTGGCTAAAAATAGACATCATAGTCCCTATATTTTGTCAAAAATTAGAATGAATTAGCGGGCGAGTGGGATCCTGAACAGGTATTCGGAATCGTGCTGTCCTTGAAAATGCAATGACTCATCAAGAAACAGAGAAACCTTTCCTTTATTGGTATGTTGGCTGTCGAGTTTTCTGAATAATGCCCAGGAACCGGGGTTATCCTCGGTGATGGTAGTCTCAACAAAACGTACACGACCGACTTCTTTGCGATTGAGTAAGTTGTCCAACATTTTGTATGCCAGCCCCTGACCTCTGTGTGATGACGCGATGGCGACCTGCCATACAAAGAGGGTTTCTCTATCTTCAGGCTGTAAATATCCGGAAATAAAGCCACAAATCTTGCTGCCTTGTTCAGCAACAATGCATGTATCTTTGAAATGGATTGCTTGAAGAAAGTTACAGTACGATGAATTAACGTCGAGGGGAGGGCTGTCTTTGATTAGTTCATAGATGAGAGTTCCATCGCCTTTTTTCGGTTTTCTCAGTGTGATTTCGTTAGTTAGCGCAGGGGTGGCTCTGTTGACCACAATATCCGTATTAGTAATTTCGATATCCATAATGTTTAGTGCTCTAAGGATTCGTTGAATATATTAGAGCTCTAAATATATTTTTCAACCTTGTCTTAACATTAAGACGAGGGAATGAGTGTATATCTATGATTTTGCTAAGATTAAAATTTGGCCATTAACAAAAAATTAATTTTAGCTCAATGTTTTGATGTGTATGTTATGGCGGGAATCTAGAACCTGTGTACGGATTTATGTTCATTTTGTGGAGGCAACCCAATGATGGGACTCATCACTGGGTTGTTCGTCGAAATCAATTTCGGGAATGGTGGCAATTGTCTGTTGAGTGGTAAAACTCCATTTCTCGCAGAACGCGCTCAGATACGACTTGGGTAATCAGTTCGTTGAACCGTAGTTGGAGCAATTGAACCTGCTCAATCTGGTCTTTCAGATCGTTTCCATCTTCCGACAATTCAAAAATGGCCTCAGGCTCCTCTTCCAGAATCTCTAAAAGCGGTTTCATTTTTGTCAAAATCGAATCGACCAGGTAAGGGTTTGATGTAAGGGCGCTGAGCTCCTCTCTTATTTCATCTTCCAGAAAGTCTGGAGAAGTATTAAGTTGCGGACTGTCAGCGATTCTTGGAAACGGAATAATTTTAGGCATTTTTTTGAGTCTCTCAGCAAGCAAAATAGAAATAATTAATAGATTGTTATACTGGTAAAGATAATGTGTGTTTTGAACCGCGCAACATGATTGAGCAGACTTGAGGCTGAGCTAACATTATCGGTTTTTAAGATTTGCTGTGACTCGCAATTTTACTTTTGAAGGGCTTAAAAACGGGGAGTTGCAGTTCAGTGACTGAACAAGAGCGAGTGATTAAGTGAAAAAGGCATTGGTTATTGACTATCAACACAGGTGTAACAGGGCTTTGGTTGGGGTAATGGAAAACAGGGTGGTTAGCCACCCTGTTTCATCTTTTCATACATTTCCAGATGGTGCCTGTAAGAGGTATCGCTTTTAACTATATGCTGGGACCACCAGTAACGTAGTAATTTGAAAAAGTCTGTCTTGTAGCGGTTGGGTTCGGCCTGACAGCGAAGGAGTATGACATTGGCTTGTTGCAACAGTCTTTTATGTTCGTCGGCATGGGCTGCGACTTCTTCGTATTCACTGTCTACCAGAATCTCCTCTTCCATAGGAATATGCCGGTTGATGTATTCGTTGAAGAATGTTGCAACCGCTCCAGGTCTTTCGGATCTTCGTGATTTTGGATAGCCGTATATGCCTGATTAATGATGTTGACGAATTGACGGTTGCTGTCGTCAAGATCGACGTTTCCGACTGAAAACTTGTCCTGCCACCTAACAAAATAGGCTTCTGGCTTTACCTCCAGGGTGTAGTCAGCGTCACCACCAACATCTACGACGAAGAAACCGTCGTCGTCAGCTCCGCCGTCAAAGCTTGGGTTATCGAAATCATCATCCATGGCGAGGATTTCGTTTTCCTCTCCCTGAAAAGCAACAGCACCGTCCGCCTGGAATTGAGTGCTTTTCGCCGGATCTTTCTGATATAGGGAGAAGTAGTAATCAGGCTGTTTTTTAACTTTTGGGTGGATTTGAAGCTGTTTGATGCGTTCAATTAACGCTTCACGACTGACGGGTTTTACCAAGAATGCATCAACATCAAATGCGATACATTGTGCGATAACCTGCTCAGATGCATTTGCAGTCAGGATGACAATGGGAACATCGTGACGCAAACCAAAGCGCCCACTGCGTATAAGACGGAGAAACTCCAGTCCGTCAATCGGCTCCATCTGGAGATCGGTTATGACAAATGAAGGTTGTTGGTGAAATAGCAGGGAAATAGCCTGGGCGCCGTCTTCTGCCTGGATGGACTCCTGGAACCCAACAGCCTCTGTCATTAGCGCGAGAGTTTCCCGAACTACTTCATGGTCATCAACGATTAGGCATTTCTCGAGCATTATAACTCCAATTGCATACTTAGCTTCGGAGTAATAATTGGTTAGAAATCGTCTTTATTCAAGAAATTGAGATGGAAAATCAGATCTGGTGCATATACCCAAGCC
>BAXG01000007.1 GCA_001310455.1 Photobacterium sp. JCM 19050
CTC
The DNA here is from genome assembly GCA_001310455.1 of Photobacterium sp. JCM 19050. Lineage (GTDB taxonomy): Bacteria > Pseudomonadota > Gammaproteobacteria > Enterobacterales > Vibrionaceae > Parasalinivibrio. Next base: position 4 of record BAXG01000007.1, read on the forward strand.
TTGCTGAAAACTGCATCTTGAGGTGGCTTGGGTATATACACTATGTCAGTCGTTTGACTTGAAGCTTTCCCGCCAGATAAATCTATGACCAATTGTGATTTTCTTTTCTATTTCTCGTCCCTCCATTCTTTCAAGTAACAGCATCACTGCTGTTTGCCCCATTTCCTCTGCATAAAGTTTTAGGGTCGTTAACGGAGGGGAAAGATCTTTAGCGATATCTATATCGTTGATTCCAATAACGCCTACGTCCTCGGGGACTTGCACGCCCTGTTCGTGTAGTGCGCGCAGCACGCCAATTGCAACGATGTCATTGGCGGTCACGATGACGTCAGGCACTTTTGCTGACTTCAATATGCGTAGTGCCGCGTCGTAACCTTCTTGAATACTGTAGAAGTTAATTTTCTCAAAATGACTATTTATTTTGCCGTTCTGCCTTCAACGTTGTCAGCGAGCAACAGTTTTTCGTCGCCGTGGTCAATAAGTACAATATCTTTCGCACCTGAGCGCGTGATATTGAGGAAAAGCTCTCGTAATGCAGAACTTCTGTCGTAAGTGACCAAATCCAGTTGGCTGGTAGCAGTGACAGGATCAATTAAGACAATGTTCTCATTCTGTTTCCTTATTTCACTGATTTCTTCTGGAGGGATTGGGCCGATTGCAATTACTCCGATATTTTTAGATAAAAATTTTCGGTCATGTGGAAAATTGTCTAAAAAAGTGATTTTTATTGAAATTCGCTTGGCCATACAAGCTTGCTCAATACCCATGCGGATGGAAGTGTAATAGGGATCGTTTATTTCATCATCGGGAGATAAATAATTGATAATAGTCAATGTCTTGCGTGAAAGAGGGCCAGCGACGCTACTGTTTTCTGATGTAAGATTCCAAGAGGTGTGGAATTGGGTGTTCCGTTGCCTCGGCGTCTTGTAGCCGAGCTGACGTGCGGCATTGATGATGCTCAAACGCTTTTCTTCGGAAATCGAGAACGATTCATCTCCGCTCAGTACCCTGGAGACAGTCGCTGACGAAACTCCAACCAGCCTGGTTATATCTTTTATTGTCGCCATAAAATCCCTCTAACTGTGTGGGCTGCAGAAATAGTCAGTAAGATAAGATGATTGAAATCCAGACAAAAAAGACGTTGAGGTGCAAAATTATAAAGACAACATTGATCACCAACGAATCTCAGTTTGTACAATCCGGCACATAAGCAATCATGCTGTCTGTCCACTTTTAAAAATAGTGCGTCCAGCAGCTTTTTCAAATTAGATCGCTGATAAAGCATAGAAAAATGATTCATGATTATGTAAGAACGCTTGCTTTTTGTTTCAACGGGAACATGAAGTTATTGAGTTTTTACTCTGTTTTTCCTTCTGGTTCTTCCACTCTTTATGTTGCTTAAACTGGCATCACGATGTTGATTGAGTACGTTTTACGAGCGTCCATTTTTACATCTACGATTAGGGTTTGAAAAAATACAGTCTTATTGCAAGAGTATGTATATGAAATAGTCGTTTGTTTGCAAGCAAATATCTAAGAGTTTTTAACGAAATTGAATTCGCTCAAAGTCACAAGTAAAAATTTACTTCACTAATGCCATGCCAATCTAAGAATAATATATTGGTTTAGTATCTGTGTGACATAGATCACTCTTATTTCTTTAGGGTGGTTTTCACAACCCGAGCACTTGGATCATCATTACAACGACAACATCAATCCATCTTTTGGCTGCATGTTTTTTAACTTTCGAATGGTGTTGTAATTAAGAATTGAATAAATCAGTAATAAATAGAATGTTGAGTGCAATGTTTTTAAAAACAGTCCTCAACACAACTGTTTGGCTGTCAAAGAGAGTATTGTTTTGCCCACCACATTGTAACGACATTGTCAGGAAAATGGGACAATGAGTTTGGCAATGTGGACTTTACTTGTTGTAGGTGTTCGTTCGTTGCAATACGTGGTTCACCACCAACGCATTTTGTAAATCTTTATCTTTGGAGAAGTAAACCGTGAATAATTCGACTCTTCTAAATAGTGATTGGCTTTTTTGCGAAAACCACTATTGCGATATGAATATCTCGAATATTCCAACTGTAGAAACTGTTAAGATCCCACATTGTTCGGTTGAATTACCTATGAGCTATTTTTCAGAAAAAAGCCTTCACAGGGATTTCACCTATCAACGAACTATTTCTGTGACGAGTAGTGATCTGGCTAAAACACAGTTTCTGTATTTTGAAGGGGTAATGTGTGACGCGAAGGTTTACGTCAATGGAGAGTTTGCGGGAGCGCATTCAGATGGCTATACACCATTTGAAGTGCTCATAACACCTCTTCTCCAATGTGGAGATAACCTTATTACGGTGACAATGTCGGGTAAAGAAAATCCATCAATTCCTCCTTTTGGTGGGCAAATTGACTATCTGTGCTACCCGGGAATTTACCGGGATGTCCATTTGCGCACTTATTCAAGCTGCAGAGTTTTCAACGTGAAGGCAGAATCAGTAAATGTGCTGACTTCACCGGGTTTGAAGCTGGATATCTATCTTGAATCTTTTCTCAAAGAAGGGAGTGCAGGAAAGCTCGAGGTTACCGTCTGTAATAAACGTGGCGAGGCTATTCTTGAACACGTCGAAGAAGTGGAGAGATTTTATGGTAAAGCTGTCTCCACAATGCAGTTCGATGAATTGAAAGGGGTTGAACTTTGGGACATTGAAAACCCGGAACTTTACAAAGTAGAAGTTCGTTTCGTTGACAAGCATTCGTCCGACACTTTCGCATTCAGACATGGCTTCAGGGAAGCCGTGTTTACGACGGAAGGCTTTTTCCTGAATGGTAAGCATTTGAAGCTGATCGGTGCAAACCGCCACCAAAGCTATCCGTACATTGGTTACGCCATGGGTCAGTCCGGGCAGGAACTGGACGCAGATATTTTGCGTTTTGAGTTTGGTTTTAACACGGTAAGAACGTCGCACTATCCACAGTCTCCGTATTTCCTGAACCGGTGTGATGAAATCGGTCTGCTGGTATTTGAGGAAATTCCTGGCTGGCAGCACATTGGTGATGAAGATTGGCAGAGCAGGTCTGTTGATAACGTGAAGGCGATGATTCAACGTGACTGGAACCACCCCAGTATCATTTTGTGGGGAGTTCGTATCAACGAATCCGATGACAATTTCGACTTTTTTGACAAAACCAACAGGCAAGCCAAAGTATTGGATTCGACAAGGCAAACTGGCGGTGTTCGTTGTCACTTTAAAGGAGACTTCCAAGAGGATGTATTCACGTTAAATGACTTTATTTTGGGTGAGACCGATGACCCACTGCGTAAGCCAGCAGACACTCATGGCAAGGATTACGATGTTCCGTACCTGGTCACGGAATACAATGGGCATATGTTCCCGACTAAGCGAATTGACAACGAAAACTGGCAGATGGAACACGTCACCCGTCATTTGAGGGTTCTGAATGAAGCCCACTCAAATGACAATATTTCCGGCGCAATTACGTGGTGTATGGCTGACTACAACACACACAAGGAATTCGGCAGCGGCGACATGGTTTGTCATCACGGCGTCAGTGATGCTTTCCGCAAGCCAAAATTTGCCGCGTATGTGTATGCCAGCCAGATCAATCCAAGCAAGAAAGCGGTGATGGAACCGGTTACGTACTGGACCGTTGGTGAACGATGTGCCGCCGGTGTATTGCCGCTAATCATCCTCACAAACTGTGATTGTGTTGAGGTCACGCTTGAGAACGGAATCAAGGGGAAATTTTACCCGGCGAGAGAACAGTATCCGCATTTGCCACATCCTCCTGTGATTATTGGGACAGAGGCTGCTGACCAACTATTCGGCAAGCATTCCTGGGGAGGCGGTTGGAAAAATGCCACCTTTACCGGTTATCTGGAGGGAGAGGTTGTGGTCGAGCGTCACTTTAGTGCCTCTAAGATACCTTCCGATCTGACGGTTAATGTTCAAAAGAACCAGCTTCTTGCGAATTGTAGTGATACCGCTAGGGTTCTTATCGAAACCGTTGATCAGTCAGGAAACATTCTTCCCTATTTTTCTGACTTCTTAACGCTTAGCACGTCTGACAACCTGGAAGTTATCGGGCCTAAGGAAGTCATTCTGGAAGCCGGGACTACCGGTCTATGGGTGAAAGCCAAGGGTGCTGGTAACGCTGTTCTAAAGATCCACTCTCATAAGTTTGGCGAAAGAGAAGTGGTGTTTGACGTAGTTGAACAGAAGTAAGTTGTACGGTTGTAAATTGAAGTGTAATTAACTTCTTAACCGGATAACCCTTACCCGGTTAATCTTGGAAGATTGAAGCACATAGCGCCGGCTCTCCTTGAGGGGCGGCGCTATTTTCTGTCATTTTTTCACTTGCATGATAGAATGCGCGACCTCTGGCAAGGTGCGCATTCAAGGGCATCTGCCACACTCTTTCTTTACTGACTTGCCGAGATTTTTCCATGCCATTTTCCAAACTTGGTCTGAGCCAACCCATTGTGTCTGCCGTGGTGGAGCTGGGATACCAGAACCCGACCTCAATCCAGGAGAAAGCCATTCCTGTGGTTCTTAATGGCCGAAACCTGTTGGCAACGGCGCAGACCGGAACAGGGAAAACGGCAAGTTTCCTGCTGCCTTTGATGGAAATGCTTTGCGATGGTGAAACTCGCCGCAAAAAACGGGTGCGTGCGCTGATTCTGACGCCAACAAGAGAGCTGGCTGCCAGGTAGAAAAGAATGCCAATGAATATGGCAAGCATTTATCCCTGAAAACGTTGGCGATGTACGGCGGGACTGATGCGAAGACACAAAAACAACGCCTGATTGATGGCGTGGATATACTGGTGGCAACACCGGGTCGACTGCTGGATATGATGTCGCAACGCGCTGTGCATTTCGACGAATTGAAATGCTTGGTGCTGGATGAAGCCGACCGCATGCTGGACATGGGTTTTATCGAAGACATCAACAAGATCATTGAACGGCTGCCTGATGAACGCCAGAACCTGCTTTTTTCAGCCACTCTGTCAGATAAAGTTCGTTTTCTAGCCAAGACCGCTGTGCCGAACCCGGTTGAAATTAGTGCGGACTCAAACAGTAAAGCCGAAATTGAACAGTGGCTGACCACTGTGGATAAAGACAAAAAGTCGTCTTTGCTTGCGCATCTAATTACTGAAAATGCCTGGGACCAGGCGCTGATTTTCATCGAAACCAAACACGGTGCAGCCAAATTGGTTGAGCAGCTTGGCAAACGAGGTATCGCGGCAGAGTCTTTCCATAGCGGACGCAGTCAGGCTGTGCGCGAACAGTTACTGGAAGACTTCAAATCCGGCAAGTGTCAGTTTCTGGTGGCGACCGGTGTTGCGGCGCGTGGTATCGACATTGAAGAGCTCAAGCGAGTAATTAACTACGATCTGCCGTTTCCGGCGGACGATTACATTCACCGTATCGGACGGACCGGGCGTGCAGGTGCAAAAGGGGAGGCGATTTCCTTCCTATCAAAAGATGACTTTAAAAACCTCTGTATGATTGAAAGCCGGTTGGGCCATTTGATTGAACGCCGGGAAATTGAAGGCTTCGCACCAAGAAAGCCGGTGCCGGTATCTATACTGAACTATGTCCCTAAAAACAAACGCGTAAGCAATAAAGAACAGAGCGAACAACAGGCCAAAAACGGAAAATCGGCCGGTAAATCAACGTCACCCCGAAAACCAAACGGGCGTAACACATCGCCAAAGACTGCTCCAAAAAGCGACGCCGCGAACCCCTGGAGCAATCTCAAGAAACGCAGTCACAGTTAACGCAGTGTTCTTTTCAATCTGATTATGCCGGGTGAGTGAAAAATCCCCCGGCATTTTACGTGTCGAATACGGGGCTGGTGAAATAGCACTACCCGCATAGGTTGAACTGACTGAATACTTCCTTGGCGATCTCTACAAAGGTTTCAGATTCCTTCGTGACGGGTTGCGATTCAGAATAGGCAATAACGTACCTGTAAGGAATTTGGGGTTCGAATGGTTTAACAACCACGCCGTTGTTAAACCAGGTTTTCGCGGCAAATGGCTCAATTAATGCCACTGCCAGGTTAGCAGCCACCAGGCTATAGCCGGTGTGTGAGTTCTGAATGCCTATGCTGTGCGAATAGGTAATGCCCGCTTCATCTAACACGGTGTAGAGCTGATCCCAGTTATTCAACCCGCTGGGTGTAATTTCAAGCACCTCTTCGCCAATCAAATCCTCCGGTGTAATAACCTCCTTTTTTGCCAGAGGGTGGGATTCATGTACCGCACAAATGTGCGATGTTTCAACCAGGGTTTCCTGAACTATCCCGAAAGCTTGTGGAAATGACATCGTTAGTGCTAAGTGAGTCAGGTTCATTTGTAAACGCCGGACAATTTCCGATGACGGGGCACTTTCCAGCAGCAGTTTTGAGTGGGGGTGTTCGCATTTAAAATGTTTGACCGCATGCGGATAAAAAAACGTGGATAACGCTGGCGTCGAGCAAATATGCAAATCAGTAGATTCTTGGGTTCTGATTTGATCGGCAAGTTTTTCAAGAGAATCCAAACTCACAAAGAAATTTTCTACCCCTCTGTAAAACTCAATCGCCTCTGGCGTTGGCAGCAACCTTCCTTTATGGCGTTTAAATAAGCTGAATTTTAACGTCATTTCCAGATCAGAAATCAGACGACTGACCGCCGGTTGTGTCACCGACATCATGCTTGCTGCACCGGTTGTGGTCCCGGTGAGCATGACGCATTTAAACGCTTCAACTTGACGGTAACGAACCTGCATTGCTGTAACCACCCTATAACATTCACTTATACATATATCTAATAATTCGATTTGAATTTGTCAACCATCCCTGCAAATCTTAGTGATGTTAATGATATGTAAATTCGTGGTGGAGTGATGGAAAGCGTAAAAACGATTGTTGTTGCAGGATACGGTAGCTGGATTAAAGCCAGAAAAAATCCGGCCTCAGAGGTGGTGAAAAGCCTAAAGGCAAAGCAGAAGACCATCTGCAATCTTGTATTAATTGAGTGCCCGGTTGTTAGTGATTCGCTTTTTGACCTGGTGGAAACCACCCTACGACATTATAAGCCAGATGCATGGATTGGTTTAGGCGTATCTGAGCAATCTTCCGGAATACAAGCAGAGATGGTGGGAATCAATTGGCGTCACTTTTCTGTTCCGGATGCCAGTGGAGAGGCCCTCCAGTTTGAACCGGTGGTAGATGGCGGGCCTGTTGCGTACAACGCAATGCTGCCCAATCAAGCAATTGTTGAGAAACTAAAAGAAGAATCAATTCCGGCAAGCATTTCCTTTTTTGCAGGCACTCACCTGTGTAATCAGATGATCTATACGGTTAATTACCTGGCTGAACAGTTGGACTTAGGCACATTAGGGGGCTTTCTGCACGTTCCTCAAAGTGTCGAGAACGCGCTGGAAGTAAAGGATGGCGAGAAAATTCCGCCTATGATGAGCGTTGAAATGATGACTGAAGCCGTTGAAATTTCGATTGATTGCATACTCGAGTATCTGGATAAGGCCAACACAAAGAGGCGCTCATATGCAAATGGCGAATGCTAATCAATATGCTGAGGTGTTAGCTGAACACCCGAATGAAAAACTGCTTTCTGTTGAGGGTTTAACCGTCGAATTTGGTCGAGGAAATAAAATCGTCACGGCCGTTGATGATTTGTCCTTTGATCTCTCCCGGAACCAAACTCTGGCAATTGTTGGGGAATCTGGCTCGGGGAAATCCGTCACTTCACTTGCAATGCTGGGCCTTATAAAGCATGTCGGGGGAAGGGTAGTGTCGGGCGATATGCATTTCTCCAGTGATGTTTTGGGTAGAAACGTCAATTTAAATACATTGAACGAAGCGACGATGCAAAGAGTTCGTGGCAGAGAAATTGCCATGATTTTCCAAGAACCCATGACATCATTAAACCCAGTTTACACCATCGGCTCACAGATCATTGAAACGCTCATTTTGCACTTTGGCATCAGCCACAAGGAAGCAAGAGCGCGTGCCATCGATTTGCTGGATCTCGTCAGATTGCCTAATGCCTCTGCGATGTTGGACAACTATCCGCATCAATTGTCGGGAGGGATGAGGCAAAGAGCGATGATTGCTTTGGCTCTTTCCTGTGAGCCCAAAATATTGATCGCGGATGAACCAACAACGGCGCTTGATGTGACGATTCAAGCCCAAATTCTTCATATTATGCGTGACCTTCAAGCCCAGTTTGAAACCGGTTTGATATTTATCAGTCATGACATGGGAGTTGTTTCCCAAATGGCAGATAACATCCTTGTGATGAAAAACAGCAAAAAGGTTGAAATAGATAAAGCCAGTAAGGTGTTGTCTGCACCCCGGGAGTTTTACACCAAGTCACTGTTAGCGGCAGTGCCCAGAATCGGCAGTATGAAAAATGAACCCTTGCCGAAAATGTTGCCGCTGCTTACAGAAGAAGGTGTTACCACTGATGACGATTTTGTTGGTGGCGTAGAGCCAGATGAAAGCGGTTTACCCGTGATAAGCGTAGAGCAGCTTACAACGCGCTATGACATCAGGGGAGGGTTGTTAAATCGCGTCACCCACCACGTCCATGCAGCGGAACGTATTTCATTTGATATTTATCCGGGTGAAACCTTTGCTGTGGTAGGCGAGTCTGGAAGCGGGAAATCAACACTTGGCAAGACGATTCAACAACTGATTGTGCCCAATGAAGGGGCAATCAAATTCCGCGGGCAGGACATTCTTTCATTACCCGCTTCGGAAAGAAAAAAGTTTCGCAAGGAGATTCAGTATGTGTTCCAGGATCCTTACGGCTCGCTGAATCCCAGAAAAACGGTTGGTGAAAGTATTATAGAGCCGGCTATCACTCACAATCTTATTGATAAAACAGAAATAGATAGCCGGGTGGCCGATTTGTTAACCAAGGTAGGTCTGCAACCTGACCATGCAGATCGTTATCCGCACGAGTTTTCAGGTGGACAGCGCCAACGAATTTGTATTGCCAGGGCATTGGCTTGCAACCCGAGTTTGATTATTGCTGACGAAGCTGTTTCTGCCCTGGATGTGACGGTGCAAGCCCAGGTCCTGAATTTGCTGATGAAGCTGCAAAGAGAGCAGGGACTGGCCTATTTGTTTATCACTCATGACATGGCTGTAGTTGAAAGAATCAGCCATAGAGTTGCGGTGATGTATTTGGGGCAGATTGTGGAAATGGGGAGCAGAAAACAAATATTTGAAAACCCACAGCACCCTTATACCAAAAAACTACTTGCTGCTGTGCCGGAAGTAAAAATAAACAAAACGTCAGATTTTCAACTACTGGAAGGAGAAGTGCCCAGCCCAATTCGAGCTGTTGGCGATGAACCCGAAATAAATAAATTAATTGAAAATTGAAAAAGGCCATTTTGTGGCAAAAGCGTTATAAACGGATAGGTTCTTTTTATACATATTATTCGCAAATATTAAAATCCAAATCAGTATATCAATCGACGTGTACATGGAGGTATATATGACAAAAGCAAATAGCTGGCATGTAAAAAATGCAATATCAAAAATCTGGCGTTTACCAGCAGTTTCGGTGTTGAGTCTTGGAATCGCATTCTCTTCGGTTGTTAACGCTGGTCAGGTTTTAACTGTTGCACAACAGCGAGACCCTCAAAGCCTGGATCCTATCGATACATTTGCACTTGCGTGGGGCTCAATGGGCAGCAATATATTTGATGGTCTTGTGTTTAGAAATGAAAATTTGGAAATACTCCCTGGCCTTGCGAAAGAATGGGTGTTTCTGGAAGATGACAAGAGGATAAGGTTTAAGCTCAGGGAAGATGTTGTTTTTCACAATGGTGAACCGTTCAATGCAGAATCTGTAAAATTTACATTTGACAGAATGTTAGGTGAGCAAGGAAAAACCAGCCCACAGCGTTCTAATTATATCTCAATCGATCGAATTGAAATTGTTGATGATCATACAGTCGATTTTGTCATGAAAAACCAGATCCGGTTTTGATTACCAAGCTTTCTGGGTATGGAGCGATGATAGTTCCAAAAAACTATATCGAAGAAGTTGGCGAAAAAGTATTTGATCTGAAACCTGTCGGAACAGGTCCATTCAAAGTTGTTGAGTATACGCCGTCGGTGGGTGTGAAGTTGGAAAAGAACTCAGAATACTGGAATGGAAGTGCCAAAGTTGATGAAGTGCACATTAAGTTTATTCCTGAGGCATCAACTCGAATGGCTGAATTACTTTCCGGAGGTGTGGACATTTCTCTTAATATTCCGGTTGCCTCGGTAGATACCATTCGAAATAACGATAGAGTGAAACTAATCGATGTAAACGGCCCTACGGTTTATTTGCTGCGACTCAAAACCGATGATTCCATCACTTCTGATGTTCGAGTTCGAAAAGCCATCAATATGGCAATCGACAAGAATATGATCGTGGATATCTTACTTGATGGACTGGGAAGCACAATCACCAGCGCGCAAGGCACAAAATCTCTTGGTTACAACCCGGCAATTCAGGCGTACCCGTACGATCCTGCCGGTGCAAAGGCTCTTTTACAGCAAGCCGGTGTAAATCCGGGAACAACCATTACCCTGGACACACGAAATAACGACGATACCTTCCTGGAAGTCGCGCAGGTTATCAGCAGCTATTTGGGGGCTGTGGGTTTGAATGTGAACATTCGTACACATGAGTACGGAGTGTATTCATCGGAGATTGTACCTAAAGGAAAAACGGGTGAACTTTTCTACTTCCGTTGGGGTGGCTGGACCTTTGACTTCGATAATACCGCTTACCTGCTTTACCACTCCGGTGAGCGTTGGAACCCATACAACAATGATGAAAAGTTAGATGCATTGCTGGAAAAACAACGTTTAACGTACAGCACGGAAGCAAGGGAAAGCATTCTTCGTGAAGTGGCAAGTTATGCTCACGAAAATGCGCTGGACATTCCGCTGTACAACACCTCAACACTTTATGGCGTAAGCAAGAAAGTCAAAGGTTTCACCCCGGCGCCTGATGACCGAGCCAGGTACATGGATGTCTACAAGGATTAATGAAGACACCTGTCGGGAAAAGCTATTAGCAATTGCCGGGAATCTGGCCGGCAGCATTGTCAGATTCCTGTGCAAATTGATGATTTTATCGTTACGTCAATAAGATAATTCGATATGCCAATATTTAAGTTTGTTATTCAGCGAGTCATACAAGCACTTTTTGTCACTGTGGTTGTTACGTTATTTGTCGCCTATGCGATTCGCCTGACAGGTGATCCTGCGGTGATGTTAACGCTCGAAGCGACTAATGTCACAGAGGATGACCTTGCTCAAATACGTGAGTCCCTTGGGCTGAACCGGCCGTTTATTATTCAGTACCTTGATTTTATTTCAGGACTACTGACCGGTGAGTTAGGTGACAGTTTTTTCAGGGGGTCTGTTTCAAACTTAATTGGCGTTGCACTTCCGTCAACAGGTTTGCTGGCCGTTACCTCGATGTTGGTTTCAATCGCAATATCCATTCCTTTGGGAATTTATTCTGCGGTAAACAAGGGTAAATTTTCTGACCATTTTATCCGGATATTGTCGCTACTTGGTTTGTCATTTCCAAACTTCTGGCTCGCTATAATGCTTGTTCTATTGTTTTCAATCACATTCCCGCTATTACCAGCAAGTGGTTACAGTGGCTTTACGTCGCTCATCATGCCCTCGGTAACAATCGGGATAATATTGACAGCAACAAATGTCAGGTTAGTCAGGACCACAATGTTAGAAACGCTGTCAGCGCAATATATTATGGTTGCACGCGCTAAAGGCTTACGGGAAAACGTTGTTATATACAAGCATGCGCTCCGAAACTGTGCGATTGCATTGGTAACATTCTTCGGCCTCCAATTTGGCAATCTTATTGGCGGTATTGTCATTGTGGAAATGGTATTTAACTGGCCGGGAATGGGAACGCTGGCAGTGCAGGCAATAACCCAACGAGATTATCCTGTACTTCAGGCATGTGTTTCTATCTTGGCAATATTTATCGTCCTGGTTAATTTATTGGTTGATTTGATTTATGGCCTGATCGACCCCCGGATAAGGGTAGGTTAAGGATGAATCAAAAACAGAGTGGAAAAATCATGGTTGGAACCACATTAAAAATCCCGAGTGAATTTAAAAATTTTGAACTTGTTTTGGGGTTATTGCTTGTAGGAAGTATAGGGACGTTGGTCTTATTTTCATCCTTTATATTTCCTGACGGTGGAAAGACAGTAAATTTATTGGCCAGGTTCACAGCACCATTTCAGTCTTTTGAACATATATTAGGCACAGACGCGTTGGGGCGGGATATTCTTGAGCGAATAGTGGTTGGCGGCAAAGTGTCTTTTTCAGTTGGATTATTGTCTGCGTTGGGTGCAGTGTTTCTCGGAACAATTGTCGGGCTGTTTGCCGGCTACTATCGGGGTGTCACTGATGTATTCATTATGCGATTCGCAGATGTACAACTGGCTTTGCCCTTTATCCTATTGGCGATCACCGTTGTTGCTATTTTGGGGCCGGGATTGGATAAGCTCATTGGCTGATGATCATTTCCCAATGGGTACAGTATGCCCGGTTGGTCAGGGGGAGTGTGTTATCGCTTCGAGAACGGGAATATGTTCAGGCGGCGCAAAGCTATGGTCTCCCGGATCTGAAAATTATATTCGGGCACATACTGCCCAATGCCCTTGGTCCACTGGTGATACTCACTACTCTCAATGTGGCAAACAATATTTTGTTGGAAAGTAGCCTGACTTACTTGGGACTGGGGGCTGACCCTCAGACACCGAGTTGGGGAGGAATCCTGTCGGAAGGGAGAAACTACATTCAAACTGCGTGGTGGGTAAGTGTATTTCCCGGTTTCGCGATTATGTTCACCGTACTGGGGCTCAATCTATTAGGGGACTGGCTGAGAGAACGCTTGGATCCTTTGGAGAGGACTCGACTGTGATATTACATCTGGTTTGGCAACAAGACATTGCGATGATCAGAATTCGCACTTCGTCAGCCAGAGGGGCCAACAGAAATCCGGCCAGGCGCAGACGAAACAATAAATCGGCTAAAAGTTCATCAGTCAGAGTGGATGTTTGTGTAAATTTGTCCTGAATCCCTGTTTTTAGTCCTTTGAACCTCTACGATGCCGCATGTTTGAAGGACTTTTTTACAGCGCGCGGATAAATACGATGCAAAAAGATATCCAGCTCCTCTTTGAATACGCCCAGATTCACTTTACCGGCACTGACCACAAAATTGCGGCGTATTTTCTTGACCGCAAGCCGGTAAAATCCATTGAGGAACTGGCTGAAGACATTGGCGTGTCGACAGCATCCATCACCCGATTTTGTAAAAAAGTGGGTCTGCGGAATTTTAAAGAGTTCCTATTTCTCTATCAGCAGCAGTTGGAAACGCCCACACCGGCGACGGAAAACTGCAGCCTGCACACTGATTATGTAGATATGCTGCAGGAACTGAGTAAGAAACTCGACCGATCCAGCGTTAAAACGTTCAGTGACGCGATATACCGGCACAAAATCATTCATGTCTTCGGTACCGGATTCAGTGCATTGGCCGGGCTGATTTTAAATTCCGCTTTACCCGGTTAGGAAAGTTTATTGAAGTGGTGACTGACGGGGATTCAATGAAAATGATCAGTGCAATCCTGAATCCGGATGCGCTGGTGATTCTCATCAGCCTGAAGGGAAAAAACGAAGGAATGATCCAATGTGCCAGGGAGATGAAAGCGCGAGGTGTGAATGTGCTTTGTATTACTTCAAACAACAAATCGAAACTGATTCAATACGCTGACAGCTATATATTAACGTCGTCTCTGAATGGCGAAGAATCTACCGGTATGATTTCTGGTCAAACGCCCATTTTGATGGCAATCGACCACATTTATCATCAGTACGTGACAGACAATAAAGATAAAATCAAAAACTGGGTAGCAACTGAAAAGCCTTTCTGCAGTTAATTATTTCCATTCTTCGTAATCATTGGTATCGCCGTATTATGCATGCCTTGTTCATTATTGATAGCGTAAATATGTCGGTGAAAAAATGTCACAGTATCCAGTTCATTCAAAGAAGCACAAAATAATCGCTCAAAAATCATATCTTGCTGATAATATTGATTTATTTTAAATGGCAAAGCCGATCTACTGCACATTCCGATGTAAATAATTTCACCTAATATCTTTATGTGCACCACATCTCATACAATATCTGAAAATATTTACACAATAGTCCCGTCTTAAAATCCGACCCTTAATTTGGAGAATTATTGTATGAGTCGTAATGTTGTTGCCATTACTGCTTGTGCTGCGGGTATTGCCCATACTTATATGGCTGCCGAGGCATTGGAAATTGCGGCAAAGGAACATGGATTTAATGTAAAGGTTGAAACCCAGGGTTCAATCGGTGCAGAAAATGTATTAACTGAACAGGAGATAGCAACGGCAGAGGTGGTCATTATTGCCTCTGACGTAGAGATTGACCTGGCACGTTTTGTCGGAAAAAAAGTGTATAAAACCCGCCCGAAAGAGGCGATTAAAGATGCCAATGGCTGGTGGAACTTGCTATGAAAGAAGGCAAGGTTTTCGGGGCAAAGGGCACGGAAGTTGGCAATATTACCTTGGGCAAAACCAACGAGAACGGTTTTATCCAACATATCATGAGCGGTATCTCTTACATGGTACCCATGGTTATCGCCGCTGGCCTTTTGCTGGCGATTGCCAATATTTTTGCATTCCAGAAAGATGATCTTGGCCGCATGGTGGCATGGGGCTTTGACCGCACCGACCCGGTCGGCGAGCTTATGTACTCTTTGTTCCAGGTGGGTAAAGTCGGTTTCACCCTGATGATTCCTCTGTTTGCCGGCTTTGTTGCCAACTCCATTGCAGACCGTCCGGCGATTGCCCCTGCGATGATTGGTGCATATATTGCGAACGATGCGGGTTTCCTGGGTACAGAGACGGGCGGTGGTTTCCTGTCTGCGATCCTCGTTGCCTTTATCGTGGGTTACTTTGTCCGCGAGCTGAAGAAAATCAAGTGGCCTAAGCTGGTTCAACCGCTGGTGCCTATTATGATTCTGCCGCTGATAGCCACATTCTTTATCACCATTGTGGTGAAGTACATGATTGGTGGTCCAATTGCTTCTGCAATGGGTGCGATGTATGACTGGCTGACCTGGATGACAGAAAATTACCAGGCATCTACTTTCATCATCGGCGCTGTGATTGGTGCAATGATTGGTTTTGACTTCGGTGGCCCTGTTAACAAAACTGCACTGATTTTCGGTACGGCTGTATTTACCGATACCGTTGCTAAATATGGCATCGAAGGTGCGAACTTTGTGCCGGGTACTGCTGCTCAGGCTGCGATTTCCGTTGCTCCGCTGGGCATCTTCCTTGCTTCACAAATCTTCAAGAACAAGTTCACCCAAACAGAAAAGATTGCTGCAAACTCAGCATTTGGTATGGGTATTGTCGGTGTGACCGAAGGAGCCATTCCTTTTGCCGCGACGAACCCGGTTCAGGTTATCACTGCAAGTGTGGCTGGATCTGCGCTGGCAGGCGGCCTGGTCGGCTTCTTCGACTGTAAATTCTACGGCGGTATCGGTTCACCACTGGGTACATTCATCGGCTATATCGAGCAACCAATCCCGTTCTTGACCTGGATTCTGTGTACGCTCGCCGGTATTACCACGACAGCCCTGATTATCGGATTCTGGCGCAAGCCGGTCGTGGTGGAAAACACCGAAGCCAAGAAAGCAGAAGAGAAGCAAGTTGAACAACAACCGGCTCACGCAAACTAAGGCGAATAAAATGAAAGATGTATTTAACGCCAATCATATTTTGCAGGACACCGGTTCCACCACCAAAGAACAGGCATTTGCGTTTATTGCCCAGCAGGCTGAAAAGCTGGGCTACGTAACCAGTGCTGTACAGTACGAAGCGGGCCTCCGGGCCCGCGAAATGGAGTCGAGCACAGGGTTCACAGGTGGTGTCGCAATTCCTCATAGCAAGAACCCGGCTGTCAGCCACGCAGGTATTTTCCTGGTGCGTTTCGCCCATCCCATCGAGTGGGAAACGATGGATGAGAAGCCGGTTGAAACTGCCGTTGCGTTATCTATCCCGGCGGATGGAAATGAAGAAAGCATCCGGCTGCTGACCCGGCTTTCCCGCGCCATGATGCGCGCACCTTTCCGAGAGGTACTCAAGACGGGGGATGCAGCGCAGATAGAACAGGAAATTTCAGCCGTGATTGCGGGTTAAGCGTTGAGCGAGTTGTTGTTATGCAGAAAACCTTTCATGTTATTCCCCATACCCATTGGGATTTTGAGTGGTACTTTTCCACCCACGAATCGCTTATCCAGCTTATCTATCATTTAGATGAAGTGATGAGCGGGCTTGAGAGCGGGGTGAGTGATACTTACCTGCTCGATGGCCAACTGAGTATTGTCGAAGATTACCTCAATGCCTGTCCGGATCAGAAAGCCCGCTTTAAAGCGCTGGTGGAGCAGGGCAAGTTGATAATCGGCCCGTGGTATACACAGACGGACCAGTTGATCATCAGTGGCGAATCCATCGTCCGCAATCTGGCAACCGGTATTCGTATGGGGCGCCAGCTTGGCCCGGTTATGGAAATCGGCTATGTACCGGACTCGTTCGGACAGAGCATTGATATGCCAAAAATCTACAACGGTTTCGGTATCAATAAGACCGTGTTCTGGCGTGGATTGAACAGCGATACCTGCTCAAGCCGGGAGTTTCTCTGGCAAGCCGAAGATGGCTGTGAAATCACAGCCTATAACATCAAAAACGGCTACTTTGTCGGTTCTCACATTATTGGATGTGATGACCCGACAGCGCTTTGCCTTCAGGCTGAAGAGGGAGCGACAGCAAAGAATGTTGCTATTCCTCTGGGTGGCGATCAGCGCTATATCGATATGGATATCAAGCCGAGAATTGCTCTCTCGAATCGGACTGCGCCTGAGTTTCACCTTATTGAAAGCAGCTATGAAAAGCTGTTTGAGGCGCTGGACAAAGAGAACCTCGATCTGCCAAAGGTCACCGGGGAGTTTATTGATGGACAGGTATCCAAAATTCACCGCTCCATTTATTCAACCCGGTATGACCACAAAAACCTCAACGATAAGATTGAACGCCGGCTGACCTATCAGCTGGAGCCTCTGATGGTGATGGCTAGTCAGCAAGGCATTGAACCTAAACCGCAGTTAGTGGAAAACATCTGGAAAGTCCTGATGCGTAACCATGCCCACGACAGTGCCGGTGGTTGCAACACGGACAAGACCAATAAAATAATCCTTGCCCGGTTTGAGGAAGCGGATCAGATGTCCGGCTCAGCGGTGGACTATCTGGTGCGTAAACTTGCTGAATCGCAGTCGAAAGAAGGGTTGAACGAGGAAACCGACCGCCTGACGCTTTTCAACACCTTGCCTTATGCACGAACGCCGGTAATCCGGGTGAACATTGCCACCCATACACCGGACTTTGCCCTCACAGACTGGCAGGGCAATCCGGTACCGTTTGATATTCACCATGTAGAGAAAACGTACAGTGGCAGCATTAAGCGTACCGAAGCTGAGCAAGATCCGGACCTGTACTATTACCAAACTGAGGTTTCATTCCGCTATCCGCTGCCGGCAAGCGGCTTTGAATGCTTAAAGGTAGTATCCGGCCATGTCGGGCAATCAGCACCAGTAATCTGCGATATGCTTTCCGGACATAATGAGATCGAAAACGCACAATACCGCCTGGCGTTCCATGATGGGCAGTTTGATCTTTATAGCAAAGCGCAGGATAAGTGGTTTTTCGACTGCATCCGGCTGACAAATGCCGGTGATGACGGAGACAACTATGATTACTCGCCACCGGAACAGGACTGGAAACTGACCTACAACTGGGGAGAGGCCAGTGTAGAGACGGAAACCGGCAGGCTGGGGCAACGACTTGTTGTAACCGGTTGCTGGAATTTGCCTGAAGATCTTGCGCAGAGGAACCGCCATGAAACAGGTGGGAAGGTCGCCTTTACGTTGCGTTTCAATCTGAAGAAAAGCGACTGCCTGGATGGACTGCCTCTGGAAATTCAGGCTGAATTCGACAATCAGGTGAAAGATCACCGTATGCAGTTGGTGTTCAGTGGATTTACCAACGCAACCTCGAATTTTGCTGATACACCATTTGGCACTGTGGAGCGTGAGAACCTTCCTTCCCACCTCCATGACTGGTGGGAATCGGGTTGGAAAGAAGAGCCAAGCCCGATATATCCGATGCTGCACTTTGCCAACATGCACGATTCCGCAACCAGCCTGACCGTAATGGCGAAAGGCATCAAAGAATATGAAATTACGGCATCGGGCGAGCTGGCGCTTACGCTTTACCGTTGTGTTGGCTGGCTTGGCAAGCCGGATCTTATCCGCCGTCCCGGCATTGCGTCCGGCCAGCAGTTTAAGTGGATTCCGACGCCGGACAGCCAGTTGCAGGGCAAACTTCATTTCGATTGTGCTTTGTTGGTTGAAGAGACGTTTAACCCAGCACACTGCCAGAAGGTGTGGCAGCACTATGCTGTGGAGGTATTGGACTACCAGAACCAGTCGCTGAACCAGTTCACCAATACGTTGAAATACTTTGTGATGCACCCGCTTAACAACACAGTGCCGGATAACGATACCGGATTGGTGCTGAGCGTAGAGAAACTGGTACTCAGTGCGGTCAAACTGGCTGACAACGGGAACGGGATGGTTATCCGTCTGTACAACCCGGCTTCAGAACCAGTTTCTAACCCAGGTGAAGTAACGTTGCCATACGGTTTTGACCAAGTTGAAGAGGTGAACCTGCTGGAAGAAAAACTGGCTGGGTGCGAATGCACTGAACAGAGCTTCAAACTCGACAGTTTTAAACCAAAGCAAATTCGGACATACCGGATTTACTGAAAGCGATGAAAGAAAAACCGGTCCTTTGCTGGCTCTTTGCCAACCGGGGGATCGGTTTTTTTAATAGGAAAGTGACTCCAACAGGTAGTCAAGTTTTGTATGTTTCAGAGTAAGCGGTAAATAAACCGGTGAAGCCTTACTCAACACTGCTCAGATCAACATTCCACGGCATCAGATCCGACATATCATCGGCAAGTGAACGCGTCGGCAACTCCGTGAACAGGTGCCGGAAGTAATAATACGGGTTGATGTCATTGGCCCGACACGTCATCACCAAGCTATACAGATTGGCGCTGGCTTTGGCGCCACCGACCGAAGTTGAGAACATCCAGTTTTTTCGGCCCGTCGTGAACGGGCGGATATCCCGCTCTGTTACATTGTCATCAATGCTGATATGACCATCTTCCAGGTAGGTGAGCAGTTTGGGCCACTGATTCTTGGTGTAGGTGATGGCCTGGCCTAATGCCCCTTTGGGCAGGACATTCAGGCTATCGAGCCACGCTTTGAAGTCATTCAGGATGGGTAGGCTTTCTCCCATCCTCATCTGTTGGCGTGCTTCGGCCGATAGCTCTTTGGCTCGCTTCTCTATCCCGTACAATTTAGCGATGAAGGTCAGGGCTTTTTCTGGTTTTCCTGCCTTTTTAGACGGGGACGCCTTTTGGGCATCGGTGAATTTGCGGCGCACATGGGCCATGCACGCGGCTTGGGTGACGCCGTCTACTGTGTCGTAACCACTGTAACCATCGGACAGCAGATAACCTTGGTAATCACCAAGGAACTCACGTACACAAGCGCCTGCCCGGCTGGGGTGATAGTCATAGATGACGACGGGATTGGGGGTGAACTCGCCGCTGCGATAGACCCACATATAGGATTTCGACTGCGCGGCTCTGTCTTCTTCTCTCAACACTTGCACCGTGGTTTCATCCGCGCAGATGAGGGACTCTTTTAGAAGTTGTGCTTTCATCGCATCGATGATGACCTGCACTTTACTGCCAAGCTGCACGCACCAGTTCGCCAACGTGGCGCGGCTGATATCGATACCCGAGCGGTTGAGGATATCGACCTGACGGTAGAGCGGCAGTGCATCCACGTATTTGGCGGTGACCACCGCCGCGAAGGCCTCGGCACTGCCAAGCTTTTGGGGAGCATGCTGGCCGGTTTTGGCGCGGTGACCACTTTGCTGGTTTCAGCCGTCTGCTCGCAGTGTCGACACGCATATTTGGTGCGCTCATGGCGAATAACACTCACTCTCTGCGGCAGGATTTTCAGGGTCTCGCTGACTTCCTTGCCGCATTCGTGTAACGGCGTATCACAGCAGTCACAATACGGGGCATTTAAAGTATGCGTTTGCACCTCGCGCTCAAGGTCAGCTGGCAATGGCTTACGTCCCGTTTTACTTCGTGCTTTGGGCGCAGAGGGCAAGGCATCTTGCTGCTCGGCTTCGTTGAAGGTGCCTTTGGTGACTTTTTCGCTTTGGGCAGCGAAGCGTTTGGATTTGCTGAGGTTGAGCTGCTCAACGAGTAGTTGTACCTGCGTTTTGAGGGCGGCGACTTCCTCCTCTTTGGCCTGCAACAATGCATCCTTGGCAAGAAGCATGGCTTGAGTTGTTCTATATCATCGGGGAAGTCGGTCATTGGGCATCATCTACAGCATGGAATGGTGCCCAGTGTGACGGTAAAAAAGGATCGTTCAAGTGCAATGTGACGATCAGTATCACGCATCACACTTCCAGCCCATTTAAAGGCCGATGGGCTTTGCTGTTCTCGAGTGACAGCCCAGAGAGCAACCAGTGAAGCTGGGGTTTGCTGATGACAATCACGCCTTGAGGATTCGGACGTGGCCATTTGAAGGTCCCTTTTTCTAAGCGGCGATAATAAAGCCAAAACCCGTTGGTATCCCAAAACAGGATTTTGAGTTTATTGCGTCCGCGATTACAGAAGATAAACCAGGCTTCGCTGAACGGATCCATATCGAGTTGCTCGGCGACAATCAGCGACAGGCCATCGATAGACTTACGCATGTCGGTGACGCCGGAGACCAGAAACACCTTGCCAGAGGGGGTCATTGCAGTGCATCCACCAGTGTTTGATTTGTGCGGCACTGAATGCGGCCGGTAGCTCGGCGCGGATGCCATTAGCAAAGAAGAGCACGACGGACTCGTGTAATGCGTGGTGCGATTCATCGAATACGACGGGCTGCAACGTTTGCACGGCATCTGGCGAGCTCAGGCGCTTAGACCAGTAAAAGAAGGTCTGATAGCTAATACCCTTGTCTTCGCAAAACTGCTTAATGGATAACTGACTTTGCTTTTGTTGCTCGATGACTGACAGCCAGTGAGCGCGTTTTTGTTCTTGGTTCATAGTGCCTCCGATGAAAAAGGCACTATGTCAAAGTGTTGGTATTATTGATATGTGGGGTTAATTGACCGCTTACGTTTCAGAAAATCACTCAGCCGCGGGTCTTTAGGAAAATTTCGCCATGAAGCGAGGCCTTGAGTGAGGCGAGAATGCCTTCTTTGTTTTCCATTCCCTTGTCATAATTTTTGAGAAATTCCGCTATCGCGGGGTTGTTGTCTGCAAAATAGGGAAAGACCTCTGAGAGTATTCCCGCGCTGTCAAAAGCGATGTACAGAGAGATTTTTCTTTCGGGCTCGACTTTACCAAGAAGATTACCCAACCCCCGCAAAACATGAGCGTGATCCCTGCCGTAGGCATGTCCTTTGTCAATCCTGATCGCGTGCGTAAAAACCTTGCTGTCCAAAATGATGTCAGCCAGCAACTCTGCTTCGTTCGGGGGAACGGCCATCGAGGCCATATAGAAAATTCGGTTTACATCGCCGGCATATGTCAGATAGAAGTTATCTTCAGTCATCATATTTCCATAGCGGTACAGTGCGGTTTCAATTTTTGCGTCCTGCGCAATGGCATGGAAACATTGCGTCACCTCCCGGCGGGAGGCGTTTCTTTGCTATTGATGATTTGGTAAAGCTTCTGGTGCGCACCTTTGAGTTTGTTTTCTGCGTTGTTGAGCAGGGCACCAAGCGGCCCAATTCGAAATTCGAACATGAATTTCTGGAAAATATTCACCAGCGACTCCCTTGTTCTGAAAATGCCAACAGGCACCTCTGGCCTAACCTAACGCGAAACTGCGTGAGAGATTTGCAACAAATTCAAGACGT
Organism: Photobacterium sp. JCM 19050; assembly: GCA_001310455.1. Classification (GTDB taxonomy): domain Bacteria; phylum Pseudomonadota; class Gammaproteobacteria; order Enterobacterales; family Vibrionaceae; genus Parasalinivibrio. Next base: position 22,207 of record BAXG01000007.1, read on the forward strand.
GAATGGGAGAAGGTCAGATAGGTTCAATGAAAGATATTTCTAGTTTTTGGTTAGATTTTTCAAGCTATCTGTAGCAACACAACATATCAGCTTATTTTACAAATTGAATTCGTTCACGAAGAATACAAGCTATAAGTATCGTTAAAATAAAAGCCATGTTTGATAAACATGGCTTCTGATGCTATTAGATTAAATTGTTATCACTCATAAAGAGATATCGTATTTTGAAGTTGTTCAGAATAGTTAAAAATATCATCGATCGTTTCAATTGGATAACGGGTTTCAACTTTATCTGAATCAAATAAACCTATATATTTTTGTTTTGTGTTAAACCATAGCCGGCACAAAGGTTTCCTGTTGTTGTCATCCAACAATATGCCAAAATAACTTTGAGTGTCTCGAGAAAAAACTCTTTGCACTTCAATTTTCTGTCGTAAGATCGCTTTTACCACATTAAATGCTTCAGTTTCTTCGTCAGTAGTGTGAATCTTTGGTTTATCAGAATCATCTTCTACTATTTCGGTATTGACCTCTGGAGCTTCAATACTTAAAGGCTCTTTAATATCATTCCCAATGGCTGATTTAAGGCGAGCATTGATACTATCATTTAAAAACTGTTTTAATGCCTTAGTAGTTATTTCCAAGAACTGTGATTTTACTTTAGCAGTTTGGACACCATCATAAACCTTGGACGTAAAGTATTTAACGAAATCTTCATCCGGGTTTTGGAACTGTTCAGCTAACACCTTCTTAATTTGATTGAGATATTTTAATTCACCAGCAGTATCAACAATGGACTCTACATCAAAAGAAGATTTTGTTAATTTTTTAACCTCTGGAACTACATGCTCATCCAGTTCTTCAAGGTTCAATGTTAAGAATGGTTTTTCATCCATTTTGTTTGGCGCATCTAAGTCAGTAAAGAACTGATATTCTGACCCATTTGTCAAGATTGCGATTCGAGCATTTGTGACAGAAAAATATCGAAATAACTGGTTGGCATGCCTTGTGGAAAGCGGTTCACCATATTTTTTACATTCGATAAGGATTTGAACTACACCATCTTTCAATAAAGCGTAATCAACTTTCTCCCCTTTTTTTGTACCGGTATCAGCAGTGAACTCTGGGATCACCTCATTTGGATCAAAAACATCATAACCCAAAACGGAATGCAAAAATGGCATAACCAAGGCATTTTTTGTAGCTTCTTCAGTTGCCAAATTGTTTGATACTTGGGAAACCTTCTTGGACAGAGCTTGAAGGCGTTCAATGAAATCCATGGTAACTCCAATTGAAACGAAATGTAATAAACAAGGGTGCTCGTAATGAACAAGTCTGATATATATTAGTGTCAACAAGTTGATAAGAAGCTGATTTATTTCATATTTCTAAAATTTCACAATTTATAAAAACAAATATTTATGATGAGGTTAACAAAATTTATTGAGTTTTAGTTGTGTGCGAGTTTCTAATCAATCATCTCATTTGACGGCTGGTTGATTTTCGGTTGATTGATTTAATGGGTGAATATTTCAAAGCCACTCTTTTTAGAGTGGCTGCAACTCTCATTCAATCATCAATACGTCGAACGCAAATCATAAACTGTCAATCCGGCTTCCAATTCCTGCTGTGAAGCATCACCCACAAAGCGAACTTGCCGTTTTTTCCCGGTAAGGGTGGATGGAAGCAGGGTAAAGCTGGAATCTTCGAAACGGCCTGTGCCTGTGTATTCGAGATGAACAAAGAAAGCCGGGTTTTCACAATCCAACTCGATAAAGCAACCGGACTCATTTTCGAATACGTGCCATGTTATATTGGCTTTTTCCAGTCGAGCGCGCTTGAATGCACACGGGAAGTGGCTGTTTTCAATGGTGGTTTCGGTGTTTTCGAGTACCACATGATAGAAACCATCCCGGATGCATTGACCGTCTTCCATTGGGATCTGCCAGACAGTTTTGGCGCAATCAGCTTCGGCGGTAACCGCCAAAGGCCAATTTTCCAGAATTTCACCGGCCCAACTGATTTTCATCACCTTGCCGGTAAAGCTGACATTTTCACGACTGTCACTGACTACGTGTAGGCTCAGCGTACCGTTTTCCTGAATAAACGTAGCCAGGTGTGGCGCGAAGAACCGGCGTGCGTGATAGTGCAGTTGTTTCCAGCGGCCAGAATACTCCAAGCTCGACCAAGAACTGACTGGCCAGCAGTCATTCAATTGCCAGTAAAGGATGCCTCGGCAATGATCTTTGTATGCTCGCCAGTACTCGGAGGCTGTTTTGATTGCCAGAGCCTGCTGTACCTGACTGAGGTAAAGTTGGTTCTCAAAGGATGTCGGGAAACGGAAATAACGGGTGATCATCTCAGTGATGATGCTGTTACCCCGGCCATTTTTCTGGTGTTGCTCGAAAGTTGGCGAGGTAACGTTCCAGTCATCCTCTTGGGCAAAGGCTTTAACAGTTGGAAGTGATGGCCACGACTGGAACCCGAATTCAGAGCAAAAGCGTGGCTTAACAGTGTAGTAAGCATCGAAAGACTTACCGGAGTGCCACACATCCCAGAAGTGCATGTCGCCACAGTTGTCATCGTGCCACGCATCGCCAAAGTCCAGCTCCCCGTTACAAGGTGAACTTGCCCAGAAGCGGCGGCTGGTATCTTCCTGCTCGACGACTTCCGCCAGTGTACGGTTCAGTCGGTCGTAGTTAACAACGTATTTTTCCCGGTTTGTCTTGGACTCCGGATACCAGCCAATAGCACCGATAACTTCATTGTCGCCACACCACAGGGCAAGGGCAGGGTGATCCGCGAGCCGGTTTACCTGATAGCGCACTTCCTCTCGAACATCTTCAAGGAAGGCCGGTGTTGATGGGTAGAGTGCACAGGAAAACATCAGGTCTTGCCAGACCAGAAGCCCCAGCTCGTCACAAAGGTTGTAGAACGTATCCTGCTCATACATGCCTCCACCCCAGACGCGAATCATGTTCATGTTGGCGGCAACTGCATCTTCCAGAAGTTGACGGTAGCGCTCTGGTGTCTGATTCGAGGGGCGGGCATCGGCCGGAATCCAGTTTGCACCTTTGGCGGTAATCGCAACCCCGTTTACCCGGAACATCATGGCGCTGCGATATCGTCCGGTGAAGTTTCCAGTTGCAGGTTGCGCAAACCAATTTTCTTTTGGATCCGCTGGCCGTTGAGATGTACTTCAAGGTCATAAAGCGGCTGGTCACCATAGCCTGCAGGCCACCAAAGTTTTGGCGTACTGACTTTAATACGGTGAGTGTATTCGGAGATACCCGTGTTTTTAGAGGTGAGCGGGAATTCGTAGCAGTTTCCGTCAAACAGAATGGAAAGGTTTACCGCTGCTCCCGGTTCCAACACATCGTAATGTGTGGTGATACAAAGCGTACAAGAGCCGTCTTCATTCCATTCCTGTTGGGTACGTACGCGATCAAGCCGGGTAGTTTGCAGGGCTTGCAGTGAAATCTCCCCATACACCCCACTGACCAGTAGACAGATTCCCCAGTCCCACCCTGCATGACACTGGGTCTTCCGAAGGGTATTCATATGCGGGATCTGGTTGTTACCCACCGCCCAGGGAACCGGGAATGGAAGTCGCGCAGCCCGGCGTTTTGCTTCTACGTCATTGCGATGAAGCTGAATGTCTATCCGGTTTTCGCCAAGTTGGACAAAAGGCAGGATGTTGGTTCTGAATGGACGGAACATATTCGAACAAGTCAGCACTTTCTCGCCGTTGACCAAAACAGTCGCCAGCGTGTCGACAAAGGTCAGTGTCAATTGCAGCTCAAGACAGTCGAGTTGCTGGGGAGTGACAGAAAATGTCCGGCTCAGGTGCCATTCGCATTCGCTGACCCACTGCACATCCTGTTCATTGCAGGCGAAGTAAGGGTCTGGGATACATTCAGCGTGCAAAAGTGCAGTGTGGATGTCACCCGGCAGGGTGCATGTTGTTTCAATTTCCGGGCGCTGCGGCGATGTAAGATTCCATTGGCCCAGCAGGTTTATCGTGGACAAGTGTTGTTCCTTTTTATTATACAATTTCCGGTTCATTTTATGAGCGCGGAGGCGTATGTTGAGTGGAGATACCTATCCCTGGCTGGAGTTTTGTATCCTGCTGGGAAATATGTGATTGCTGCACAGTTGTGTCAGGAAGGTTGTGGGGGGAACGGTTGATGATGTTGCGGAGAGTGACCCCAATCACGCTTGTCTGTTCAGGCTACAAATCTCCAGTAAATGGCTTTTTTGTCCTCTATTTCTGTTTATTTCCCCGCCCTATAGTGGGCGCAATCCAAACAGAACATGAATTCAGGAGTGTGTCATGAAAGTCGTTGCGATTACCGCATGTCCGACCGGTATTGCCCATACCTACATGGCGGCAGACAAGCTGACCGAAACGGCAAAAAAGATGGGCATTTCCATCAAGGTAGAAACCCAGGGAGCGATGGGCATTGAAAACCGCCTGACTGAACAGGATGTTGCCAGTGCAGACGTTGTCGTGATGGCAGCAGACATCAACATCGAGCATGCTCACCGGTTCGATAAAAAACCTTGCGTGAAAACCTCAATCAATGACGCGCTCCATGCCCCCAAGAAAATTTCACCCAGTGCCAGCAACTTGCAGCCCGCTAAGAAGGCCAAATAAAATGACGAACAGAACATTACAAATTTCCTGTAGCCTCCCTAATGGTATCCACGCTCGTCCTGCCTCCCACCTGGAAAAAGCGTGTGCCGAATTTGCCTGTCAGATTACCCTGACGAACCTTCGCAATGGAAACCAGGGCAACGCAAAAAGCGTGCTCTCCGTTGTGGGTACCGACACCCTGCTGAACGATGAATTCACCCTGACGTTTGAAGGTTGTGATGCTCCGGAAGCGTTTGCGGCACTGGACATTTTCATGAGAGATGTTTTCCCGTATTGCGACGAGCCAATGGCTAATGTGGATGACAGTGCGAAGGTTGTCCTACCGCAATCGCTGATGCGATACAACCCGGAATTGGTCAAGGGAAATACCCTGGCGAAGGGCATCGGCGCTGGCGTGCTGGTAGAAATGAAAACGTTCAATATCAGCGTATACGCAACAAATGTTTGTGATAACGAGGCGGAGCGGTTTGCCGGGCAAGAGCATCGGTAATTGCAGCGCTGCAGGAAAACCTGCAAAAGGCCGAGGGTGAAGAGAGTGCGATTCTTGATGCACACCTTTCTATTGCCAATGACCCGGAATTTACTGGGAATATCGAAAAACTGTTGTCTGAAAGCTCTACTGCAAACGCTATTCTGGCAGAAGTCGAGCGTCTTTCTGCCCAACTGAGCCAATCTGCAAGCGCGTATCTGCAAGAGCGCGTGCTTGATATTCGTGATGTAGCCGGCCAACTTCTGGCGGCGGCTTATCCGGACGTCCCGGTTGCCCGTTTTGAACTGACAGAACCAAGCATCGTTATTGCGGAAGATCTGACACCAAGCCAGTTCCTGTCACTGGATCGCAGCTTGACGAAGGGGCTTATACTGACCCATGCAGGCAAAACGTCTCACACTGTTATTCTTGCCCGCGCATTTGGAATTCCGACCCTGAGTGGTATCTCGGTTTCTGATTGCGAAGCGGCATTGGCTACCAAGGTTTATCTTCACGCTGAGCTGGGTATTGTGGCAGTGAATGCCAATACTGGTGTTGAGATCTACTTCGACCGTGCCATGCAGTTGGCTGATAACCGCATCAACCAACAGAAGCGATTTGCCGGTAAGCAGGGTATGACCCGTGACGGTAAGCGTATAGAGGTTGCGGCGAATATTGCCTGTGCTGTTGAAGCCGAAGGGGCATTTTCTCAAGGTGCAGAAGGTGTGGGTTTGTTTCGCACAGAAATGCTGTTTATGGATCGTGCCAGTGCACCGACCGAGGAAGAGCAGTTCCGCGCCTATTCAGATGTACTGAAAGCGGCTGAAGGCAAGCCTATTATTATCCGTACCATGGATATCGGTGGTGACAAACCTATCGACTACCTGAACCTGCCTGCCGAACAAAACCCGTTCCTGGGATACCGCGCGGTTCGTATCTACCCGCAGTTCCTGAATCTGTTCCGTACCCAACTCCGCGCCATTTTGCGAGCAGCTTGCTGTGGCCATGCCCGCGTGATGGTACCGATGATCCAAAGCATCGAGGAAATCCGCTGGGTTAAAGAGCAGATGCGCATCGTTGCCAATGAGCTGAGCACAGACGGCGTCGACCACGTTGCCCATATTGAGCTGGGCATTATGGTCGAAATTCCGGCTGTTGCGTTTATGATTGACCAGTTCAGCAAGGAAGTGGACTTCTTCAGCATCGGTTCAAACGATATGACCCAGTACCTGCTGGCTGTTGACCGCGATAACGACCAGGTATCCGGTCTTTACAACAGTATGGCACCTTCGTTCCTGCGTATGCTGCGTCAGGTAGTTGATACTGCTCATGCCAATGGCCGCTGGGTTGGTCTCTGTGGTGAGTTGGGGGCTGATGCCCGTCTGTTACCGCTGTTGGTGGGGGCGGGGCTGGATGAAGTGAGCATGAGTGCGCCCAATATCCCGGCGACCAAAGCGTTGCTTGCCGAGCTTGACAGCCAGGCATGTCGCACTCTGTTTGAAGCCGCATGCGATTGTGCCACCATCGCAGATGTAAAAGCTGTGCTGGACAACAGAGAACAGGGTGAAGAAGGCAAGAGCCTGCTGGATACCGAATGCGTGTTCAAGCGCGCCAATTACCGTACCAAAGAAGAGGCAATTCAGGCACTGGTGGGCAACCTGGCGCTGACAGGCCGCACGGATGCAGAGTTCCTTCTTGAGGAAGATATCTGGGCGCGAGAAGCCGTGTTCTCAACCGGCCTTGGTTTTGGTTTTGCGATTCCGCACACCAAATCAGAGAATATTCGCCACTCGTCAATCAGCATCGCACAACTTGAAAGCCGATTGACTGGCAGTCTGAATCCGGCGATGTGGATTTCATCATCATGCTTACCTTAAACAAGGACCAAGGCGATCAGCACATGCGAATCTTCTCCTCGCTGGCCCGTAAACTGATTCACGCTGACTTCCGCGAGCGTCTGCGCCAGGCGGAAGATGAAGCCGCAGTGATCACCATGCTTCGGGAAGAACTGGCGCTGTAAAGCAGAGCTAATATCCCTATAAACACCCAGCCTTTGTGCTGGGTGTTTTGTTTTAATCGCCACTTAAAACGCAAAACTCTCGGCCTGTCACAAACGGTGCAATCGACTTTCCATACCATCCTCCATGCGCCGGAATTCCCGGTGATATCAATCAATAACGAAAAAAATCAATTAATTTGGTGAATGACGAATGAAAGCGCCATTTATTTATCATGGGCAGGATAATCGCTGGGTAATGCCTGCGGAAAATACGCTGACCTTACGTGTGGTAACAGAGAACGACTTTGAACCGGATACGTTATATGTACGATGTGAGCCGGACAATGAACAGCGACTGATTCGTATGGAAGCAATCAGTGCGGATGGCCGGCTAAAGACCTGGCAGGCTGTTATTCCGCTTAACCAGGACAAAGCGATAACCGTGTATTGCTTCAAAGTGGTAATGGAAGGGAGACAGTGGTGGCTGCACGGCGCGGGGATGTCCACCCGTATGCCCGGATTGGAAAAGCAGTTTCGCTACAACGCACAACATCAGCCACCGGAATGGGTAAACCAGCAGGTGTTTTATCAGATCTTCCCAGACCGCTTTGCCAATGGAAACCCGGAAATCAGTGTAAAAACCGGGGAGTACTGCCTTCACGGTGACGAAAAAAACACAATCGCAAAAACTTGGGGAGATCCAGTTTCGGAACACGGAAAGCAAGGCGCTTGTGAATTCTATGGCGGTGATCTGAAAGGTATTCGTGACAAGCTGGATTACCTGCAGCAGCTGGGTGTGACGACCGTGTATCTCAACCCGATTTTTACCGCACCAAGCAACCACAAGTACGACACCTCTGATTACCTGAACGTCGACCCGCATTTGGGTACCAACGAAGAGTTTGCAGCGCTGGTGGCGAATCTTCACGCTCGCGGAATGAAGATTGTGCTGGATGCAGTGTTTAACCATACATCGCTTAATCACCCGTGGTTTGACCGGTTCCACAATCGTAAAGACGGGCAGGGTGCCTGGCAGAACCCTGCATCGCCATACCGTGAGTATTACCAGTTTGACGGTGATTCAGAGGAGTATATCGGGTGGAATGGTGTGCAGACATTACCAAAGCTGAACTACCTGAATCGGGAAGTCCGCAACTATTTCTACGACAGTGAAAGTGCGGTAATCAAACACTGGCTTCGCCATCCGTATGGCATTGATGGGTGGCGGTTTGACGTTATTCATATGCTCGGTGAAGGCAGGGGTGCGGTAAACAATGCCCATTATGTCAGGGCGTTTCGTGAATCAGCTAAAGCGGTCAACCCGGATTGCTATGTATTGGGTGAGCATTTCTTCGAGGCGACATCCTGGTTGCAAGGGGACCAGGAAGACGGGGCGATGAACTACTATGGCTTTGCCCATCCTGTTCGGGCATTTTTTGCCGGTCTGGACATTGCCTTTGACCCTTGCCACATAGAAGCCGATGAGTTTGCAAACTGGCTGATGGAGGCGATGGCAAAGGTGCCGTGGCGTAACCAGCTGAGCCAGCTAAATCAGCTCGACAGCCACGACACCATGCGTTTCCTGACGATGGTGGAAGGGGATGTGCAAACCTTCAGAAATGCTCTTGCGTTCCTGTTCTGCTGGGCAGGCGTGCCATGTATTTACTACGGGACTGAAGTGGCATTGGAAGGCGGGCACGACCCGGATAACCGCCGCTGCTTCCCGTGGGAGCGCATTGAGCAGCGTGGCGACATGATAAAATTTATCCAGACTCTGACAAACCTGCGAAGAGACTCTGCGGCGTTGCAACAAGGCAGTATCCAGTGGTTGCATGCTGAAGGGGACACATTGGCATTTGCTCGACTTCTGGATGAAGAAGTGGTTATCTGCGCTGTGAACCGTGGTAGTAAGCCGGCATCGCTTACGTTGCCGGTGTGGCAAGCCGGTGTTGAGCAGAATAATTTTGTTTCTGTGTTGGATCAGACATCCTTAACTTCAGTGAATGGAGAGCTTTCCGTGAACCTTGCGGCAAATTCAACGATAATCCTCAGAGGATAAATGCCGTTCTGTGTGATGAAAGAGCTCGCCAAGACATGCGAGCTCTTTTTTTTTACTATTTTTTCTCGAAATGATGATCTGACAAGCTACATAAAAAATGAAGGCAACCAGAGTGAGAGTGCTGGAATATAGGTAACCAATAGCAAAATTGAAATATTGCAGATTAAGAATGGAATAATGGCTTTTGCAACTTTTTCCATCGGTATTCCGCCGATGCCGGAAGCAACAAATAAGCACACGCCGACTGGTGGAGTTGTAAGACCTATCATCAAATTGAGAACAGCAATGATTCCAAAGTGAACCGGATCGACACCCACAGCAACAGCAACGCCAAGTAGTGTTGGAAACAAAATGATAAGAGCAGCGATTGTTTCCATAAAAGAGCCAACAAGTAGCAAGAGCAGATTAATAATCAAGAGTACAATGATTGGATTGTCACTGATCGTTAAAATAGCCGATGCAATTTTCTGGGGTATTTGCTCAGATGTCAGAATCCAGCCAAATACATTTGCCAATCCCACAAGCAGCATTAATGAGGCTGTCGTTACTGCTGTAGACAGCATGATGCCCGGAAGATCCTTTAGTGATAAGCCTTTGTATATAAACTTTCCGATGATAAACGCATAAAGAGAGGCGACCACAGATGCTTCTGTCGGTGTAAAATAACCGCCGATGATGCCAATCAAGATAAAAAAGGTGAGGGATATTGCCCAGCTACCGGTCTTCAAATGGGCTAAAAGTTCACGCAGTGTTGCACGTTTTTCCTTTGGGTATCCCCGTTTCACGGCTAGGTAATAAGTGGTAGCCATCATACCCACACCGAGCAGGAGACCCGGAACGGCTCCCGCAAGGAACAGCTTACCCACGGAAATGCTGGTAAGTGTACCTACAATGATCATCGGGACACTGGGCGGTATAATAGGCCCGATGGTTGAAGAAGCGGCGGTCACAGCCGCTGCAAAAGGTTTGTCGTATCCGCTTTTTGCCATTCCCGGGATCATTACAGAGCCTATTGACGCTGTATCTGCGACCGCCGTACCGGAGACGCCACCAAAAAGCATCGAACCGCTAACGTTAGCCAACCCAAGTCCACCCCGGATATGACCGAGAAGTGCGTTGCTGAGACCGATGATTTGTTCCGTGATGTTTCCTCGGTTCATAAGGTTTCCTGCCAGAATAAAGCCCGAGATACACAAAAGGACAAATGAATCGATACCGGAAAACATTTTCTGGGGAATAACGGTGAATGATATGTCTGTAAGCCACAAATAGACAAGAGACGACATACCCAATGTAATTGCTATAGGAAAACCCAATGCAAGTAATACAAGGAATACAGTGAACAATGCATAAACTTCCATTACGAGTCCTTCCACTTATATAAAACGTAAGCATGACGAATAATGTCAATTGTGATGAAAAAAAGTAAGTTTGATAATATCAATACGCTAGCGAAAAAAATGGTGTTCATGGGTATGGCCAGTACCGGTGAGGTTTGCCATGCGCCTATTTCCATATATTGAATGGCGTACGGAATGATCGTTATGACAAAGAGTGATTGTACAATGTTGATGATCAACATAAAGAACACTCTGTGTTTTTCTTTTAACTTGGATAAAATAATGTCAACGCTGACCAGTTCGCCTTTTTTAAAGGCAATCCCAATTCCAAAAGCAACTGTATAAATAAAAAAGTACCGCGAAAGTTCTTCTGTCCAAGGGGGTGTGTTTTCTAAAAATGTTCGCGCAAAAACTTGAAGTAATACTACACCGCACAGGACAGCCAAACTAAGAACAGTCAACAAGCTGAAAATCTTTGTCATAACGTCATCAAGAAGATCAATCAGTTTCAATAAACCGGATTGACAGGAATATGATGTTAAATCGGATTTGTCGCTCATAGATAAACCTTAAAAAAAGGGAGGATAGATTCCTCCCAAGCGGGTCAACACTTAACAATAGCCAACTTACAGTTTCTGGATCTTTCCGAAGAGTTCCAGTTGCTCGTCATTCAGGCTTCCCTGGACTGCCGGAAGCGCGGCATCACGAAACGCATCTTTGTCTACATCAACAAATGTCATGCCTTTTGATTGCAACAACTCGACCAATTTTGTTTCGTCTTCCTGAAACATTTTGCGCTCGTACGCTTGCATTTCGTTCGCTGATTCACGAACAATTTGTTGCAGATCTTCCGGCATCTTTTCCAATTGACGTTTACCGATAACAACATAGATCCAACTGCGCACATGTTCGGTTTTATTCACGAACTTCTGGACTTCAAAGAAAGAGGCGCTGTTGATCAGCGAAAGGGGGTTTTCCTGTGCGTGGATGGTGCCTTGTTGGAGCGATGTGAATACCTCAGAAAATGCCATTGGGGTCGGTTTTGCACCCAGCTCGTCCCATACTTCGACGAAGATGGGGACATTAGGCACACGCAAGATGGTACCTTTAAGCGCTTCTGGTGTTTCGATGGGCTTGTTTGAGGTCAGGTTGCGGGGACCTCGTTCAAACCAGGTGAGAGGTATCAGGCCGGACTGTTTGGTGATTTGCGCTTCAATTTCATCACCGAGTGGACCATCTGCGACGGCTTTCATGTGTTCGCCGTCCCTTATTGCGTAGGGAATCGCAAGAAGAGCCGCTTTGGGTGCCCAGTTTTGGAGTGATTCACCTGAAATGGTCATGTCCACCGTACCCAGTTGGATACCGTTGATGATGTCCATCTCTGACCCCAACTGAGAATTTGGGTATACCTTTACATCAATTCTGCCATTCGATTTTTCCTCAACCAGCTTTTCAAATTGTAATGCTGCTTTGTTCCACGTGTTGTCGTCATTGGCTAAATGGCCGAATTTTAGCGTGTAGTCAGCGGCGGCAGCAGTGTTGACCATCAGTGCGCTTGCGAGCACCGCTCCACTTAAAAGAATGTGTTTCATGTTTTCTCTCCCGTTGGATTGTAGTGTCCTTGTTTGTGGTATGAGCAATAAACATAAATTGTACTGACAATCCCAAGCTAGCACCCGGTATTCGTTATTAGAATGTTAAATGTTTTGATGTGTGATCTCTATCAATGGCGCAAGCATTTATCACATAAATGACACCAGGGTGAATTATTCGCTTTGGTGCATAAAAGTTATTGCGGATCTTATAGAGAATTCTTACAGAAACACTGAATGTAAGTGTCATTTGAACATCTATTTCATTTAGCTATTTTACTAATTGCTAATTAAAACAACGAGTAAAATATGATTTGAGAGGTATTGGAAACTGATTAAGTCTTTGGGTGTGGTAAAGCGACAGGCGAAAAAACCATTTTCGATTGCGTCTTACACTATGAGATTTCAACGGTTCTGATGTTGGTTTTCTTTTAAAGTTCATGCGATTGCTAACATTTACCCCTATGTTGATTTTGAATTCAGACCAACATTTAATTCAAAATTGCACCAAAAATAACCAAAATTGGTCTGGACAATATATCCCTTGTACATATACTGATAACAAAATGTAAATAATTGATGGTCGAAAAAGATCCGAACAAGAAAGACACATCGCGATAAATACAGTGGAAGTAGTGATCTATGAAAATTACCAATGCCAGCGTTTTTGTCAGCTCAGCAGGACGAAACTTTGTTACGTTAAAAATAGAGACTGATGAAGGTATCTACGGTGTGGGGGACGCCACCGTAAATGGACGTGAGCTTGTCGTTGCAAAGTACCTTGAGGAATATGTCATTCCCTCATTAATTGGGAGGGATGCCACCCGAATAGAAGACACATGGCAGTTTTTTTTCAGGGGGTATTACTGGAAAAAGGGCGTAATAGATATGACAGCTCTGGCTGCTGTAGATATGGCGCTATGGGATATTAAGGCAAAAACCGCAGGCATGCTTTATACCAACTGCTAGGTGGAAAAAGCCGCGAATATGTGAATGTCTATACCCATGTAACGGCGTTACTGTTGATGAGGTACTTGCAGGTGTGGCAGACGCGATTAGCAAAGGATACCGGTTCGTCCGAATCCAATGTGGTATACCCGGTTTGGCAAAAACCTACGGCGTGGCTGCGAAAGGTGAAGCGTATGAACCGGCATCCTCTGCACTTCCTGAGGAACATACTTGGTGCACCAGCAGTTACCTGAATTCAGTTGAATCGGTTTTTAAATCGGTACGCGAAAAGTTTGGCTTTGGTATTGAATTGCTTACTGATGTTCACCACAGGCTTACGCCAATAGAAGCGGCACAATTGGGTAAGATGCTAGAACCTTACAGGCTGTTCTGGATGGAAGATCCCACTCCGGTAGACAACCAGGAAGGTCTCAAGCTGGTTCGTCATCACACAACGACCAAGATTGCCGTCGGGGAGGTGTTAAGTTCAGTTTATGACTTGAAAGACCTTATTATAAATCAGTATGTTGACTATATAAGAACAACCATTTTACATGCTGGTGGTATTACACATATGCGGCAAATCGCATCATTGGCTTCACTATACAATGTGAAGATGGGCTTTCATGGTCCGACCGATCTTTCTCCCATAACCATGGGCTGCGCTTTGCATTTCGACATCTCTGTTAATAACTTTGGTGTTCAGGAACACATGGCGCACTCCGATGAAATGGAGTCTCTGTTTACCCGGACATACCGATATCAAGATGGTGCATTTTACGTAGATGATACGCCCGGGCATGGTGTTGATATAAATGAAGAGGCGATGCTGGCACATCCATACAAAAAATCCAGCTTGCCTGTGAACAGACTGAAAGATGGAACGTTATTTAACTGGTAAATGATAATGACAAAAAAGAATCAAGATCGACTGTACCTGACTGTTGCCAATGAAATGATTGATCGAATCAAACAAAAACAATACGCAGTCGGCGACAAAATCCCGCCGGAAAGAAAGCTTTCCGAGGAACTGGGTGTCAGCCGAACAGTGATTCGTGAAGCTATGGTGTACCTGGAGCTGATTGGGATTGCGACCATCAAAAAAGGCGCCGGTGTTTATGTAACAAACAGTGAGCAACTCAAGGTACCAGCCAGATTCCTGAGTACACGCCATACCATATTTTGCATGCCAGGAAAGTCATAGAGGGTGGATTTGCACGTGCCGCTGCAGTGAATAAGACGGATTCGCTGATGGAAGAATTGGAGCGCTGTATTGCCATGATGGACGCATCCTTGTTCTTTTCTGACAAAGATTTGCGGCATAAGGCGTCTATTGATGCAGACAGGCAATTTCACGCGCTTATTTCTAGTGCAAGCGGAAATCCGATCCTGGAGACGTTTCATTCCGATCTGATGTCCATGCATCTGAAAGGGAAGATGTGGATGCGAATGGAATCCATGGCAGACAACCCTGCGGCTCATGGCCGTTGGATTAAGGACCATAAAAAAATATTTGCTGCCATTAAAGGCGGTGATGGGGACGCGGCTGAAGCCGCTATGGTCGAGCACCTGGACAACGTGATCAATACATTATGTGGTTAATATGAAGTCATTCGTGGTAGGAGCGGCAAACAAATTTGGAATTAAGGAACAGCCCGTTCCTCAACCTGGTGACAGCGACGTTTTGGTTAAAATCGCCTATGCAGGGATATGTGGGTCAGATATGCATATCATTCACGGGCAAAATCCCTTCGCTACGTATCCCAGGATTACGGGCCATGAGTTTGTCGGTACCGTTGAAGATGTTGGGAGCAAGGTTAGAAAGATACGGGCAGGGCAAAAAGTCGTTATCAATCCAGTTATCAATTGTGGTGAATGCAGGCCTTGTAAGATAGGTCGTCCCAATGTCTGTACCAGGCTAAAGGTTCTGGGGGTGCATAGGGATGGCGGCTTTGCTGAATTCCAGTCAGTGCCGGAAGCTAACGTACATGTTTTGCCAGCGGGATTATCATTGAGATCTGCGGCTTTAATCGAGCCTTACAGTATTGCTGCCAATGTCTTCAACCGAATGGAATACCAAAAAGGCGACCGGGTGCTTGTTTATGGAGCCGGTGTGATTGGATTGACGATCATACAGGTGGCAAAAATACTGGCCTTCCTTCAATTGTTGTCGATATCGTAGATGACAGGCTTGAAGTGGCCGAAATGTTGGGAGCGGGCTGTGTTATTAACTCAACAAAGGAAAGTGTAGAAGACAGGGTGATGGAAATGACTGACGGTGAGGGCGTACCACTTATCGTCGATGCTGCCGGCATTCCGGGCTTGGTTCCAGAGTTCTTGAAGTTGGCTGCACCTGCCGGTTCAGTGTGTTTGCTCGGATTCTCCCCGACGCCCAGTGAACTTAGTCAGGTTGAGGTAATAAAAAAGGAATTGACCATTGTGGGTTCCAGACTGAATAACAACATGTTCCCAACAGTGATTGGGTGGATGGCAGAAGGCTTATTGGATACTGACAAACTGATTACCCATGAATTTCCGTTAGAGAAAGCACCTGAAGCAATTAAGCTGATTGAAAACAATCCTCAGCTAGTCAGAAAAGTCTTGCTCAATATTCAGTGATTACGTTCTGGGAACACAGTATCGCCAAGAGATTTTTCAAATCGCGTAAGCCTATTTTGTAAAAGACAAAATAATTGATAAATCTGTGTCCGCCAAGGAATCAGTTATTAACGGGTCATACTTCTCTTTGTATGTGATTGGTGCTGAAAAGAGAATGACTGAATGCATCTTCAGTGATGGATTTCTTCTCCTGTGCTTACTTAGGAATCAGGCACTATAGATTTTATAGTGCCCTTTTTTAACATGCCCCCAGCAATCGCCAAGGTATTTATTCCGGCATTCTTTAACGTTCAGTCAAAATCGCAAAGGATTCATACGGTGACAGCGTCACATTTTCTTCCAGTGTGGTTCGCTCTCCGTCATTGCTGATCACACAACGGCCCGATACTTGCCACTGTGATGGAATCTGTACCGTGGTTTCTTCCGATGAGAAGTTGTTGATTACTACCAGAGCCTTTCCATCCAGCTGACGCACATAACCAAACACACTTGGGTGGTCTGCAAACAGCGGGGTGAAATCACCATAAACAATGACTGGCAGCTCATGGCGAAGTTCCACCAGGCGCTTGTAGTGCCAGAATACTGAATCATTGTCTTCCAACGCGGCTTCAACATTGATATCAGGGTAATTCGGGTTTACCTGAATCCACGGGTTGCCTTCGGTAAAGCCACCGTGTGGCGTATTGTTCCAATGCATCGGCGTGCGTGCATTGTCGCGACTGTTTTCATGCATTGCTGCCAGCATTGTTTCTGGGGAGACACCGTTTTCTGTGCGTTCTTTGTAGAAATTAAGGGTTTCGATATCACGGTAATCGTCAATGCTGTCAAATGCGACGTTGGTCATGCCGATTTCTTCGCCCTGATAGATATAAGGCGTACCTTTCAGCATATGCAGCGCAGTGCCAGCATCTTGGCAGATTTTACGCGGTGCGGTCCGTCGCAACCATATTTTGAAACGGCGCGCGGCAAGTCGTGGTTATTCCAGAACAACGAGTTCCAGCCCTTGTCAGAAAGCTCGGTCTGCCACTTAGTGAGGATGGCTTTAAACGCGGGCAGATCGAGGGGAACCGGCGTCCATTTATCGCCGTTACCCCAGGTCAGGGTGATGTGTTCAAACTGGAAGACCATGGAAAGCTCTTCACGCGCCGGATCGCTGTACAACATGGCGATTTCCGGTGTCGCTCCCCAAGTTTCGCCCACGGTTAACAAATCCTTGCTGCCAAAGGTTTCCCGGTTCATTTGCTGCAGAAGAGGGTGAAGGCGAGGGCCGTTGCCGGTAATACCTTTGTCGATTTCCTTGCCGATAAGGTCGATAACGTCCATTCGGAAACCGCCGATTCCCTGGTCAATCCACCAGTTCATCATCTTGTGCACTTCTTCCTGCACTTTAGGGTTTTCCCAGTTCAGATCAGGTTGCTTCTTAGAGAACAAATGGAAGTAGTATTCGCCGGACGCTTCATCGAATTGCCACGCAGAACCACCGAACAGAGAGCCTTGGTCATCCGGCGCAGATCCGTCTTCTTTAGCTGTCGCCAGATATAGTAATCGCGGTAAGGGTTGTCTTTGCCTTTTTTAGCCTCAACAAACCATGCATGTTCATCGGATGTGTGGTTAACCACCAAATCCATAATGATGCGGATGTCGCGTGCTTTGGCCTCTGCAATCAACTGCTGCATATCAGCCATGGTGCCAAACTCCGGCGCAATATCCTGGTAATCAGAAATGTCGTAACCGTTGTCATCCATTGGCGATTTGTATACCGGGGACAGCCAGATAACGTTGATGCCCAGGCTTTTGAGGTAATCCAGCTTGCTGATAATACCTTGCAAGTCTCCAATTCCGTCTCCGTTGGAGTCGCAGAAACTACGCGGGTAAATCTGGTAAACCACGGCATCGTGCCACCAGCGGGCTTCCGGTGCGTTAGGGAAAGCGGTTTGGGAAGGTATGTTCATTGAATTGACCTCGAAATACAGGAAACTGAGGCTGATATTAGGTGGATATTTAGGTGCCGGGAAATACACGAATGTGTCTTTGATATAGAAAAAATTAATAACATGGCGTATAACGCAAAGCTCATCACGAAATTCCACCATGTTCTGATTTTCAGACAATGTTGAAATGTGAGCTCCATCAAATCATTTTTGTTCTTTCCTTTTGCCAGGTATCACTTATGGATAAAAGCTATTACCAATTTCTGGCAGTTGCTGAGCACGGCAGTATCAGTGCTGCAGCAATGGCGTTAAACCTCAGTCAGCCCACACTGACAGCAACCATCCGGAAACTGGAAGGGCAACTCGGTGTGCCTCTGCTTATCCGAAAATCAAAAGGGGTGGAACTGACAGAGTATGGGCAGTTGCTTCGCCAGCAAGCGGAAGAGATGGCCAGGCGTCATCAGCGTATGCTTGATCAAATGGCAGACCTCAAAGTACGCCGTACCCAGAAGATAAAGATGGGGACCGGAGATGCATGGTGGGAATTGTTTATTAAAGATGTCATCGTGGAATATACCCACAGCAACCCGGCGATTTCTGTCGATCTGGAATTCGGCAATCACCTGAAACTGATGGACTTGCTGCAACACGGACAAATCGATCTCTTTATGGGCCATGAGATTATCGGGTTATCAAGCCGTTACCCGGTTTCGTTTATGCCGGTGTTTCAGGATGAAGAGGCATTTTACGTAAGAGAAAACCATCCACTGTTACTTAGCAATCATCCGGAAAGTGAGTCTTACCTTTATCCGCTATTGCGCGTCACACCGGATACAGAACCTTACCGGCATCTGTTGGATGACTTGGGGCCAAAACAGCGTGAGAACCAGCAAAAAGGGTTGGGGGAGCGTATTGTTTACAACGTGGGTTCCCTGTCAGCTAGCATTGATATTCTGAAAACCTTGCCTGCGGTGATGCCTTATCCTGCCCGAATGAAGAGCTATTTTGCTGAGCGGGGAATCGTTCCATTGCCGCTCAGTCAAGCCGGCCAGAAAGGGACAGTTGGAATCTATTATTTGCATGATGAGCAGGGAGAACACCTCCATGCACTGTTATCGTTGCTAAAAGAACGTTCAACCCTACTGAATTAATTTTTTGAAAAAAATAAGGTGAAAATTTTAGGCACTTTCAGACATGCCGGCAGAGAATTCTGCTATTGGTATCAATGAAATTTATAGATGGGTCACTTTTTTCCACCCGAATACGCCTTGTTTTTGTGACCATTGTTACATACTCATCTGCTCCTCCCCCTGACTACGCCTGAATCCTACGCCCGACTACTCCCCAAGGGCGGAGGATGTTGGGAAAACCCAAACCTTTAAATATGTGTCCCGAAAGCACTTGGTTATCTAAAGCAACAATAATTTAAAAGGGACACTAAAATGAAACGCTTACCAGTAGCAGCAGCGGTACTGGCCGCTTTAACCTCATATTCTGCGTTTGCCGCCGACAGCGAAGTGAAAGCCACTGATATGCTGACCGATGGTTGGGAAATTCATGGTTACGGTTCTATGAACTACCGTATGAAAGACGGACAGTCATTTGATACTGAACTGGGCAAACCTGATTACCGCTCAGTGGGTACTTCCGGAAAGAGCAGTGCCCAGGTTGAATTCGTAATCAAGAAACATACTGAATACGGAAATGGTGTTTACAGTGACTTTATCGTGCGTTCTGAATACGGTAATGGTGACTCTTATTACTACAGCTCACCGGGTAACCAAAAAGCAAACAACGTAGCCCAGTTTGAAGTTAAAGAAGCTTATGTTGCTTTGGGTAACCTGCCATACCTACCAGAAAACTCAGAAATCTGGGCGGGACGCCGTTACCTGAACCGTGCTGCTGGTGGTCTGTCTGGTGAATTCTGGAAGCAGTCTTCGGGTCAGGGTGCTGGTATCGAAACCAAGTTTGATAACGGTCAACGTGGTGGTATTGCAGTTATTTCTGCTGACCCAGAAGCAGGTACCGATACACTGCCAGCAGATGGCGCTCGCCACACCGTGACTTCTGTAGACCTTTATTACTACGGTGTGCAGGCATTGGGCGGTAGCTTCGACTTTGACCTGAAGTGGATGTACGGAGCGAATGAAGATCCAAAGGTTGGCAGTGACCCAGCTGACCGCGGTATCGGTGGTGCAATTACTTATAATCGCGATTACTACGGTTTCAACGGATGGTCACAGACAGGTATTGCTTACGGTACCGGTATGGCTGCGAACCGTGGCGTAAACTTCGGTTCATGGAGCAACGGCTGGAAAGATGACTCTAAGTCATTGTTTGCAACCACTTACGGTGTCGCCACTATTACCGACACAGTTCAATTGGGTACCGAGTTGACTTACTGGGCACCAGAAAACATGGGCTGGGCTGACAGTAATTCTGAAGACAAAGTTACCCGTTATTTGATCGCCGCCCGTCCTAGCATCAAGCTGAATGACAATTTCCGCCTTGAGTTCACTGGCTCATACGCGATGGAGAAGCTTGAGGGTGATAACGACTGGGGGCGTGCTGACGATACTACGTCATTCTATACCCTCGAGGCAGCAACAGTATTTACTGTTAATGCAGACTACTTTGGTCGTCCACAAATCAAACCGTACGTTACTTGGGTAGCGACTGACGACGAAAATGCCGCTGGTTCTATTGGCATTACTGATAAGGGTGAAAAGAGTCAAACTGTCTTCGGCATCCACGCTGAAATCTGGTTCTAATCTCACTATACCGGGCAGCCTGCGGGCTGCCTGTTTGAGTTTGTAGCCCTGCATTTTTAAGCGCAAATGCCTTACCGAAAATTCAGGCTATCGTCTCAAAACCTATAACTACCCATCCGGAGACGAGGGGGAACAAAATGAAAAAACGCTATTCAACGCTTGCTTTGCTTTTGGCTGCGTCTCTTATGGGATGCGCAAATACCCCGGTTGAAACCGTGAAGGATATTTCCATCACTCAGGCGGCCTGCTGCACGGATTACAGCCAGTTTGGCTGGATTCCAATGACCGGCGATCAGATGGATATTTCTATTGATACCCATTCACCTGTTGCAGATTTTGACGGAGACAAGAGCCACTTTGCGGCGTTTGCGATGCCGGAATCTGTCAACCGCATGCAAATCACCATTAACAGTTGGATGAGTTCAGACGGTGTATTCGCGCCTGAAATCATGCTGCTGGACCGGAACTTTAAGCCGGTAAAAACCATCAGCCTGAACGACTTTTCCGTTGAACCGTCTGATATGTTCCACCTGTCCAGCTATGAGACCCGATTGGTAATGAACCGGGAGTTGACGCCTTACATGGTGGTGTTCTCTCCTGAAAAGTATCGCAAAGGCGCTGTCACCATTCCGCACCCGGAGCGCCTGCGCGCAGAAGAACTGGGAATGGCGCGTCCTCTTGTGACCGACCCGATTATTCAGCATGCCAAATTTGGTTCACTGGAGCTTAACCTCAAACCACTGAGCCTTCGTGCTTACCGTGCAGATTCAACGCCAAAAGCGGCACTTGCTGAACAACCAAAAACGACCACCAATACGGCGGAAGTTAAGAAAGCCCAAGTGCAACAAAAAGCCGTCAGCATGATGTCTGAAAGTGAAGCGTTCTATAACGGCAAAATTGAACAGGCGGTAAAAGCCGGAGATATTTCGCTGGCGCTGAAATGGCTTGAAGAAGCCAAGCGTGCAGGTTCAAAAACCGCCGAATCAACGTTTATTAATCTGGTAAAGCCGTAACGGGCGACGACGTCTAGAGACTGACCCATGAAGAAGAACAACAAAAAAGTGGTCTATCAGGTGTTTACCCGCCTGTTTGGAAACCAGAATACAACCAATGCGCCTTGGGGAACCAAGGCGCAAAACGGTGTTGGAAAATTCAGTGACTTTACCGATAAGGCTCTGTCTGAAATCAAGGCGCTGGGCGTTACCCATATCTGGTATACCGGCGTACCGCATCATGCATTGATCTGCGATTACACCGAATTTGGAATCAGTAACGATCATCCGGCCGTTGTGAAGGGGCGAGCCGGTTCACCCTACGCGGTGAAAGACTATTACAACGTTAACCCGGATCTGGCTGATAACCCGGCAGAGCGCCTTGAAGAATTCAAAGCATTGATTGACCGAAGCCACAAAGCCGGTCTCAAGGTCATTATGGATATCGTGCCGAACCATGTTGCGCGCTGTTATGAAGGTCTGACCAACCCTGAAGGTGTGGAAGACTTTGGTGCGTCGGACGATACCTCATTGGAATACCACCGCGACAACAACTTTTATTACCTGCCCGGTGAAGCATTTGAATTGCCGGATTATGAAGAAGGTTTTGCACCTTTGGGTGGGGAAGATCACCCAATGCTGGCTGAAGCTTACCGCGAGTTCCCTGCGAAGTGGACCGGCAATGGTGCCAGAAAAGCAAAGCCGGATTTTGATGACTGGTATGAAACGGTCAAGGTGAATTACGGCATTCGCCCGGACGGCAGTAAAGACTTTGATGAACTGCCGGAATCGTATAAGTCACTCAGCCATGAAGCGCATTTTCAGTTCTGGCAGGGCAAGTCAGTGCCAGATTCATGGCGAAAGTTCCGCCACATCGCTGAATATTGGCTGATGTTGGGTGTTGATGGTTTCCGCTATGACATGGCAGAAATGGTGCCGGTAGAATTTTGGAGCTACCTGAACTCGGCGATCAAATACATCGACCCGGAGGCTTTCTTGCTGGCGGAAGTCTACCAACCGGATCTTTATCGCGCTACATCCATCAAGGTAAGATGGATGCGCTTTATGACAAAGTTGACCTGTATGACACCCTGAAAGCCGTTATGCAGGGTAATGCATCCACAGACAATATTGCCGCCAATCAGCGCCAACTTGCAGACATTGAAAGCCATATGCTGCACTTTCTCGATAACCATGATGAGCAGCGAGTTGCCAGCCCGCAGTTTGCCGGAGATGCTGACAAAGGCAAACCCGCGATGTTGGTTTCCGCATTGATGGACCGGGCGCCGGCGATGGTCTATTTCGGTCAGGAAGTCGGAGAAGCCGGCGAACGCGACATGGGATTCGGCCGCCAGTCTCGCACCTCCATTTTTGACTACTGCGGTGTGCCATCCCATCAACGCTGGATGAACGGCGGCAGGTTTGATGGCGGACAGCTTTCGGACAAAGAAAAAGCGCTTCGGGACTTCTACAAAAGGCTGCTGAATTTCACCCTTTCTGCACCGGCTCTGGATGGCGGCTATGCAGAACTGCATAAGGCCAGCCGGGAAGCGGCGAAAGGATACGATAAAACCATGTTTGCGTTTGCCCGCGTTTCGCAGGAAGCCGGCCAGAAGCTGATTGCTTTCAGCCACTTTGATACTCAAGCCAAAGGCAAGGTCTCTCTCGTGATACCTGCTGAGGTGATTTCTGCCTGGCAACTGGCGGACGGCTGTTATCCACTTTGCGAAGCCCTGTATGGTTATGAAACAGCGACACTTCGTGTTAATGACGGCTGCGGCGAGGTAACAGTCATCGCCGACGCGCTGGCTGCCAAAGTCTTCGAACTTACCTGATCTTCCTTACTGATCTCTTTTTGGCACCGGCTTGTTACAGCCGGTGCGCTTTCGGTTTTCATTCAAAAAGGACGATAACTATGAAACCTGCACTGACCCTACTTTCCGTGCTCACTGCCGCTGCGCTTTTTCCACTCTCTGCCCACGCAATGCAGGAAGGGAGATCCTTATTTGGATCAATGGTGACAAGAGCTACGAAGGTCTTGCCGAAATCGGTCGCCAGTTCACCGAAGACACCGGGGTAACGGTAAATGTTCAGTACCCGGAATCGCTCGAAGCAAAGTTCCAGCAGGTTGCTGCAACCGGTGGTGGCCCGGACATCATTTTCTGGGCGCATGACCGTTTTGGCGGCTATGCATCAGCCGGTCTTCTGGCTGAGCTGAATCCCAGCCAGGCATTCCGTGACAAGCTGGTGGACTTCAGCTGGGATGCAGTCACCTGGGACGGCAAACTGGTTGGTTACCCGGTAGCACTCGAAACCCCGTCTCTGATTTACAATAAAGATCTGCTCCCGAACCCGCCCAAAACCTGGGAAGAGCTTGAAGCCATCGACAAACAGATGAAGCCAAAGGCAAGCGCACCATCATGTGGGATGTGAAAAACGCGTACTTTACCTGGCCAATGATTTCCGCCAACGGCGGTTATGCTTTCAAGAAAACTGAGACCGGGTTTGATGGCACTCAAATTGGCGTAAACAGTCAGGCCGGCCAAAATGGTCTTGAATTTCTGGTTGAGCTGACCAAGAAAGGGGTTATCTCACCGGATATGGATTACGCCGTATCAGAAGCGGAATTTAATAAAGGCAATGTGGCGATGACCATCAATGGCCCGTGGTCATGGGCGAATATGGATAAAACCGGCGTAAATTATGGTGTCGCCGTTCTGCCAACACTGGATGGTGGTGCGTCTAACCCATTTGTTGGCGTATTAAGCGCGGGCATCAACTCAGCAAGCCCGAACAAGGATCTCGCTGTCGAGTTTCTTGAAAACTACGTCATCACTGATGATGGCCTGAAAACCATGAATGACGACAAACCGCTGGGCGCGGTGACGCTGAAATCCTTCCAGCAAGTATTGGAGAAAGACAGCCGTATCGCTGCGACCATGACCAATGCTGAAAACGGTGAAATCATGCCGAACATCCCGCAAATGACCGCTTTTTGGTTTGCAGAAGGTGCAGCCATTGAAAACGCAATCCTTGGTCGCCAGACCGTTAAGGACGCGCTGGATTCTGCGGCGATGCAAATCAACTAACTTGTCAGATACCCGGTTCGCATCCTGCGTACCGGGTTTTGCTGTTACAGACAAATCAGGATAAACCGTGAACGCGACACCACCTATTTCTGAAACGCTTTATATCCGTGGCACCTTTAACGGCTGGGGTGACGATACGCCAATGAGCTATATCGGTGACAACCGCTACCAAGCCACACTTTGCCTTTCTGCTGACCGACACCAGTTCAAAATCTCGGACCTGGACGGAACAGAGCAATTGACGTTTTCCGCCCACAAACAAAAAGCCACTCAGTGTGAGCTCGAATCATATTGTGCGCTGATGCCCGCGAAAGGTATTGGTAACGACCTTATTCTGGATGCGCCTCAAACCGGGTTGTACACGGTGAGCTTGGATGTCAGCAACCTCTCTGCTCCTGTGTTGGTGATAGAACTCGGTGGTGAGAACCTGGATGTAGACCCCCTAAGACCGCTTCTCTCTGCCGAAATCCGTGTTGAGCCAAGCCCGGATGTCATCATCCAGGGTAAGCTTGAGCCGGTACTTTCCCCGGATGCGCTGTTTGATGCAATGGCAATCCGAGAGCGTCAAAGTTACCCGTTTGTATTCGGTGATAACGTTGATGGCTACTACGAAGGTTTTACTCACCGGTTTGTCTCTGCGGGGAAATACCGACATAAACAGGGATGGTTCCTTGGTACCTTTGCCGCACTGGTAAACGGTGTATTACAGGACAAAACTAAAGCCGATGAAGCGGCGTTATATCCTTACGGCATCACCCATGAGTACGCCAACGGGCTGAAAGATACCCTGAGTATTTTCTCCGGCCGGCGACTGGCCGCATTGAGAGTTGAAAGTGAAGATGAAGCCAAACTTGGCGTTGTACCTGCATTAAACCTGGCAATCAACCAATCTTCTGTTGTTGCTTATGACAACTGCGTGGTATATGCGCTGGAAGAATCGCTGCGTCAGCCGGATGCACCCTCCTTTGTGGCCATCACTGCCAATAAGCCGTTTACGTTCCGAGAGGAAACACTGTCTGGCTTTCCTGAACTCGACAGCGTTATGCACCTTAGCGGCCTGCATGTAAAACCGGTGATTGAAACCACAAGCCCGGAAAAGGAACTGACAGTGTATCTGGCCTTTGCTGAGACTGAGCATAAAGCGAGGGAAATGGCAGAGGCGGCTTACAAAGAAAACGGTTACTGCCAGCACCTGCAGGCAACCTATGACATGCTGACTCGCAGTTACCTCTGGACGTCTGATGAGACTTATAACCGCGCTCTGATGTGGTCCAAAGCGGCAGGCAAAGTCTTTGTATCCCGTGAATTTGGTACGGTATCTGGGCCGGTTTGCCGTGGTTTAAAGACTGTTGGGGGCGTGATTCTTTTATCGCCGTGCCGGGTATTACGCTGGCCAACGGCGATTTTGATGATGCGCGTGACATCATTACCAATTTCGCGTCCATGCAGCAAAAGGACCGCAACGACATTAATTATGGCCGCATTCCAAACCGGGTTTCCAGCGCAACCAATATCATCTACAACACCACTGACGGCACACCTTGGATGGTCCGGGAAATCGGCGAATACCTCCGGTACAGCGGTGACAGCGCTTTCGCTGCCGATATTTACCCGGTTGTAAAAGCCTATATTGAAGGCGTGGAGCAGAACTACCTCGACGAAAATGGCCTGATGAGCCACCGACACCCGGATACCTGGATGGATGCCAAATGGGAAGGAAAAATCCCGTGGTCAGCCCGTGGCAACCGGGCGAACGATATTCAGGCACTTTGGTTTACCAGCCTTACCGTCGCAGCTGAACTGGCAGCGCTGTCCGGTGATGAAGCAGGGCAGCAGAAATTCACCGCGATGGCTGAAAAAGTGCAGGGGGCGTTCAACCGTCTGTTCTGGGACAGCCGACTGAACCTGATGGCCGACCGTATCGAAGATGACGATACACAGGATTTCCGGTGCCGCCCTAACCAGTTAATGACGCTGACTGTGCCTTTCGATCAGGATTTGGTACCGGCAGAAACCGGTGCGCATGTGGTTAAAAATACGGTGAATGAGCTGTTGTTCCCCTGGGGCATCTGTTCGCTTTCCCAACAAGACCACTGGTTCCACCATACCATGACGGCAGGGACGAATACCATAAGGATGCGGCTTACCATAACGGAACAATCTGGGGATGGAATGCCGGGTTCACCGTATCTGCCATGCTTCAATATGGGGAAAAAGAACTGGCTTACAAGTTGACCAGAAACCTGGCAGAGCAGATCCTGACTATCGGGCACCGCGGCAGCATGAGCGAAAACCTCGACGCTTTCCCGGATATGAATGGCAATTTGGTCACAACCGGTACCTACGCTCAGGCGTGGTCAGTGTCTGAATTCCATCGGAATGGTTATCAGGATTACGTCGGTTTCCGTCCGGATATGCTGAAAGGGAAGGTTTCCCTCATACCGCAATTTCCGGCTTCCTGGCGCGAGGCGTATGTAACTTTGCCATTCGGAAGCGAAGATACATTGTCGGTGTCGTTCAATCGGGAAGGACACAAAGAGGTTTACCACCTGTCTTGCGATGCTGGTGTCATTGAACTTGCATTTGGTTTTGATACCGATGCAGGCAATCGTCAGCATTATTCGCTCAAATTGGAGAATGCTATGGTGTTACGGGTTGATTCGGAATCTGGCTTACTTGAAGTTGATGGTGTCACTGTTAAGCCGGATAGCACCGTTTCGAACCATAAAGACATCATTGGGCAACTGCGGTTTAATCATCCGGCTGTTGACCGCCGATACCCTGTACTGAGCGGAACAGGCCTGTTAGAAAGAGAGATTCTTTCGCAGCAATATGCTGAGAACGAGGATTAAAAAACGTAAGCCCGCGCTCTGCGGGCTTTTTGATCTGTCTGCATCACCTGTTAAAAATATGGTTGAAAACACACAGGTTTCGGACGGACTGATACTCAAACACAGTAGTCAAAGACAACAATATCTTCCAAAGCAGGAATCAGTACTGCTTTGAGAGCAACGTGCTCGGGATGCGGCAGATAGTTTTGCCGTCCGGCTTCGTCAGAAAACGTCATCACCACACAATGGGTGTAACCTTTGTTCAAACCTTCCGGACTGTTGTTAAGTCCCCATTCAACAGCCAGTACACCTTCAATTTTTTGCGGTATTTCCTCAAAAAGCAACTGGATATCGTCAATAGTTGCCTGAGTCACCGACGATTGAAACGATATCAGTAAAACGTGTCTTATCATGTGCCATCCATGCATCAAATTTGATAATAAAGATAAAAATCAAACAGTTAACGGTTTAATTATTTTAACGGAATATCAAAATAGTCCAGTCAGGGCAGGCAATTCTTTGAAGTGCAGAGACAACTCGCTGAAACAGATGCGCTGTATTTCCCTATTCTTTTCTTTTTGAGTTGGTCGTTGTTGTGTTTGCCGTAAAGCAAAAAAAGCCGGCATTTCAGCCGGCAAAAGCTAGAGAAAGGGTGGAATCATTGTTTGTGGCGCAGGAACACGGTTGCCAGTGGTGGCAGGGTGAGGGATACCTCGCCATTTTTTACTACAACAGTTTGCTCAGGTGAGACACCGGAGCCCCAATAGCGCTTGTCATCGGTGTTAAGCACCAGTTCGTAGCGGCCTTCAACCGGAATGACAATGCGGTAATTTTCACGCACTACCGGTGTGAAGTTACTGACAACCAGCATACGGTTGCCGTTGTCATCCAGTCGCTCGTGGGCAATCACGCTCTGGTCTGCGTCATCCATCATCCGCCATTCAAAACCGGATGGTTCGCAATCTCGGTCATACAATGCCGGCTCAGTCCGGTACAGATGGTTGAGATCTTTCACCAGATTCTGAACACCCTGGTGCTTCTCGTATTGCATCCAGTGCCATTCCAACTGGCTGTCGTGGTTCCACTCGGCAGTCTGGCCGATTTCGGTTCCCATGAAGTTCAGTTTTTTGCCCGGCTGACCGTACATAAAACCAAGGTAGGCGCGCAGGTTTGCGGCCTTTTGCCACTCATCGCCCGGCATTTTATTGTGGATTGAGCCCTTGCCGTACACCACTTCATCATGTGACAGCGACAGCACATAGTTTTCGCTGAATGCGTAAACCAACGGGAACGTGAGCGTGCCGTGGTGATATTTGCGGTGAACCGGCTCTTCCTTGATATAGCTCAGGCTGTCGTGCATCCAGCCCATATTCCATTTGAAACCAAAACCAAGGCCACCGTTATAGGTTGGCTGGGTAACACCCGGAAATGCGGTGGACTCCTCAGCAATGGTGATGGCTTTAGGGTGGTGTCGGTAAACTTCCTCGTTTACCCAACGAAGCAGTGAAATAGCATCGTAGTTGTGGTTTCCACCGTCATGGTTTGGAATCCACTCGCCGTGGTTGCGCGAATAGTCGAGGTAGAGCATTGAGGCAACCGCATCAACACGCAAGCCGTCGATATGGAAACAGTCCAGCCAGTACAGGGCGTTGGCTACGAGGAATTCACGGACATGGGGGCGGCCGTAATCGTAGATATAGCTGTTCCAGTCCGGGTGCCAGCCGCGTCGCGGATCCGGATCGTTGTAGAGCGCGGTACCATCGAAGTTTGCCAGACCGTGGTCATCAGATGGGAAGTGAGCCGGAACCCAATCCAGAACAACCCCAATGCCTGCCTGGTGACAGCAGTCTACAAAGTATTTGAAATCATCCGGTGTACCGAAACGGCTGGTTGGCGCAAACAGGCCAACCGGCTGGTATCCCCAGGAACCGTAAAACGGATACTCTGAAACCGGCATCAGCTCTACGTGGGTATAGCCCATTTCTGAGAGGTACGGAATCAGTTCAGCAGCCAGCTCACGATAGGTCAGGAATTCCCCGTCTGCATTTCGCTTCCAGGAACCTGCGTGTAATTCGTAAAACGACAACGGCTGTTTATGTGGCGGGGTGAACGGGCGGTTTTGCCACGTTTCATCTTGCCATTGGTAAGCGCTATGGTCGTAAACGCGGGAGGCGAACGACGGGTATTGGTCGGCGTGATAACCCCAAGGGTCTGCTTTGTGTGCCAGTCGGTTACCCAGCCCGTCTTTCAGTTCGAACTTGTAGCTTGTACCTGCTTCAATGCCCGGTACAAACAGGCCCCAAAAGCCGTTTTCCAGGCGCTGCATCGGGTGGCGGCGACCATCCCACTGGTTGAAATCACCAATCACGCTGGCTGCGCTGGCATTTGGCGCGAACACCACAAAACGGGTGCCGGATACGGATTCGCCGCCGCGGGTATAGCTGCAAAGTTGCGCACCCATCTCGTGATAGGCGGTAACCGGGTTATGGACGCTGTCCGCGGCCGGAGCGATGTCGCGAAACTGATACGGGTCGATGTAAGTTTGCTCGCCTTTTTCGTATTCGGCATGAATCCGGTAGAGGACGCTATCCAGTGAGATACCGGCTTCAAACGGCAGAATAAACAATCCGCTCTCTTTCCGGGTCAGTGCAATGGATTGATTCCCGGCGATGACGGATACCTTTACCGCTTCCGGTTGCCATACCGTCAGGGCCGTTTCAGGCAGAGCGGAAGGACCGAGTACAGAAAATGGTGCAGAACAGGCAGCTCCTTCGAGCTGCCGTGTGATGGTCGTTGTTGGGTTAATGGTTTTATCCGGCATTCCGGTTATCCCTCGTGCTTTCCGGCTTTGGCGCGTACGTCGGTCAGGCGTTGGCACAACTGGTTGATTTCCTGACGAGAGAACAGATCGTCCAGCGTGGTAGAAAGCTTACGACGCCAGTTAGGGTATTCATCTACGGTGCCCGGTACGTTAACCGGCTTGTCCATTTCCAGCCAGTCTTCAAGCTGGAGGCCAAGCAGGGCACTGCTGCCGGCTGCCAGGTGCAGTTGCATGCCATGAGACAGGCCTTTGTCCATTGGAACATAAAGTGCATCCTGCCCAACGTAGTCCGGTAACCAGCCATGCCAGCGAATGCTGTCGAGCATCTTCTGCTTCATTTCGGCACGGGTCTGGAACAGGCCTTCAAGCTGTTCTTTGTCCGGGTAGAGTCCGAGTTCTTCACCAAGACGCAGGTCATCACAGTGCCAGAATCCGCGCAGGGTTGGCATGTCATGGGTACACAGCGTCGCCATTGACTGATCCGGGTAATGAACCGGAGACAGGTAGCCGCCATCTTTTGCGGTTTCGAAGAAGAACACCTTGTAAGAGTGGACGCCGCCTTCAGCCAGTGGCTCGACGATTTCATCCGGTACCGTACCGAGGTCTTCACCGATAATGCTGCACTGATTGCGGTGGCTTTCCAGCGCAAGGATTGCCAGCAGGTCAGAAACCGGGTAGTACAGGTACGCGCCGTCGCGTGCAGAGTCACCGCGCGGGATCCACCATAGGCGCAGCAGGCCGAGTACGTGGTCGATGCGCAGGGCACCGCAGTGCTTCATGTTGGCACGAAGCAGTTCGATGAACGGGCGATAAGCGTGCTTGACCAGATACTCAGGATTCAGCGGAGGCAGGCCCCAGTTTTGTCCCAGCGGGCCAAGAATATCCGGTGGTGCACCAATACTGGCATCCAGGCAAAGTGCGCCTTCGTCCGCCCAGCTCTCTGCGCCTGAATCACATACGCCAACAGCCAGATCGCGGTAAAGACCGATATCCATACCACGTTCTTCAGCCAGTTGCTGTACGGCAGCAAGCTGTTCTTCAGCCAGCCACTGCAGGTACATATAGAAATGTACTTTATCCTGGTTTTGCTTGATAAAGCTCTGTACCGCAGGGTTGGAGAAATGACGGTATTCTTCGGGGAACACCGGCCAGCCCCACAGGCTGTCATCGGTTTTCTTCAGTTCAGCGTGGAGGGCATCGAAGGTTGCCTGGTGCAGAAGGCTTTCGCCGCCGGCGTCAACAAAACGGTTGAAGGTCTGGGCGCGGTCTGTTTTCTTGTCCAGCTGGCGGGATTTGAAGGTTTCCCACAGCATTGGCAGGACAGACATTTTCAGCGCAGCCACATCACTGTATTTAACCCACTCTGAATCACGGGCATCTTTGATGCGTGATTGGAACTCTGCACTGCCAACCCGTTGTTGGGCTTCATCGCTCAGGGCAAATTCCGGTACAGAGCTGACATCAATGTACAGAACGTTCAGCCAGCGGCGGGAGGAAGGGCTGTAAGGCTTGCACCTTCAGGGTTCGCCGGGAAAAGTGAGTGAATAGGGTTCAGGCCAACAAAATCTCCACCACGGTTTGCGATACCGCTGACCAGTTGCATCAGGTCACCGAAGTCGCCAATGCCCCAGTTTTGCTCAGTTTTCAGAGTGTACAGCTGAACCGTGGTACCCCACAGTTTCTTATCCGCTTTCAACGATTCCTGCTTGTAGCAGCTCGCCGGAGCAACGATCAGGGTAGAGATGAATGGGCTTTTGCGGCGCTTACGGCGCAGCGTCAGTTGGTGGTATCCCATTGGCAGGGAATCGGCAAGGCGGAAAACCAGTTTGCCATCTTCTTCGCGGGTATCGCTAACTACCTGGGATTCGAGCCAGCCCTCAAGGCATTCACCGTTTTCAAGGGTCAGGGACCAGCTGAAATCACCAATACGGACTGTCTTGCCCAGCGCTAAAGTCACATCTACCGGCTGTTCTTCGCGAATAACGAGTACCGGCGAGAGAATATCAACACGCTGTTTGCGCTCCGCTGACGCTTCAAGAGAAGTATCGTTCTTGGTGTCGTAGCCAAGTGCAGCCAGCAGTTTAATCAATACAGTATCACTGACGTTAGTGGGTTCACCCCAGGCACTGATGTAGGTGTCAGAGAGCCCGGCACGGCTTGCTACCGCTTTTAATCCTTGTGTATCCATTATGTTCTTACTCATTAAAGGCGGCCTTCCAGAGAGGGCCGCCAGATTCAGTGCTTACAGGTGAGTGGCTTCGAGATGCCAGATAGTGTCAACGTAGTCGCGAATACTGCGGTCTGAGCTGAATTTGCCCATAGACGCGCTGTTGATAATCGCCATTTGCGCCCAACGCGCTTCATCGCGGTATGCTTCGTCGATGTCGGCATGAGCTCGGGCGTAATCTTCAAAGTCTGCAAGAACCAGATATGGGTCTTGTTCCAGCAGGTTGTTGGCAATGGATGCCAGGCGGCCGTAATAACCCGGTGTCAGGCATCGCCGTAAAGCATTTCGATAGCCGCTTTGATTTCCGGGTTGTTTTCGTAAATTGCGCGTGGGTTGTAGCCGTTTGCCAGTGTTGCCATCACGTCTTCGACTTCCAGACCGAAGATGAAGATATTGTCGTCGCCGACTTCCTCGCGGATTTCGACGTTTGCGCCGTCCATGGTACCGATAGTCAGGGCACCGTTGAGAGCCATCTTCATGTTACCGGTACCGGATGCTTCCTTACCGGCGGTGGAGATCTGCTCGGAAACGTCCGCAGCCGGAATAATGATTTCCGCCAGGCTGACACGGTAGTCCGGGATGAACACCACTTTCAGCTTGTCACCGATACGTGGATCATTGTTGATGGTTTCTGCAGTGCGGTTAATGGCGTAAATGATGTCTTTCGCCAGCGCATAACCCGGCGCTGCCTTGGCGGCGAAGATAAACACACGAGGTGCATATCGAAGCCCGGTTCATTGAGCAGTCGCTGATAGAGTGACAGAATGTGCAGCAGGTTCAGGTGCTGGCGCTTGTACTCGTGCAGACGCTTGATCTGGACATCGAAAATCGCGTTGGTGTTGAGATCAATTCCCATGTTGGCAGACACCCAGTCAGCTAGACGCTGCTTGTTCTGCTTTTTCACTGCCATGAAACGCTTCTGGAAGGTTTTGTTGCCGGCCAGTTTGTTCAACTCTGACAGACTTTCCAGATCTGCCGCCCAGTCGCCGTCCAGATGCTCATTAATCAGTTCAGCCAGGCCAGGGTTGCAGAACTTGAGCCAGCGGCGAGGAGTCACACCGTTTGTGACATTCAGCAGACGCTCGGGGTAGAGCGCGTTGAACTCAGGGAACAGATCCTTTTTCACCAGTTCAGAGTGCAGGGCAGCTACGCCGTTTACGGCGTATGATGTCGCTACACAGAGATTTGCCATGCGTACCATCTGGTGGTCGCCTTCCTGAATCAGGGAAAGTTTGCGCAGCTTGGCTACGTCACCCGGCCATTTTGCTTCCACTTCAGCCAGCATCTGAGCATTAATTTTGAAGATAATTTCAAGGTGGCGTGGCAGCAGGCGGCCAATCAGCTCAGCACTCCAGGTTTCCAGCGCTTCAGGCAGCAGGGTGTGGTTGGTGTAGGCGAACGTGCGACTGCAGATATGCCATGCTTTATCCCAAGCCAGACCATGATCGTCCATCAGGACGCGCATCAGCTCAGGAATGGCGATGGTTGGGTGGGTGTCGTTCAGCTGAATGGTTTCAAACTCTGGCAGTGACTCAATAGTACGGCCAAGTGCCAGGTGACGCCGGAGGATATCAGCCACTGAGCATGCACAGTGGAAATACTGCTGCATCAGACGAAGCACTTTGCCCTGTTCGTGGTTGTCGTTCGGGTACAACACCTTGGTCAGGTTTGCTGCTTCCAGCTCACCATATTGCGCACCGATATAATCGCCATCGTTAAAACGCGCCAGGTTGAAAGGTGCCTGAGCATGGCATTCCCAAAGGCGCAGCGGGTAGGTGCTGTTGTTCTTGTAACCGATAACCGGAATGTCCCAGGCGCGGCCTTCAACTTCCATCGCGGGATTCCAGCGGCGGCGAGTATTGCCGTTTTCATCCTGGTAGGTTTCAACGTCACCCCAGAATCCAACCGTTTGTGTCAGTTCAGGGCGTACCACTTCGCATGGGTAGCCTTCAATGCCGCGCCATGCATCCGGTGATTCTTTCTGCTCGCTGTCTTTAAACGATTGGCGGAAAAGACCGTATTCGTAGTGGAGGCCATAGCCGACTGCCGGGAACTCCTGCGCGACCAGTGAATCCATAAAGCAGGCAGCAAGACGGCCCAAGCCTCCGTTACCCAGCGCCGGATCGCGCTCTTCTTCGAGCAGGTCGGTCAGGTTGATACCGAATTCGGCCATGACTTCGGTAACTTGCGGGTAAATATCCATGGCAATCAGGTTGTTGCCAGTCATTCGGCCGATGAGAAATTCCATCGACAGGTAGTTAACTTTGCGCGCATTTTTCTTTGCCAAAGCCGTTTCGGTTTCGACAAGGTTGCCGATGCTCATGTCTGTGAGCGCTTTGGCCATTGCCATGTACCAGCCACGATCTGTCGCGGTCTCTGGTGTTTGGGCATAAGTACCGGTCAGGTGCGCCAGTACTGCTTGTTTGAATTCTGTCTTGTTGAACACAGCCGCTTGGGTTTGAGTTCTCATTTTTTCGCCTCTTCAATCAACTTAGGAGGGAGCCATATCGGCGTTGTATTTCACTGATACCAGTTTGCTCCTAGGCTTGTCGCGCTTCATCCTCCTTCAAAAAGTATCTTGGGGATGAGAAAACGGGGCGTAGCGGAATCGTGTTAAGTGGCTCACAAAAGGGTTGGGTTATCGAAATAAAAACGGGATCTTGAGCAGGTTTAAAGTCGGACAACGAGCAAAAAAACTCTTGGACGGAGAGAAATCTAATGGGGAAAGCCGGTTTGGTTTGGCGGGAGATAAGTTTAAGAGGGTTAGGGGAGGAGGACGGTGGGGCGTAGTCACCCCACCGGATTATAAGCCAAATCAGTAATGGATAGCTTTTATCAGTTTATCTGCGATGGCAATGGCTTGGTCGCGGTTTGCGATTTGCAGCTTCTGATAAAGGTTTCGGATGTGCGTTTTGATGGTGGTTGGCGCAACATCCAACTCAGCTGATATCTGGTCGTTACTGAAACCAGAGTAGATAAGGCCAAGCACCTGCCATTCACGGAGTGTCAACGGACTGGTTCGGACCGCCTCCGGGAGGGTTTCACTCGCCAGCAGCTTTTCGACCAGCTCTTCGTCGAAATGTACCGCGCGTGAAAGGCTGTTGCGATTCATTGATTCGAGCAAGGTCCGCGCCTGATGGCGGATGAGCTGATCCCCATCGGCCTGTTTTGCCAGCCGGCTGAATACCGGTTGCAACTCCACACGATCCAGGTAGAAGCAAACTGTCATCCCGGTTGCGGTTGAAATGTTGGTGGCTTCGGTCAGTGCGGATTCAGCTTCCTCTTTTTTTCCGGCTTTTTCGAGAACACAAGCAAGCAGCGTCAGGTTCCTCTGGTTGTCTGCCACTAAATCGAGTTCCCGGCTCTTGGCAAGGGTCTGATTCAGGATGGCTTCAGCTTCCTCTGTGTTACCACAGATAAAGTGCGCGCGAGCGAGGTTCCGGTGTTGCAATTGCTGGAAGTGGTTCGAGGCGCCAGAAGGCGTTTCTGCAAGGGCAAGCCATTCAGCAGCGCGGTCAGCATTCCCTCTAATTTGCCACAGAATAAGCTGCGCCATATATATATTGGCACGCCAGTCCAGGTGGTAATCCGCCTGACCAAGCAACTGCTCACAGTGCTCCAGATGCCTTTCTGCCTTATCCAGTTCCCCGCGAGCAGGGAGACCTTTGCCAGAGTGGTGTATGAAGGCAATGAACGGGTGGCATCGTAGTGGACATGACCTCGAGGCTGCGGTTTACCAGGGCTTCTGATTCATCCAGACGGTTAAGGCTCCACAGAATCTGGGCGCGCAGGCGCAGCATGAATTCGTGCAGAGGAACCTGCTCCAGGTGGTAGTTCCTTACCAGCGCTTCAGCTTTGTCCAGGATATCCAGACCAGACTGTGTTGCGCCGCGAGCGGTGTAGATCTCGCATTGCTGGAGCATGGCCCAGAGCGCCTGGTGATAAATCTCATACTGACGTGCCAGTTTTTCCGTTTGCTGCATCAAAGGCAGCGCGCGGCTCAGCTGCCCGAGGCAGTGGTGAACTTCTCCGACAACAGACGTTGCCACGATACGGGAATGGTAAGTATTGGTCGGCAATTGCTCAAACGCTTGCTCACTGAGTTCCAGCGCCCGGTCTGCGTTGTTCTGGTTAATCGCCACTTGAGCCAGCAAGGCGTTAAACTCACCCTGCTCAGTGCTTTTAAGGGTGATGTCGCGGGAAGCCATTTCTCGCATACCCTGTTCTAGTAACTCACCCACTTCGTTGTACTGATGCTGGCTTTGGGCAAGCCATGCCCGAAGCAGTACCAAACGAGGTTCGCTGTAAAGCTCATCGTCACTCAATGTTTTTAACGCATCGGTCAGCAACCGGATATTGCCGTGATTAAACAGATACCAACCATGGTCCAACAATACCTTTACCCGGAGAGATGTCTCTTTTGAACCCAGCGCAGTTGATAGTGCCTGTGAGGGATTTTCTGCCGCCAGCCAGGCTTCTACTGCACGTTCACGAAGGTTGTCTTCCATACCCGGCATAAGGCGTTGGCGTTGGTGGCTTAGAAACTCACCGAACAGGTTATGGAAGCGGTACCACTGTTCATCAGCATCGATGGCATTAATAAAGAGGCCGTGACGGTTGAAATTAACCAAACGGGCAAGTGCATCTTCACGCCCTGTAACCATGCTGACGAGTTGATGGTTAAAACGATCCAGTACAGAACATTGCATCAGAAATTCGCGACTGTCCTGATCCAACTGGTCAAAGACTTCCTCCGCAAGGTAATCCCACAGATGCGAGAGTGTATTGCTTCCGGACAGGGCCGGGATGCTTCTGGAGTGCTGGGCGTTCAGCGCAATAAGCTGAAGGCTGATGGCCACCCTTCCACCTGTGCACGAAGGGCCTTGTTCTGGTCCTCGTCTGCGAGGTGATCGTTGAACTGACTGAGAAAACGGTGGGTTTCATCGTCATCAAACGCGAGTGCAAGGTTATCTACTTCAAGCAGTTGGCACCGAACACGAAGGTTCGCAATGCTGAGAGGCGGCTGCGTCCGGGATGTGATAACCAACGTCAGGTTCTGCGGCATGTGCTTGATGAAGTGAGTAACCGCGCTGTGAATATCCTCATCGGTGATGAGGTGGTAATCATCAAGAACCAGGTAGCATGCTCATGCCAATCGACAAGCTCAGCAAATAACTGGTTGAACAAGCTTTTCAAGTTGCCGAACTGGCTGCGTTGAACTATCGAGGCTGCTTTCGGACAGCTGTCTTTGGTGGCTTTATTAAGCGCACTGGTGAAGTAATTCGCAAAAGAAAACGGATCGTTATCTGATTCATCAATACTGAACCAGCCAACGTTGTGGCAAGTCGACAGCCATTGCGCTGCCATGGTTGTCTTCCCAAATCCGGCAGGAGACTGAAAGAGCACCAACCGGTAGTGATGTGCATGCTCCAGGTCACTGAGAAGGCGTGCCCGCTGAATCGACTTATGGAGCGGAGCCGGAGCGGTCAGCTTAGAAGGTATCCACATAGGAGTTGTACATCCTGAATTTTTCTATATGGGGAGCATAAATGAGAACCATCTCCCCAGGCGACTAGCAAATAGATGAATATCTGTGAGGATTATCTGATATTTGAAAAATGACCACACATGGTGGAGGGGCGAATTGGGATCTGGATCGTCTTAATTTTATGTATGTCTTGCAGATGGTCCCCTAAATCAGAGAAGTGCTGCTCACAAAGTGAACCAAACTCCGAGCTGTTCATTTGATGTACAAGGTGCCCGCCAGACAACAGGGAAACCTGAACGGGGCGTAACTTGTGTTATTCAGGATTAAACATCACTTTGATGTTCCTAAAAACAGAATATTGCTATTAGTGGTTTTACGGGTTTTATATATTAATGCAACAAAGTGAATAATAAGCCTCGAAACACTTATTTTCGGATATGCTGCCGTAAAACGTTAATGTGAAATATGATTTCTTACGTTATAAAATAATCTGATTGTTTGGTTTTTTTAGTTGAAATTTAAGTGTAAATACTATTCGAAAACATGTTTGGGTAAGCTTTAGCTGATGGAATCGCATTTATAAAAAGAGGGTATACATGTTTCAGGGAACGAGAATAAATATAGGCGTGCTAAAACTGTTTTTTCTTTTAGGTTTATTAGTTTCATCGAATGCATGGTCTTACAAACTGACGGCTGATCAGGTTAACGGAATCTACAACCTGGCTCAGCCTGAGCGAAGTGCCGCAGGACAGACGAGTAAGCTGTTGATTCAGGTAGGGCAGAACAATGGCCAAGTGTTCCTGGCAACAGCAGGTTGCGAGCGATGCCCGCCTGCTTTGTACTCTTACCAGAAGGAACTCACTGACGATTTGGAACGCCCGGTGTTTTATAACAGCATGGGTATTTATGTCATCAGTTTTGATGAGAATACTTTTGTGTCAGTTATGCCTGACGGAATGCTTGGAAAACAGATTTGGAAAAATCTGACTTATATTAACGTCTACGCAAAACAGGGAAGCCAGGGTATTAGTCTCGAAAAAGCCAAAGAGTTTGCTCTTGCCCAATCTACGCAGATAATGACCGGTGGTAATAAAAAGCAACCTGAACCGACTGCTGGAAACGGGCTTTATTACAGCGCAGCCAACCATAAAATAAATGGCACCGGTTATGATAAATTTACGGTGATAATTGAAGAGAGAGACAAGATTGCTCTGGAAGGTAAAGATTGTCGTAGCTGTACCTCTGACGTATTTAAATACAACAAGGAAATAAGCGAAGCTATTGGTAAACCAGCGTACGAAATGGGTAACAATGGCCGTTTCATGATTCAGTACAAGCCTGGTGTGCTTTTATGGGTGAGGGAAGCGCTTGGGAAATCAACCTGGCGTGACAGCAGCAAGCTAAACGTGTTTTCGAACTCGCAGACGTATGTGCGCAAACTGCTAACCAATGAAGAACAGCAAAATGCCTTGTTTTCTGTCGTTTCGGGTTATGCAGACATTGCAAAAGCTGGACGAGATCGTCGGTTTGAGCAAAAAGATCGTGAAAGGACCGCCAGAAACACACTTCCGCCACGTGGTATGAACAACAGCCAGCTTAACAAAGAGGTGTTGGCCGCAGCGAAAAACCGCGCAGCGCGAGAAAACTGGAATGAGAAGATTATCGGTGCTTACGTACGTGGCAATGACTGGACTATTCTGCGCAATGAATATGGCATCCAGACAGGGCGCTATATTCCGGGCGTGATTGTGATGAAACGCAAAGACGGTCTGTGCAGCTATCAGGCGGTGCATTTTGGTCAGCAGTACAACGATATTGACTATCAGAAAGCCTACGTATACAGCATAGATTCCGGGCAGGAAAAATTGGATTGTCGCAAGGTTAAATAGGTTAATAAGCCAGCCCGCTATTGCAGCGGGCTGAATAACCGTTTTCTGAAACAGCCCGTTTACTCAGGCTCACTCTCGAACAATGAAGCACCAGACCTTTACCCCGTCCGCAGGAAGTCTTTCGGTTTCCTCATACCATATGCGATTGTGCCTCACTAGCTGAAGTTGGGCCATTACCCATATAAATTCAAAACTCTGCGCTCCCAAGTCGCGGCCAACAAATTAGCTGAAGAAGCATCAGGTGAGTTGAAACCAGAGAAAAGTGGAAAACAATGAACCAACATCGCGATAAGTGTTTCGTAATCAATACGGATTGTTGTGGCGGTGAAAACCATAGTCAGCACTTTTTGAGCGATGATACGGATACTGCTCAGAGTGCGGCTACCGGTGCATAGCCTTTTCCTGAAAAAGATAGATATTAGATAGGTTGCAAACGAAACTGCAGACATACTCTGCATCGTGATTGCTTTCATTGTCTGTGACAGGAGGAAATTTTAAATATGTAATTGAGTTTATCGAAAAGGAATAAATAGATGCCCTTTTTTATCTTTAACGTATTGATAATTGGGTGTTTACTGTCTGTCTATCGTGGTGCGAGACCAAAAACGTTTATCAATTCAAAATTATCTCTGTTCAAGACCATAGAGTAGTAGAAGTATGTTATTTGTTAGCGTCTGTTGATACTGGCCAATGTTGACTTACCTATTTAATCCCTTATGAATTATTAATAATTTCAATTAGATGTGATTTCCACTGTTTTCGTTATGGACATTGTTAGATAAATCGAATTATTAAAATTATTAACCGTTATCTATCTAATATCCCACCAGCTTTATCTTTTTGCTATTTCATAAGTGAATTGACTTAGCGATTAACTCTTAGCGTCTTTCATTTAAACTTATTTTTGTTAATTTGTGGATGATAATGCTTAAACACGTATTGATAAATGGCTTTCATTTGGTTTTGACTTTGTATGATTTTCTATTCAATAAAAGAAAGAAATAAATGCGAGTAATCAGTTGTAAATTGATGGATGACGTGTGTAAACACGACCACCTTGTGTTGTTAATCGACATTTTAAACACAGTGGAGAGAGATATTTTCTAACCATACAGTTAGGTTTGTATTAATTCACTAATAATTTCCACATGGCCAATAAAGTAATAATAACCCTATGATATATATGAATTTATTGAGTTGTGAATATAGTAATCCTTTATGTTTAATTGGTATTTGCTTGGTGGGTAAACAAGTCTGACGACGTAATTTCTCTATGTCTAAATAGGTGCATTATTTATCATTTCAATTATTGTGATGTTTGTTGCATTTTTTAATATACTGATATATATATTTGTAGTCGAAGATATATGATGTCAGCTAGGTCGAGCAGCCGATAAATGAAGAATAATTCTGTTGACAATATATTGTGTGATGAATTTTGTTTTGTACATACCAACGTCAGTAAGGTACAAGGAGGTTGTTAAATATTAGTTGTATCTAAATAAAGCTATTCACAATCCAGGATGGCGGTTGATGTTAGTTATTGATAGAAAGTTTATTGATTACAACGACTACAAGGCCTCGCGTAGTTGTTTAGGAGTTTTTAAGGAGAGGCGATATGGGTAATGATGTCGAGATCAAACGTTGGACTGCAAAGCGCAAGTTGGAATTAGTCAAAGAAATTATTAAGGGGACGACAACAACGAAGGATACGGC
Source organism: Photobacterium sp. JCM 19050 (assembly GCA_001310455.1). Classification (GTDB taxonomy): domain Bacteria; phylum Pseudomonadota; class Gammaproteobacteria; order Enterobacterales; family Vibrionaceae; genus Parasalinivibrio. The sequence continues at coordinate 63,645 of BAXG01000007.1, forward strand.
TAGAGCCTATGATTTGGCACAAGCTGAAGTCGAAAGATGGGTAGATGACGCGTTAAGCGGGATGGAAAATGCCTTGAGGGTTAATCCGAAGAATGTCACTGAGCAATATGAAAAGAAAATCGAAGATCTTCATGCCGCTTACGGTGAAGCAATGTTGCAAGTAAAACTGCTGAAGAAACTTAGCCGTCATCTGGACCTGGACGATGAATAGTATCTTTCTACAAAGTATTTAATAACTTGAATTTTCTCGTGGGTAGTTGAAGTAAACCAGGTTTGGCCGGTGAGTCATTGAACTGATCATACGGCCAGTTTAAATCAAGTGGTTAGCTTACTTAATCCGGTGTCTGACTTTTGTTGGTTATCTCTGGTTAATTTTCTAAACCACCTGTTTTAGATGTTTTTCTGAATGTAAGTAAAAACGGAGGCATTAGTGGCTAGAGTAAAGTTAACAATAACGTCGCTTTTAGCTTCGGTTTTTGTGTTTTTATTGACTTCAATGGTTAGCTCAACGGCAGTTACGATAAAAAAAGGAAATGATATTTCATATGAGGCAGAAGATACGCTTTCAAATTTTGTTCGTGCCTACAGCGAAATTTGGAATATTTTGTCGACCATGCAATCTCTTGGTTACAGAAAATGTGATGAAAATAATATAAACGAAATGAATAAAGCTGTCCTTATATCAGGGAGCATAAAGGACATCAGTTTTATTGAAAACGGTGTTCAACGTTGTACGACAGGAAAAGGCTGGATTCCAAGTTATCTTAGAGATTATGAAGAATCAAACTTTGACTCTAAAGATGGGTTGAAAATATGGACCAATGTTGAAAGTACAGTATTAAATAACAAACTGTCTTCGACTGTTATAAAATTAGGGAATTATCTTGTAGCGATAGATTCAAAATCCATTTCAAAACTGATCAGTAGAAATTTTTCATGGGAGGTCATTCTTACATCAAAAACGGATTTAACATATTTCAATGGTGTAAAGATCTTTGAGCATAAGGATGAGCTATCTCATCCTGGTTATTTTACCGAGTCTAAGATTATTAACTATGTTAAGTGTATTAATGGCAGTTCTTTTTGTTTGGTAGCAAGAAACAAAATTCCTATTTTGGTCGTATATTTGATCTATCCAATCCGTACATCTTAACGTTAAGCCTCATTCTATCTCTGTTTACTTTAGTGTTGCTTAGAGATTATGAGGATAAAAAAGAATCCATTGTTTCGAGAGTCAAAAGTGCGATAAGGGAAAATAATTTCTATTGCACATACCAACCTATTGTTGAACTGGAGACGATGAAAGTCGTCGGTGTGGAAGTGTTAGCAAGACTTCGTGATAACTACGGTGTGATGAAACCAGACGATTTCATTCCGGTCATCATGGAACTTGGTAATACGTGGGACTTCACTTGTATGATGCTTTCAAAGTCGTTGGACGAACTTTCGTCAATATCAACAATAGACGAAAGCTTTATGTTAAACGTAAATGTATTTGCCAGCGATATTTCAAACCATGAAATTATCAATATTCACAGACTTCCCAGTGTTAAAAATTTCAGAGGAAAGATCGTATTAGAGATAACAGAAAGTGAATATTTAGATGATAAAACCTCTCAAAATCATATTAGCCAGTTAAGGGACAAAGGTATAACTGTAGTGATTGATGATTTTGGGTCAGGGTATTCCAATTTTAATCAATTAAGAAAGGTTCAAAGCAATACGTTGAAAATTGATAAATCATTTACCCTTGATATTGATGAGGTAGCGATACAGTCTTCTTTAATCTTTAGTATTGTCACTGTAGCAAAACAACAAAATATGTCTGTCATTGCTGAAGGTATAGAAACAGAAAAGCAACTTAGAATTTTACAAACGATTGGCGTTGAGTATGGGCAAGGTCGATTAATAGCTGATCCTATGATACTAAACCACTTAGTTAAATACAGCGACCAGATAAGTTGATACTAAGAAAAGAAAGAAGGAATTTATCATGGATGGAAAATACTTAGAAAAGATGTTTGTTTTAGGTATAGACAAGATAGAAATATCTCGTCGAAAGAACATCATAGGATTTGACAAAAAAAATGCAGAGTCACTAAGATTGCATTCATATCTCGTCAAGGAAAATATTAGAAAAATCATTGATTGTATAAAATATGAACTTCTGCTTAAAAACCATCTTTCTACTGATTTTATAGCGTCTTTAAAGTCACCTAATGCTTATGTTCTTGTAAGAGAATATATTCTGCAACTTTGCTCGGGAAAATACGATGAAGAGTATGTCCGACATAGAATAGAAGTTGGGAGATATTATAAAAAGATGGGTGCGACAACAGATATGTTGTTAGCCAGTATGCATATAATAAAATATGCTGTGTCTAAATTTGTTGAATCTGAAATTGAAGATGAAGAAAATAGATTTTTCTTAGAGTCGCTGGACAAAATTTTAATGTTGGACTCTATAATAGTTTTGGATACGTTTATCTGCGAACTGGTGTGTGATGCTGAAGATAACAATAGAGAGTTAAGTGTTTATATTTCTGAGCTCGAAATGAAAATAAAAAGAAAACACGAAGCTTGTTAGCCAGGATCCTACTACTGGGCTATTTAATGTTAGATACATGATGGACACACTCAAAAAAATGATGAGTTCATCAAAAAGAAGAAAAGAGCCACTGTCTTGCATATACATCGATATAAACAGTTTTAAAAAAATAAATGATACCTACGGGCATTGTTATGGAGATGAAGTTCTCGGTAAATTTGGTTTAGCTATAAAAGAAATTTCGAGAGCAGAAGATGCATGTTTTAGATGTGGTGGAGATGAGTTTTGTGTTTTTCTACCTAACTGCACAGCGAAAAATGCTCTAGAAATTTATGCTGTAAGACTAAGAAAAGAAATTGAACGCAGACTAGAGGATGTAACATTCAGCGTGGGGGTAGCTCAAGCCGGACCCTATAATTTTCCTGATGGATTCGAAATAGTTAAGAGTGCTGATTTGTCGATGTACAAAAATAAAAGAGAGTTAAAAGTGAGTTGCCAAAGAATATTGGAATGAACGAGTTAAAAAAATCTAGCAAGATCTTGGCAGGTCTTTTTTTCATCGTGGAAATAATATAACTGCTATTTCTTGGTTAGTGAGATACAAAGGCAGCCTCTCTTTACAATGTTGAGATATATATGGATATAACAGCTTTTTCACAAAGCAAGTATCGTGATAGGCAATCAGCTGGTGATGATTCGATGCTTATCGTCCCGGAAAGTGTGATAGCGCTTTTTGATGGTGCCACAGACCATCTTCATGAAGTTGAAGACTATGTCAGTGCAGGCAGAGTTGCTTCCCGCGCTGCTGCGCAAATCTGCGCAAAGATGTTCGGCGAGATGGGGATGAAGCAAGCGTCGACAAAAAGATTGTTGTCGGCTATTTCTAAGCGATTTTATAACAGAATACAGGACAGCGATTCAGCGTGCCATCCTTCAACAACAATGGCTATGGCACTTTTTTTTGACTCTGATAGTGGCGAAAATTCGGCTGCTCGTAGTAGGCGATAGCGGTATAAGAATCAATGGGAAAGATACTTACCATCACTATAAGCCATAAATACCATCGCGACTACAACACGCGTGGCAATTTACAACTGTTTGAAGGAGCGTATATATGATGTCGATGCATTGGAGATGGCGACGAGGCGAATATTGTATTTTGGGTTAGAAGTAGCGAATAAAAAGAGAGAGCTTTCTTCGAAAGATATGGACGAGGTGTTTACCCAAGTGCTCAGTCTTCATGGCCACTTAGCACCTCATTCAGATATCATTCGTTTGATGCTTGATGGTGTTGTCAGTAAAGGTATATATGCAAATCAGTCTGAACATCCTTTAGGTTACAGCGCTTTAAATGGACATATCCCGTTTATTGACGATGTGATAGATGTGACTTTGAATAGACACTTAGTAAAGTCCATTGAATTTTTCACAGATGGGTACATGACCCAACCACCGGGTACAACTATTGGAGATTGGGAAAACGAATACCATCGTATAGAACAAATCGATAGGTCAAAAACAACCAAGTACATGAATATAAAAGGATCCACGTCAACAGAGTTCTTTGATGATCGTTCAATTATTTCTGTTTTGTTGCCTGGATGATTTTCAGTTTGGTTAAAGAGCTAAACCTATTTAATTATGTCAAGTGCATTTGGGGGAGGTAAGGGTTATGAAAATCATTAATGCCTTAGAGGAGTGCCAAAGGAGGAATAACCTATTGCAAGCAGAACTCACGGCAATCGCAATGCAACAGGCAACAATTGGAAATCCGTTCCTTTCCGGCAGACTGATGGAGTTGGCAAATTTGGCAAGTGGAATATTAGAACCCTTGTTTGGTAATGAATCAGCATTTGATGGCCAGGCGATTACCAACGTTGATACTGATAGTCCTAATGTATGAAATGTATATTAAGTGGCTGTGTGACTTAACCAAGTACTCTCAGTGTAAGTGGTCTCTTTCATTAGTTAATTTATTTTAAGGAGGTGGGTGAAAGAATATTTATAATTACAAATTTAACTAAAATCATTCTTGTTTCTTTTTTCGAAGTGGTGAACATAGTCCTCCGCTTTCGTATGCCAGTTTTATACCCAAGGACATATTATGATTAAGGACATTGCACTTTTCTTTTCTACTCGGTCGCATCCTGAAAAGAAAGTTACTGATCCCGATGTTGTAGCCAGAGAACATAGCCGTCGAATGTGGATGGCAATATTTGGTACAACAATTGGATATGGTCTTTTTTATGTAGCCAGACTTAGCATGTCTGTCGTTAAAAAACCGATTTTGGATGAAGGTTTTTTAAATACCGAAGAACTAGGGATGATAGGAGCTGCCCTGTTTTTCGCTTATGCTTTTGGAAAATTTACAAATGGATTTCTTGCAGACAGAGCCAATATCAAACGCTTTATGTCGTTTGGACTTTTAATCTCGGCGTTACTTAATCTCGCGTTAGGGTTTAGTTCAGTTTTTTGGCTTTTCTTAGTTCTTTGGGGAGCGAACGGCTGGTTTCAGTCAATGGGTGCAGCTCCGGCTATTGCTTCCCTGTCGAATTGGGTGCCACGAAAACGGATGGGCACAATTTATGGTTGGTTTAGTATTAGTCATAATATTGGTGAGGGACTGAGTTTTGTTTGCACAGCACTTGTAGTTGGAGCATTTGGTTGGAGATGGGGCTTTATCGGAGCGGGCGCAGCTGCTTTGATCGGGTCAGTATTTCTCTACCTGATGCTTTCAGATAAACCCGAAACCTATGGTCTTCCACCTGTGGACGAAAGGCGCGAGGATAAGAATAACAATTCCCGAGCAGAACCAGTTAGTATTGGGAATCAACAATGGAAGGTACTGACCAATCCCTATGTATGGTTAATTGGGATAAGCAGTGCGATGATGTATGTTGCCCGATACGCCGTAAACAATTGGTCAATTTTATATTTACAAGAGTACAAAGGATACGAGCTACTCGAAGCCAGTGGCTATTGTCGATCTATGCCGTTGTTGGAATCTTTGGCTCCATATCTTCAGGGTGGATTTCCGATGCATGGTTTAACTCTAAACGCGGCCCCGTAACCTTTTTGTTTGGTATTTTGCAAGTGATAGGAATGCTTTTAATTTTCTACACTCCGGCAGAATACGTATGGGCTGATCAACTGGGTATGGGATTGTTCGGTTTTGCAACTGGTGGTTTGTTGGTTCTTTTGGGCGGATTAATCGCGGTTGATATCGCGGGTAAGCATGCAGCCGGAGCCGCCATGGGCGTCATAGGCATTTTCAGTTATATCGGTGCGGGGTGCCAAGAGTGGATTAGTGGCGTTTTAATAAAGTCTCCGTAGTTATGGTCAATGGCGTAGAGACCAAGATTTATGATTTTTCAGATGCAGTTATGTTTTGGGTCAGTGCGTCAATAGTTTCAATGTTTTTAGCGATGATGTTCTTTTATCATATTAGTAAGAAAAGGAATGTAGAAGAGTCTGAACTTGCAGCACCATAATAAAAATTCCTAGTTTATAAATATAAAGCAGATTCGTAATTAATGTGGTATTACGCTTATTATTTCTGGCCTTGTTTTCGTAGCAAGGCCTTTTTTATTTTGTGGAATCAATTTGGTAAGTCTCATAATACAGTGAGTCTTATTTATGAGAATGAGATTTGTATTGAATTTACAAAAAGAAAACAAGCAATCTAAGTGCCAGAATAGTCGTTCAGATTTAGATTAATAAACTTGAATATGATGATGTCCACAAAGTTATTACTTTATATTATTTTTTATGAGGTTTAATTGCGGTTTTGCACATGAATTGCCTATAATAATTTTAAGTCAACAAGATAAATTATGTCGGATGGTTTAAATTGTTGACTGTTCATTACCTGGATACTTCCTAAAATTCATTTGTGAGACATGATTTTTACCGGCGCATCTGCGTCGGTTTTTTTGCAAAATACTCTTGGCGAAATATATGAAACGTCGTTTCTAATTAGATGTGTACTTAAATGAAATGGGAGGTTCATGCTGTGACTCCGTCAGAAGTTGGGGATAAGTTTTTTAACAAAGCGTGGTGGAATGCTACAAAATTTCACTTTTCACAGTCACTCAGGGCTGTGCGCGAAGGAATGTTGTGGGTAGTTCCTTGCTTGGTTTTTTCATCGATGTTGCTTTTTGCCGGTTCGATGATTTCCATATTCCCAAACGGCGTTCTTGAATGGGCTGATACTCTGTTTGAATTGAATAGAAACTTAATGTCAATGTTTCCATATCTGTTGACATCATCCATTGCTTATATGTTGGCTCTGCATTACAACCTGCCTCGACCTCCGACGGCTATCATCTCTATTGCACTGCTGTCTATCTATTTTCCTCTGTCACCAAGCGATGAAATTTCAGCGGCTGTAAAAATTGTTCTCGCTATCATCACGCCACTATATTCAATTCCATTGCTATGTTTTTTCAATAAAATAAATTGGATAAAAGAATTTGGCTATGATCGGGCGGGGAATACGTTGAAGGAATCGTTAAATCTCATATTACCTTCTCTTTTCACAGCTTTACCTGTGATTGCAATAAGTACGGGCATCATTAGCCTGATGGCATGCTTTGTTCATTTCGAGCCAATTTTGGTGAATTTTGAGGATGACCCCTACCAATTTGGAATGGCATTTTCTGTACTAAACTCCGCGATGTGGTTTTTTGGCATTCATGGCTATCACGCTTTACTTCCTCTCGTTGAAGTGTTGCGCGACGCGATGACGATGACATCTACCAATTTTATAGCAGGTGAGGGCGAACTTCTTCCGATGAACCTGGCGTTTATGGGCTCCTTTGTGTTTATTGGTGGCAGTGGCGCAACACTTTCTTTGATTTTGGCTTGTTTACTCTTTACGAAAAACAAATCACTGCGTGCGATTACAATAGCTGCAATACCTTTCGGATTAATCAATGTAAATGAAATTCTGCTCTTTGGTTTACCGATAATTCTCAATCCTCGGTTGTTCTTTCCTTTTCTTCTTGCACCAACGATTAATGTGGTGACCAGCCTTTTAGCCATTGATGCAGGATTTGTGTCTGTTCCCAGTATAGCGGTGCCTTTTGTAAGCCCAGTATTTTTCAATGCGTTGATGGCTACAAATGGCGATTTTGGTGGAGTGATACTTCAATTCGTCAATGTTCTCATTGGGGCTGCTATTTACGCACCTGCCATTAAAAAGCTGGATGCCCAATTAAGCGATAAAACTATATCTATTGACTCGCTGGACACAACGTATGCCCGATGCAAAGAAAAGGCCAATGCACTTTGTGATGATCCCATTGGGCAGGCCGCAGAGGAGCGAAAAGCGCAGGTAGCGCTGGAAAATGCTCTCGAGGAAATGAATTCAAAAGAATTCTTTGTTGAATACCAACCACAGTTTAGCCGGGTTGATGGCCGGCTGGTTGGATGTGAGGCTTTGGTCAGAGCTCGGAGCAGCAAGGGTGAGACAGAATATCCTGGGCAATTCATGCGGTGGTTGGAGGACGGACGACTGCTGAAAGACTTGGATTTATGGGTTGCAAGGCAAGTTGTCTCTGACATGTTCATGTGGGAGCAGGAGGGGTATCAGACAAACGTCAGTGTCAATATTTCACCAGAAACGCTCTTGGATGATGAGTTTATGTCAAAAATTGAATTGATGGTTAATGCGTGTAAAGGTCGCATCAGCTTTGAAATAACCGAAAACACCATGTTGAAACAGGGCACCCGAATTGGAGAGGTGTTGGGGCGTATTCACAATAATGGAATTAAAATATCGATAGACGACTTCGGCACAGGCTATTCAGCATTGGGTTACCTGAGTAACTATGATGTCGATGAGATTAAAATAGACCGCAGTTTTGTTCAGGGCTTGGAGAATAAAAAAGGCAAACAGGTATTAATGAGCTTACTGAATTTTGCTGATCAACTTGGGTTGTCTGTTGTTATTGAAGGGGTGGAAGATCAAAAACAGCTCGACGCGATACCTGAGAGCCCGCAGATCACAATTCAAGGGTGGTACTACAGCAAGGCAATTTCAAAAGAAGCCCTGCTTGCTGATTTCGGGACAAAAATGTGCCTGAATAAAGCGGTGAAGTAAGTACCGCATAAGAACTTGTGTTCGAAGCCCACCTGAGTTTTTTAGATTCAATTCAGCCCGCTTAACCTGCGGCTGAACACTACCAAGATCAGTTTTGGCAAGGATTCACCAGTGTAAGCTGGAGCTTTGCACCGTTGCCTTGCTCGCGGGAGCTGAAATCCAAGCCGTTGCTGGTTCCGCCGGAAGCGATGACGATCCCGTTGTTCTGATTTGAACTTTTCCAACTGTTGATCACTTGAAGGGCATGGCTGTCCAGTGTGATGGTTTTTTGCCAGTGGAAGATGGCGTGAATGAGGCGAGATGTTTACCTTGGTTCGTTACGCCACCAATGTTATTCCAGGTGACAGTGCCTTCACTCCAGCTACGCTGACCCGCATAAACGTCATAGCTCCTCGTTGCGATGTTAGTAACATTCAGCACGATCGATGCTGCTTCTACCGTTGTGCAACTGCTAAGCGAAGATAAGTTCCACTTCACTATGCCATTCAACGTGCCGAAATAGCTGTCATAGCCGTCAGACAGAATGCCGTCACTGCTGTTTCCATAATTGTTGTTGGCTTTTCTGCTGGCAATGAACGCATCAGCGACAGGCGAGAGAGTCATTTTACTCCGGCAACCCGGAATGTCTTCCAGCGTCAATTCAAGCACTGGACCATTACCTTGCTCACGGGATGATATGTCCAAACCGTTGCTTGTCCCACCTGAAGCGATAACGACGCCTGTGTTGTTGCCGCGCATCCAATCATTCAGTGAAGATGGGCTAACAGAAATGCGCCATTTTCCAGTTGATGAAGGCGTAAATTGCGCGAGCAGTGAACCGTGGTTCTGATTTGCCTCAACGCTGTTCCAGGTCACGTTGTTTTCATTCCAATCGTGATTGGACGTGTAAATCTCATAGGCTCCCGTTGAGCGATTGGTGACGTTTAATTCCAGAGTCGCCGCAGTAATGGTTTTGCACACATCCAGCGAAGACAGATCCCACTTGATTAGGGTCTGCATTGAGCCATATGTGCTATCCGAGCCATCTGCAAGCAAGCCTTCGCTGCTGTTTCCGAAATTTGTATTGGGCTGGCTTCTGCTTACAAAGGTATCTTCAACTGCAGGCAAAGACACCGACGCAGTGTTGTCTCCACCGCTGGATGTATCCAGGCGTGTCAAACCATTTGAAGCATGCTTCAAAGTCATCACTTTGCCAACCGTATTCGCCGACCACCAATTCACATTGCCCGGTAATGCTACAGAGTTTAATGCGCGTTGTTCGCGGGAGAGACTACCGGCTGATGCATCAAATTGAGCCGTCCGTACTTTAATGCTGTCTTGTGTAACGGTCAGCACTTTGAACTGCTGAATACTTGATAAGTCAATGGTCCAGGCTTTGGGGTCATTCGCGGAACGCGCCGGTGCGCCCCAACTTCCTTCCCCGATAAATACTGTGCCACCGCCAGACGTTGCAACATAGCCGTCGCCAGAAGGCTTTAACGGTTGGGTCAGTTTGTTAATGTGGGTATCTGATTCCACCACCAGGTTCATGTCATTGTTGTAGAAGGTATCAGCCACCAGTTGTGGAGGATGGTGTTGTCCGATTTTCCGGAATAGTGAGGAAACATTGGTTTGTGGTACTGCGCGATGCGCCAGGTGACATTCTGGCCATTACCTGACAGATCGTCCTCCAGCCAGGTATTCATGTTATTCGCATAACCTGACCATCCACTGTTCTTAAACTCTGTGTTCAGCGTATAGGTGCGGAGAAGGGGAGAGATGCTGACTGCACCGTAGGTATCCCGGGCATCGCAGACATTGTTGCGATCCATATCGACACCAAACACCTGACAAAGGGTGCTGTAATTGCCGTTTTCATGATTTCCGTGAGTAGGGAGCAACGGATAGATACGCTTGTAGGCGGTATTGTTGATGGTGTCATCGGAAAACGTGAGTTGCCAATCCTTGAGAAATTCCTCCATCTGGCTTCGGTTGTTGTTATTAGTGAAATCCCCACCGTGCATAACAAACAGAGGCCGGAGCTTGGCGATCAAAACATTTCCGTTTTTCCGGTCTGTCCAGCCGGTACGGGTGTCACCTCCGGCAACAGCAACAAAGGCTGGTTGTCTTCGGACGCTGTTTTGAACCAAAGCGGCGTGCTGCATCCGTTGTCATCACAAACTTTGTAATATACCGCAGAGTCAGGTGACAGACCTTCCAAACGTACAAAATGGCTTTGTAATCCGGAAAAAGAATGCGTCGCTGTCGGGTAGACCGCAGACCAGCTGTTTTGATTCGCGGAAGTGCCATATTTTATATAAGGATTGTTGCTTGTACCGTTTGGAGAGAAGCCTATTACCGCTTCAGTGGAAGCGTCTCCGTCCCAGATCACCCGGTGATACTGTACGTCAGCCAAGGCAGCACTGCTTCCTGCTAACAGTGCTGCCCCCAGAGCAAGTGTTATTCCTTCCATTTTATTGGTTTTCCCCACTAATCACGTCGTTTGATGTTTTTTTGTTGATTGAAATCTTTGAACCGGTATTCGGTAGTTACCAGAATGACAAAAGCGGCATTCCGGTAAGGAAGTGCTGTTTTCTCGCCGTTTTCAAAATTGATGGCATGAGCACCTTTGCCAAGGTGTTTGTAGTGATTTTCCAGCGGCAAGTTACCGTCGGCGCTCCAGTAATCCCCTTTGGGAATGTGTGGAAAAAAGCGGTTGTCAATAAGCGCTCTTCCCGGTAGCTCCTGTGACGACAATAATGCAGACAATTTGGATGCAGAGGGGAGTGTCCAATCTTTCACCCCACAAAGCTCTCTTTGGTTGGTTCGTTTGATAAGGTCCAGCGTGTCACACCCTGCGGATTCGAAAAGGCAACTGCCGGCATCTGGTTTCCCGGTCGCTCCGTTAAACCAGGAATAACTCCACTGCGCATCATGGACAGATTCGTTGTCGGTTTTGACTTCCCAAAGCAAACCGGTTTGCTGATCGTAAACACAGCCCCAAGGGCCATCCCACGGCGAGATTGGATTACCCTCAGGGGAAATTTTCACCCACCGGCTGCTTATTTCTTCTGGAAGTGGAATGGCGTGTGTTGCGATGTACAGAGCAACACCGGCGAAAAAGACAACCAGGATTGAAAACCTGAATAACATGGCTACTGAAACCTCAGGGTCAATGGCCTGGTGTGGCGGGTGTGCCCGATTTGACTGTGGTCGAATGCAGAGAACCACATGCAAATGCCATCTGTTAGTTCGATATCGTATTCAGAGCCGGTATTGATTTTGCGGGCCAGTTCCAGCGTCCAATGGCCGTTCTCCCAAACACCTTTTGCTGCTACGTCCGCTCTGTCACCCTCAATCCGGTTGGATGTATGAAGCACAGACGGAATCTTGGTACCGGTTGGAAAGGTATCTGACTCAGCGGTGTACCGCTGGTACTCAAACCAGGGGGCTTGAAACTTACCCTGATTGAAGTAGTTTTCGGATCTGGATTTGGGTAAACGTTTTGGGATGATATGGCCATCCCGCTTGTACCATTGCCAGTTCATTACATAACTGCCAGACAGCTTTGCATCGTTAACGTATCCAGCGGTGTAGCGTCTTTGCCCTGCGTAAACCGGTGTCGGAGGCCCGATGAATGCATCATCGGCCAGCCCCATCGGGTTGGAACGAACCGCCTTCCAGTGCCACAGGTCATGTAGCTTGCCGTCGGTACTGTAGTGATAGCCTTTGCCGTGCCAGTTAGGGGGATGGTTCTCCAAAGGAGAGTGACCCAGATGCGCGCTGTTTGCTGCTCCAAAGGAACATTCTGTTGAAAGTAATATGGCAAATTTGTCTTCGTAAAAAGTCTTCTCATTGAAGTGACTGAAGCCGTTTTGCTGGATTTGCCAGCCTTGCTCTGTGCGGATAAGCGGCAGATGATCAGTGCTGAGAGAGGGATCTTGCCAGCGAATGAGGAAGTAGGCTTCTGTAGTTGTCGCTGCCGCCTTTATCGTGATCCGGGTCTTGCCGTCTAAAAAGTTGTCTCCCCCATGGTTTGTAGGGAAGTTTCCCTGGCATGTCTCCAAAAGACTTCTTCGCCTTTACCATCAACATTTACCAGTGTGGTGGGAGTAAGGGGTAATACCTTGATCTCCTGTCGTAAATTGGAGGTTGTAACCCCTGCGATGCCAACAGTGAGGAAAATAACAGCAACAAACCGTATTTGGCTGCGACTTGTTCTCTCGGGCGTCAATATGTGTTTGAGCACCTTATTGCCAAACATTACCCAATACACCCCAACGTGAAGGACAAGGTAGGCCACCATACCCAGCGCAATGAACCAATGGAGCCTATCTATATCAGGCAGGTACGTTTGTTGGGACAAGTGAAAAAGTCCGGTCACCGTTGCAGCGCCAATAAGCAGGTACCCGGCACGCCTGACCCAGCGGTGATACCTTTCAGTGAATGTTTGAGATGAGGTTGTTTTCCCCACAGCGGATTGATGTTTATACCTTTGAAATACGCGGACAAGCATCACGCAACTAAAAATGGCAAAACCCAAGCCAGAATAGATATGCCAAGTGTGGACTTCACCTTGCGGCAAAATCGGTGAAAGCAGAGTCAGACTGTCATTGGATGTGAGGGCAATCCTGAATCCTGTGAAAAGCGAGATAAGGGAGGTGAGTAACAAACCGGTATGCAGTACGACCCAAACAAAAGACTTGCGCAAATCTGTTCCCGACAACAAAAAAACCAGCACGCATAGTACGGGCTGTTTATGGCACACTCGTTACAAAATTAAGAAAGGTATATACCGAATCACTTGAGGTGGTTTGGGTATAGCGGGTTTGGCAAAAGGCGTTGTCTTACAAAGGTAGCGTTCATGACGTCATGCGTACACGGCTCTGTTTTTCCCCTGTCGTTTTGCATCGTACATAGCCTGGTCGGCAATTGTGCGAATTTGATCCAACGTAATTTTGTAGTTGGGAACAGCAGCAATGCCAACACTGGCTCCGATATGGAAGCGGTCTTCGCTGAAGGATATAGGGGCATTAAGGGCATCGAGCAGCCGGTTGACGATTCGATCGATGTAAAACCGATTGTCGACATGATTCAGGATGATCAGAAATTCATCGCCACCCAGCCGGCAGACCAAATCTGTTTCAGGCAGATGACGGCGCATTCTCCGGGCGACGACCCTCAGGCAATGGTCACCTGCGTCATGACCGAAGGTGTCGTTAACATCTTTGAACCCATCCAGGTCAAGAAACAAAATGGTTGCCCGTACATGGCTGCTTTTCAGAATTTGATCAAAGTAACGCTGTGCCAATTCATAGTTCGGTAAGCCGGTGAGCCTGTCGTGTTTCGACTGCCATTCAATCATTTCCTGCTGCCGATGCAGTTTTTCTATCAAAATGGCATGTTCTTCCCGGTAGGTGTGCAAGGCGTACCCGGCAACCACAAAAAACATGACGGTACAGAATACATAGACGAACCAGTGAGTGAGACTGTGCAACAGCGTTTCAAGGGTGTTGGTGGTTGAGATATACCCGAAACTGAACGCGAGCCCGAGCAAGGTCACACTGATGGCAACAACCTGAATGTATCGGATCGTGGTCTTTTTCTCAAAAACCATCGCCACGACGAAAATGCTGAGCGGAAACAGTACCGTCGACCCCGCCATGGGGCCGGAAGCAATGAAATTGGTAAAGAAGCTGACACTCAGTATGAAGATGACCAGATAGGCTTTAGGACGGGTATTTATCCGGTTGCGGAAAATGGCAACGGCGCAAACCCCTACAACTGTGAGCAAATCAACAAAGTAGACAAAATCAAATCCAAACTCCGTTGCCCTGACTGTGGTGATCACCATCACCAACACAGCATAGGCGCTACCCAATGTAAGGATAAAGTTCACCAACTTATCTTGAGTTACTGCTTCGTGATCCCTGAATGCGCTGTCTCTATGGGTCATTTCCTCTACCGTACGGCTGGTTGTTTCTCGGTGTGAACTTATCTGTGCAGCGTAGATGTCTACTTTTAAAAATAGTCTCTCAAAGAGTCAATTCAAGTTTCAATAACAAGACTTTATCTCAAAATTGGAAGTTTCTGGGTATAAGAGCCCGGAATGCTATCCGGGCTTGTACCAGAGCTTGCAAAACAGTCAAACAGAATGGCTATAAGCCGAGTTGTGCGCGGATGTCATCCCGGCTCGGGGAGTAGTGCTTGTAGTCTGGAAGGGCAAGGTTACTCAGTTTTTTCAGGCCCAAAAGCGGGCTCAGGTTTCCGTCTGTCACTTTCATGCCAATCAGCAACAACCATTCCAGGTTGGTCAAGGATTCAACAAATTGGATAGAGTCCACTGATGCGTTTTCATTTTCCGCACAAATACGTTTCAGGTGCGTGCAACTGCCAAGTGCTGAATAGTCAGAGACCTTTTTGCAGGCACTCAGCGACACCGTGGTTAAGAATGGGTGACTTTTCAGTGCAGAAATATCGTTCAGGGACGTGCAGTACGCCAGTTCAAGTTGCGTCAGGTTTTGAAGATGTTCGGCGCCGTTGAGTGTTTCCAGTTTGCGTGATTGGAGTGACAGCCTCGACAGGCAGGAAAGTGACTCGAAAGGCTGCAAATCCGCCCCTGGGTAGCCGCTCAGGTTCACATAGCAAAGCGATGCAATGGAAAGCACACTGTCACAGCCATTTCGCCAGTTCGCCGCAAAGCCTTCGAGCTTCTTAAACACAGAAAAGTCGAACTTACGGTAAGCGCATTCGAGCCCGATATACCGGAGATCCGTCAACGCCGAAAGGGCAGAAAGATCCTTTATATCGGCATGGTAGATTTCTACCGAGACGAGACTTTCAAGATCGGTCAGAAAGCCCAAGTCTTCAGCCTTCCATCCCATAGAGCGGCTGAGCCTTATCCCGCTCACCTTACCCTTGGTAAAGAGTTCCCGGAACTCCGGTTTCCATGCGCTCTCCAAAACCAGAACCCGGGCATCAATGTGCTCGTGTCCATGATTTTGGCGCCTTTGGGCGTGTTGCCGAATCCAAACATTAATCAGTCATCCAATAGATGTTGTCGGTTAGGACCAATCGGGTCTTTCTTGTTGGATACTTTATCAGACTGCCGCGCTGGCACACCACCGGTGATTTCCTGAATCCGTTTGTGTTCAGCAACTTCACGCTGGGTCTTTGAACTGCCAGGCATAGATTTCACGTCTACGCGGGTATTTGGATCCAGTTTGCCGCTTTTTACATGCTCTTTCAGACGGCGTGGGATATCGTTGGATTGCCCGACATACTTCTTACCGGTTTTGTCGACGAACTCGTAAATCCCTTCTTTCACCGGCTTACTGGTGATGATGTCGTCTGCAACGGAATATCCGCCACCCGGAAGCAGGGCACCCGCCACAAACAAGCCGCCAGCCAGCCATTTCTCGCCCGCTGTTTTACACGGGTCGAAAAGGGTATCTGCGGTGTCATAGGCATCATAAATCGAGAGGCCGACTTCGACCGCTCCCCAGATTATCGGGATGGCAAACCAGATCGCTTCGCCTTGTGGGTCCCGGATATGAACCGGGTTATTGCCGGCGTAGCGGTAAAGATTCACGTCGCCTGCAATTCCCAGCGGATCCTGACTGATAAAACGCCCAAGGGTTGGGTCATAGTAACGTGCCCGGTAATGGTAGAGATCGTCTGCCTCATATTCCCGGGAGGCGTAGCGGAACGGGTTGCCTATGTCAGCCGGTGCGTTGAGTGACTCGCCGTAAGGCGAATAGTCGTACTCCGCAGCCAGCGAACCGTTGCTGGTGGCACCGATAACCGAGCCTTGTTGACTGCGGTGCAGGTAGAAGCTGTCTCCGCCGGCCTGCGTGAAGGCGAGTGGCTCATCAATTTGCGGGCCAAAGGTGACGGTCGTAACGACAGTATTGGATTGATCGAGTGTTGCAACGCGGTCATACCCGTCATAGGCATAATGTTCAGTCGTTGTACCGTCGCTGCGGCTTAAGCGGCGTCCCAGAGGATCGTAGCTGTAGTTAACCGTCTGATACGGCGCAGTAGCAGTGCCATCCGCGAAGCGTTTTACCGTGACCAGTTGGTTGGCACCGTTCCAGGTGAATTCGGTTTTCGCACCGGTTACTTTGTCTTGCTTGCGGGTGAGGTTACCACGACCGTCATAGGTAAAGGTGTGGTTGTTGTCTTCGGTCAGCTGGTTGTCGTCGTTGTACTGTTCACCATTACCAATACGGTTACCCGCAGAATCATACTGGTAGGTGAAGTTCTGGCCGTTGATTGTTGCGTCGGTCAGGAACCCATCACCGTTGTAGGCATAGCCGTCAATATCACCGCCGTTGCTGATACCGGTAATCAGGCCGTTGGCGTTATAGGTATAGTCATACTGCTCGCTGAAATTCCCGGTAAACGCTTGTTGTGTCAGCTGGTTTGCGCTGTTGTAGGTATAGCTGACATCTGTTTCGGGGCCATCCAGCATGGTACGGCGGCTGGCACCATCGTGAGTGAAGCTGAAATTGCCCTCCGGTGCGCTGATGCGAGACACCATTCCCTGTGAGCCCCAGTCATAACTCAGCGACTTGCCGAGGAAGCTGGTTCCTGTTCGTTCACCTTCCTTGTTGTAGGTATAGTCAAGACGCACCCCGGTGAAGCTTTGTATTTCTGCCGTCAGGCGTCCTACGTTGTCATATTCAAAGGAAACGGTGCTGCTCAACCCAGCAGCCTGGGTGAGTTCGTGGTTGGCGTTGTAAGAAAAGGTGGTTGTTACCCCGGCAAGGCTGCGTTGCGTCAGCCGTTTTGCATTGTCGTAGGCGTAATTTTCCTGCGTGCCATCGGGGCGTGTAACACTGGAGATCAGGTTGTCTGCGCGGTAGGTGTATACCGTCTGTTTCCCATCGGCTGTCGTCCGGGTACTCAGGCGGCCGAATGTGTCATAGGTGTAGCTGGTGGTATTTCCTGCCGGGTCTGTTACCGAGGTTATCTTTCCGGCTGCGTCCCGGGCGTATGTGGTGGTAGCACCGGAGGGGTCGGTGACGGTCAGTGGTTGCCTGAGGGCGTTATAGGTAAGGCTGGTTTTCTCGCCCGCGTTATTTATCAGGCCGGTGATATTCCCCAGGCTGTCATACTCAAGTTCGGTCTTTTTACCGTCAGCATCGGTGACCGTGACGGGCAAACCGGCTGCGTTAAGGGTGAATGACTGCGTATTGCCGAGTGGGTCAGTAACTGATGTCAGAAACCCTTCTGCGTTCCAGGTGTAAATTGTTTTCCCACCCGCTGGGTCGGTGACCTCTGTGATGTTGCCGTGGCTGTTGTACTTGGCGGTGGTAACCCTGCCAAGTGGTGAGGTGGCTTTAGTCGGAGAGAAAAGCGCAGAACCGGCTTCATATTCCCAGGTGATGGTATCTCCGGCCGGGTTTTTGGCTGAAAGCCTGCGGTTTTGAGCGTCGTACGTAGATTCCCAACGGTAGCCCAACGGGTCGGTATAGACAGTGATATTACCGTTTTCGTCATAGGCGAAACGGTCGGCTATGACACTTCCTCCGGCGGTCGGTGCGGTTTCCTGAGTAATTTCACCTTTGTCATTAAGCTGGTAATTCCAGGATACGCCGGTTGAATCACGCTTCGATACCGAGGTGTCACTCAAGTAGCTATAGATAAAACGGTTAGCCCCGACAGTATACGAAGAGACTTTGGTGGATTGACTGACGTAGGTGACTTCCGTAGCGGTGACACCTGCCTCATCTACGACCTTGGTGAGTAAATAGTAGTCCTGCGCGTCACCCGGGATGTCCCGCTCCAGGTACTCATAGTTGCGTGTTCCACCGTCCGGATTCGTCACGGCGGTGAGGTTTCCGGAAGCGTCATAGGCGTATTGCCACTGAGTGCCATCTTGTGTGGAAACAGCCGACACTCGACCGGAAAGGTTATAAGTGAGGTTGAGAGACCGACCGGCATTATCCGCAATTTGGGTCAGTCGTCCGTTACCGTCATAGCTGTAGCTGAGGGCTTGCCCCGCCGGGCTGGCTTCCCTGATGAGTGCCCCGGATGCATTGAATGTGCGTGAGGAACCATTCTCTTCGGTCAGGCTAACCGTACCGTCGCTGTTTTCTGTCAGGGTGTTGGTTAGCTTTCCCGGAGGCGCATAGTTGCCTGATGTATCTTTCTTGTAGGGATACCGCTTACCGTTCGCGGTGCGGTACACATAGTACTTTTCAGTGACGACTGCACCACCTGTTCCCTGGATGGTGTCGGTGACCTGATACAGACCGACTTCACAACCGGTGGACCAGCCGTTGCCGAAGGCACCACTTCGTGGATCGTTAGAATTGTATGTCCGGCCAAGGGACAACCCGGGACGACCCGGAATATCTATGTCTTTTTCAGTCCAGATCAAATGGCCAGTCTGGAGATAAACCGGTGACCCAGTGCTAGAGCAGGGATCACAGTTCGGCCTTCGCACGGACCGGGGTCATTGGGGTCATTCGGGTTAGTGGTGTCGTGCCCCTGATCCCAGGGGTAGTGGTACGCATACGAGTTTTCAGCCGCCAGGAAAACTGCGAGGCAGGTGGCCAGCATGACAAGTAGCGTTGAAAATCTGAAACTCCTGATGCCAAACATTACGTGTTCTCCCTGGGCTAATCTGCTTCAAGGGCGGCGATGCGCGCTTGGGCGGATGCAAATGCACTGTCGATGCTGTCGAGTTGATCCTGAATGCCGGGTTGTCCGGCCAGCCACGCCGAAATTTCAGCGTGGTTATGCCGGCCAAAATTGATGTGCTCTACGGCGGATGTGCCGTTGCTTCGGTAGATGTCACCAATCTGGCTTTGGATGTCGGAATCACTGTCAAACTGGCTGTCCAGGGATGCGCCCTGTTGAAGAAGGGCGTGGCGGTTTTCCATTCCCTCGACCGTGAGGGCACGGACAGCAACTTCGATTTCTACCCACTTTTCAGTGCTGAGTTCCCCGGCGAAACCTCCGGTGCTCCAGGAGAGAGCAGCAACCGATGATGACTTTCAGTAAGTGCTTCATGGTGCGCTCCTAGTAGAAGATCCGTTGCATGCCATAGATGAACATCGAGTTAGCCCCGTTGCTGCCAACAGCCCGGATACCAAGGCGGTAATCCCCCGGTGCAAGCAATTCTCCCTGGTCATTCTTTCCATCCCAGAGAATTTGGTTTGCGCCGGAAGGCAATGAGGAATATTGGCGGTGAGCCACTTCTGTTCCTGAGTCCACGTCTGAGACCACAAGCTCAACGGTTGCCGGTTTGCTCAAGGTGAAATCAACCACACTGTTGCTGTTGTCATCGATATTGCCGGACGGGATAAACACACCCGGTGTGACTTCGACACCTGCAATTTGAGGGGCATTGCGCACAAAAATAACGTTGTAAGCCAGTTCCCATCCCCAGATACCAAACAGGAAAGGGTTCCCCGGAACCGGTTCAATGATTTGCCCGTTTGGCGCTTCACCGTTCCAGTAAACGGTATAGCTGCCCGCGCCGTGGGGGACGCGTTGAAGGAAAGTCACCAGCCGGGTGTTGGTGCGGAAAAGACCCATAAAGGCAGTGATTTCTGATGGACGGTTTACGGTAAATGTGATGTCCAGCGGATCGTTGTCATAGGGCGAGAACCTTGACGGAATCCGGGTACGTCTTGGGTTGTATTGACGCCCACCAGTGGAGTCACGCAGGTCTATACGTTGTTGACCGGAACCCTCTTCATAAAGCAGGACCGCATAATACGGACCTCCGGAAGTGTCGTGCCGCTGTCATCGGTGCCATCCCAACTGTCTCTGTAGGTACCGGGACCGCGAACCTGCCAGGGAATAAGTGTCCGGACGACGTCACCCCGGCTGTTTTCAATCTGGAGTTGAAGCCGGGTTGGGGTGGTAATTTGTGTAGCGATTTCACTGGAATCCCCGATATCGGAATTTAATGTATGGTCCGAAATTGGCGTCATAACCGGCGGGGAGCCGTTCACTGTGACCTTGACAATATCCTTGGCGACCTGACCGTCAGACATTGTGACTTCGAGGGTGGCAAAATACGTCCCGCTAAGCGGATAAGTATGGGAGGCACTATTTGCCTGAGTGCTGTCAACGGTACCGTCGCCTTCAAAATCCCAGCGCCAGCCGGAAATGGTTTGCCCGCTGCCTGGTGTGACGGATGACGAGAAATTGACCGTCAGGGGAGCATTGCCGTTGGTGGTATCCGGAATCAGGTCAACCGTCGTACTGCCCGGAGGAAGTGCCCGGATTTCTATATCGGGTAAGGACACCGTAGTGGACGCACCAAGCTGGTCGGTAACTTTCAGAGATGGTGTGTAGTTACCCGCCGAGAGGTAAAGATAGGTCGCGGAGCCGGAGCTGGGATTCGAATAATCAACCGTTCCATCACCGTCAAAGTCCCATTCATAACTAGCGATGCCGTTGCTGTTACTGCCGCTTACTGCGAACATCACCGTCAGCGGAACTATCCCGTTGGTCACGTTTACGCTGGCTGACACAACAGGAGGCATGTTCTGGATATCCAGCCTGTATGTGGCCTGTTGTACAGTCCCGTCACTGGCGGTGGCCTCAAGCAATACGTCATAAATGCCTGGTGTGCTGTAGTAAAACGTCTGGTCGCGTCCTACGGTGTCATTTCGGTCAAAACGGCCATCGCCGTTAAAGTCCCAACGGTAGAGGTTAATCGCGGTAAATGTGTCGGTAAGTGGCGAAAACCGTATTGAAATGGGGCGTTACCGGATGCAGGGTTTGCCCGGATGCTGAGCCAAGCCGAGGCTGGACGGAGATTGTTACATCCTTGGAAACTGAACCGCCACCATTAGATGCTGTGAGTGTGTAGGTTGTGGTTTCGGTCGGAGAAACGGTCTGGCTGGCGGATGGGGAAACCGAACTGCCCGGCGGGGTAAGAGTGATGTTGTCTGCATCTTCGACTTGCCAAGAGAGTTCGGTGGACTGCCCGGCAACCAGATTATAACTGGCGCTGACAAATTCTGAGATGGTTGGCGGTGACAGGTCTGAAACATAAAGCGCCAAGTCGAAACTCAGACGAACACGGCCGTCCAACTTCCAGATCAGGGAAAGGGTCGCATTTTCTCCGCTTGCCAATGCGCCAATGTTGATGATTTTGACCGGTTTTCCGTCGTTGGTTGTGTCGTCCGGGTTTTGCACGGTTGCCTGAGACGGGAAATTGTTGACGACAACATAAACTGGGCCGGGTAACGGAGCACCAGTGTTGTTGGTCACTGACATTTCGTAAGTTGCCTGACCTGTCCGGCGGTTGAAGTGTGTGGAAATGACTTCCACACCAACCTGGTCAGTCGGCACTGCTCTTAAGGAAGACAGATCAATGCTTGCCTGTGAAGGCGGAACAAAAGCCAGCATCATCACCGCCACCAGTGCTGCATAACAGCGCATGAGGTATCTCATGATTCTCTCCTGGTGAGCCATCATCGATACAGCAAGCCGATTTCAGGCCGAATTTAAGTTAATGAATTCAGTTTTTCGCCTTTCTGCGCAGGCAAAAGAGGGATGCAAATACGAAAAGCGCCATCAGCGGCGGTTCAGGTGCGGGCACGGTTTCAGTGACCAAGCGAAGATTTCTGATGTTTAAAACCGCCGCCAAATCGTTATCGCCGGGAAGCGAGACAAGTTGGAAGGTCAATCCCAATGTCTGACCAATCAGTGTCGACAGATCAAACGAGGCTGTCCCGCTCACTGATGCGTTGTGGACCAGAGAAAACGGCATTCCCAGCGGGTTTCCAGCTGTGTCGGTGAGATTTGCGACAAACTGATCGATACCGGCTGCCGCCTCACTGAACACGAAATCAAACTGCAAAAAGGTGTTCATCGCCGGGATGATGATGTTGGGGTCGCCGAGCCCAGGGTCATTGGAGAGCAAGACAAACGAGAAACCGGGGTCTTCATTGAGTGTGGCGCTCTGTCCGTCAGTCGCGATGCTCACCGTTGGGTCTGAGTAGAAATCGTTGAGATTAAGGGGAATAATTCCTGCCCTGGCGGACACGGAGAGTAAACCCAGAGATAACAGCAAGATGAAACAGCACATCCGTTTGATGCTCATAAACACTCCTCACCAGACCGCTCTGGGCCGGGAATTCATTTGATTTCGGGTACTTCGAACAAAAAGCTGTACACACCTACGTGGCCCCACAACCCGGCGAGATTAATGCTGAATACATGGTTGCCCGGTCCGGCAGTTTGTGGGTCAAAGCGCCAGGAAAGGGGGGTATATCCGGTTTCTTCCTCGGCCACGAATTTATGGTCGACGAAAAAAGAGATCTCATATTGGCTTTGCTGCATCAGCCATTTGTCTTTGGCTGACAAATCGACGGTGACAGTGACGGGCTTATCCAATACATACCGTCCTGCTTCGTTAACCTTTGGTGTTTCCTGCATCGAAAAGCGAAGTTCCGGCTCTTGGGCGAGACTGACAGGCATGAAAAAAACGGAGAGATTCGTTGACCGTTCCGCTGGGAAACAATGGCCTCCGGGTGTATCTCTCCGTCGGGAAAGCCTCTTTCCTTTCGGTAAGTGAAGTAATCTGTCGATGAATTGCCGGTAGTAATGACTGTGGCATTGGGAAGGGCATAAGCGACAACCAGGACACGAAGGTCAGGGTTGCCGAGCAGGTATTCAACATTCGAATGGTCAAACCCGTTCCATGCCTGGATGTTGGCTCCCAAATTCCTGGGTGACCATGTCAATATACTGTTGACCAACGGGCCGCCGCGGATGCCGGCGCGAATCATTACCCGGGCCGTTTTGTCAGCTGGTAACTGATGTGCCCATTTTCCAAAACCCGGGTTTTCAAATCTTGAAGCAGCTCACCGCCGCTGGTTCGGCGCGGATCCAGCGTAAATAGATTTCCCGACTTGTCTGTGCCTTTGAACAGGAGGGTGTATGCTTCATCCGGCACTTGACGTCCGTTGTCATCTTTTCCGTCCCAACGGACTGAAAACTGGCCGGGGCTGATGTCTGACATTGAAAAGCGTTTAACAATATCGCCATCGCCACTGACAAGTTGAATACTCAGTTTCTGGATAGGTTTTATGGCCTGAAAAGGGACAGCGAGCGTTGTGTCGCCGGAAGTATCCAGCAACCAATTCTGGTTTTGAGGTAACACCACCGGAGAGGTTGCTGTATCTGCAATACAAAAAGATGCAAATAACCAAGCCAACAACCCACCCATGGTATATAAAAAACCACCGGGAAAGGGCACTTTTTTCTGCATTATTCGGTTCTACCTAGCCGCAATTCTTTAATATCTTCAAACTGACTTTTTATTGTCACGGGTTTAGCATTTTTATTTTCTGTATTCAAAACCATCAGGCTAATGTCATCAGGTGTCTTTCGAATAAAGTATACTTTTGATGAAATTACCACTGGACTGAAGTCAACAACTGTTCCTTCTGTGAGTTTTTCACTTCTTTTGTGTTTTTGAGAATATTTCCAAATGTTGAAAAAGTGGTGCTTGTTTGAACTGAAGTAAATATTGCCATTTCCATCTGAAACTGGTTGCCTTGATGTGGCGTTAAGAAGTGTCAGTTGTTTTACTGTCGCTCCCGTTTCATTTAATTCCCATATTTCCTGAATAACTTGCTTACATTGAACGGTGCATGAAACGTTACCATAGTAAACATTTCCATCTTTAGACGGGAAAGGTTCAAATTGTGCCGAACGCTGACTCAATACCGTAGATATTTCCCTGTTTTTTCTGTTCCAAAGAACAATGTCTGAATCAACGCTGTTGCCATCTTTCAGCAACACCGCATAAAGGTTGTTACCCGAAGCGTCATAGGAGAGTTGGGTATACGCATCCAATCCGGATTTCTCAATGATGATAAGGTCTTCAAGTGATTCGAGTTTTTTTTCACGGACATTACCGGCTGCATCAACGTAGGCAACTGAATTGTTAGAGACAGACAACGAAGGAGTTCGGGGCTCAGACTCGGTGGAAACCTTGTTCCAACCACACTTACCGTCAGGCAGATATAACTGCCAGTTGCCTTCAGAATAAGCGGTAATCAACATGCCTTTTGGTAAGCACTCTTCTGCATACAAAGGGAATGACGCAATGAAAATCAGTGCGATTGATATGATGTTTTTCATACTCTGCCTTAGGATTGCCTTATTAATTAATTGATGCTCCGCGTGCTTTCTTTTTGATGTCGTTTAAACGCAATAAAACAGAAATAAATAAAGCAATTGCCATTGACAGATAGAAATAGTACATCAGGCTGAAACGGGATTCTGTCCCGATCATGAAGCCATGTGTAAATGCTAATATAAAGGCTGGCATTGATAGTCGATGTGCTAATTTAGCGATGTGTGATTTTTTGACTTTTCTTAATTTACCGGAAAAGCCTACTGTAATAATCAAAATCAGCCCAAGTAAGCCGAGAGAAACTGCTATGTTGTAATAGCCGGAATTAAAGTTGGGTAAGAGTAAGTGATAGGCAAAATGCCCGGCACGTTCGGATACACCCCAGACAAAAAGTGCCGCATGTAAAACCGATGCTGAAAGAACAGTCAGGCCGAGTTTAATATGCGTTCCGTTTGAAAATTTGGGGTAAATAAAGCGTTTCAGATTATAGGTCGACAGCGCTAAAAGAAGCTGCAACCAAATAAAAAAGATGGCATACAGCCCAACCAGTTTTGACAGGACATATTGAATTTGTCCCGGTGGTGTCTGGTATCCGAAATAGACCATGGGATCTTCCAGGTGAACCAGCCAAACCGCCATAGGTAAAAGACTGAGCACAATGAGCACCATCAGGCGAGAAGGGTTATGATCGCGCATCGTTGGTTTCGACATGTTATCCCTCAGTCTGACAGTTGGATGTTTGCGCACCGCAACGTTTCAGCTGTTGAAACGCCTCCTCGTCGGTCATACCATCTGCACGCATCACCGGTAGCCCCTCGCTGACCCAGCCCTTGATGCCAAAAGGTTCGAGAATAACTGCGTTATTGAACCCGTTGAGCTTCAGGCTTTTGCCATCTCGAATCCGCGAAAGTCTTTCACACAGTAGGCGACGACATAGTCATAGTCCGCAAAGTCTTCGGGCTTCAAACTGTCAATATTCCTGAGCGGGACATTAACGGCGTTCGGGATATGGTTTTCTCTGAACTCCCAGGGCTCACGTACATCGATAAAGGCGACTTTTCTCCCTGAGGCCACGGATTCGGCGATTGTTTTTACAGGTAATTGTGGGATGAACTGGTTGTTGGCTGACGCGGTGGCTTCGATGTCAGAAGAGAAGCAACTTTCATCCGGGAGCAATGTTTCTGGGGATGCCGGTATTTGGGTATTTCCTGCGGTTGCCAGAACCCGGTCAAAGAATGAGAAGTAGCAGGCCTGAGGAACCGGTTTACCCTGGCTGTTTCGTTGCAGTGCGCGGAATCCGGCTTCAACATAATCTGATACCGGGTCTACAGTGTTGCCCCAAAAGTTAACCTCAATATCATTGATGATTGTGGCCATACGGGAAAGAGCGGGATCTTTTGCGTCCAGTGACCAAGAAGAAGTGATTTGCTCGAAGGTTGTTTGATCACCAACCCGGAGATACTTCGCTCCGGGAAAGTCGAACGTACGATCCGGATTAGGTGCAGAGGATCCGGCTGGAATTACCTCAATTTGGGTGCCCGGGACCGCATAGCGGTGGATTAGCCACGCAGAAGCCCATTTATCCGGCCCCAATCCTTCCCAGGTGTAGTAGGTAACCTGTTCCCGTTCACCGCAACCTGACAATCCCAATAGAAGAAGAAAACCCAATGCGCACTGACTTTTGTAGTTTTTCAATGAAGACTGCACTCAAGCCTCCTGGCAGGTGAAATGTCGTCATTGCCTATCCCAAAACAACTCAGATGAGGTCATAGGCTTTTCGCCCTTGGCTGCCGCTTTTTGATTTTTTTCCTGCCCGTTTACCTGGACTGGATCACGGCTCCTAAGACTTACAATAGGGGAAGGGAGGGTAAGACTTTTGTATCAAATCTATGACTTTCAGGGGATTAGATAGCAGGGAGGGAGAATACGGTGACCTTTAGATACAACAAAGCCCGCTACATGAGCGGGCTTTGTCTGGAATTTGGTGCGTCTGAGTGGACTCGAACCACCGACTTCCACCATGTCAAGGTGACACTCTAACCAACTGAGTTACAGACGCAGAATCGAAATCAGGAAAATGGTGCGTCCGAGTAGACTCGAACTACCGACCCCCACCATGTCAAGGTGGTGCTCTAACCAACTGAGCTACGGACGCATCTTGTTGTTCTTTCGAACTTTGTTCCTGAGAACGCTGTTGATAATACTGGTTGGTTATGGCGGGTGCAACCCTCAAACCTCGGTTTTTTCGTTCTTGGTGCGTGATTGATTACTGAATCAGCAATTTGATGAGGTAGTGATCGACCTTATCCTCTTGCCGCACCTATCTTTATGTTGCATCGCTTAAACAGTTGTTGCCAGTACTCAACGTGACCGTCAATTGCTTTTCTGAACGCTGTGTACATACCTCCTTCAATGTAGTACTGACGGTAGGGTGTAAATGCATCTGGTGGGGAGGTATTCGAGACGATTTTTCTTAGCGGTGGCGCGAGATCCCGGTACATGCTGTCCAGCCGGGCAAGATAAGGCTGAATGGGGCCGGCATAATATTTGAAAAATACATTGCTCAGGTACTCTGCTTTGGTTTGGTTCCGGTTTTGACCACAGGCAATCTGATCGTCTGATTCCCTTAATTGCCGGGTTATCGCTTCTAGCAATTGCGTAGTACGGTGCATCGAGTAGAACAGGGTCCCGGCGTAATGCTGTGTCTCTATGGATTGTTGCAAGGCTTTGATAGACCCGGGTTCGAATGTGTTTTCAGGCGAAATGGTGGCAAAGGTGCTTATCGCAGTCAGCGCGCCTGCGTGGGGAGGGGCATCTTCAATAGGCAGCATTGTCTTAGGAACTTTCAGCTGTTTTTGCCATGCATCCGTGGCACCGACTGCGTTCCAGTAGCGCACGGGAAAAAGTGCTTTCTTCCGGGTGGCGATGGACAGGAGTTGTGTTTTCAGGTCTTCGTTATGTAACTCAGTGATACAACGCTGAATGTTTTCCAGAAACGTCATTTCGTAATCAAGCAACTGAAAATCGTCCTGGATTTTTCCGAGCACCGAGTTTCTTTCTGCAATGTGTTGGAACAAACCACACTCATGTAATTCATAAGCGTCAAGCAACCCCACTCGAATATCCTCTACCGGTAAAGTAAGGCTTCGCTTTCGGGGCAAAGCAGGTGGCTCACTGTCATCTGCGGGTAGCAGCTCACTCTCAGTGATGTTGGCCACTCTGTTCTGATATTCCTGGAAGACGTCTTGCGTGTCACCGGCGGGTATGCAGGCTGTGAGTAACAGTGAGAGAGTAACAGGCGTAATTCTGTTCATGGTCAGAGAGTTGGCTGCTCGTATTTGCAAAAAGTTATAACCTGAGAGTACGTGTTATCCGGGCCGGAAGACTAGTTTCTCCCCTATATATTGTAGTTGGACATTTTTTGCCCCCTTTGTGCTGTGTCATCGCATGCGGAAATGGCCCCCGCCAGAGCCGTCGTATTTGCAGCAAGCAATGCCGCGATTGAAGCGGGGCGTTCCGGAGCGGCTGACATAATAACTCGTTCATGAACTTGAAACAGAACACTTCGGGATACCGTATGTTCTGCGGAAAAAATGACAAGGAGTGTCAGATGAACGTGTTTTTAAGTGCAGGGATAATTTTTACCCTGTTAGTGATCGGCTTTTGCCTGCTCAGATGGGGCAATATGAAATGTACCGGTACGTCGCCGGTAAAAACCTTTACGTTTGTTGCAATTCTTTTTACTTCCGGCCTGGATGTTGGCCTAATCATGTTTCCGTTGACTGAGTTTGCAGGGTATGCGGACCATGAAGTCAGCCCGGAATATGCGTTTACCAATCCACTGGCAATTGAGTTTGCTACTGGGGCTTTTTGATCTGGGGATTCTATTTCCTGACCAGTTTTTACTTCTGCGTCATTGAGCCACGAGTAGGCTTTTTTGAAATACCGGTGGTTAAGTTAATAAATAATATCGTCATCATTGGTACCTGCGCGTTTACCGCCTACCTTCTGTTGACAAACTTGCCTTGGTATCTTCCACAGCTAACCACTGAAGGTTCGGTGGTGACAACATTCTACGTGATCGTATTTGCTGTGATTCTTGCCGCAGTGTTTTCAAGTACCGATATAAAATACGTCCGGATCCTCAGCCTGGCCTCTACATGGCTGTTCCTGGCGCTCATTGCCTTTATGTGGATGATTGCCGCAATGGGAATGGAAGAGTTGATGAATGCGGCAAACATGATTGGTGACTACTTCGTCAACATTCACAAGTTTGTGCTTCCTCTGAACGACTACCATGCGTTTTATCTGTTCTGGTGGTTTGCCTGGAGCATCATGATTGGTCAGTTTACATCCCGTTTTGTTGGGGGCTTGCGGACATGGCAACTTTTGGCTGCGTTATTGGTCTTCCCTTCAATCCCGCTTGCAGTCTGGTTCAGTGTATTGTTCTTCTACCATAACAATGGGCTCGAAAGCTCAGGTTTTGTCGGAATTTCCATGGTGATTGTGGGCATTACGTTTGTGATTAACTCTCTGGATTCCCTGATTCGTCTTTACACTGAAAACCTCAAACTCACATCAGAGAGAGTGGGGAAAGGGAAATACATCATCGGTAATGTTTTTGCGCTGTGTGCGTTGACGGTCCTGTTCAAGCTGGATTTTCTCGAAATCCAGTGGGTAGGGGCATTGGTTATCGCACTCTACTTTGGCTGCTTTGCTTATATTATGGTGAAACGACGCCGGGAAGTGCTGGCGATTGATGGGTGATATAAATTGCCTGTTAATTGGAAGTATAGAAAAACCCGGGCTGCCCCGGGTTTTCTTGTTCTGGCAGATTTGAGATTACTTTTCTGACATTGCCAGCTGGAACTCAGGTGTCTGGCTGCTGATCCACTTAAGACGGATACCCAGAAGAAGCGCTGCTGTTGAAAGGCCGATGATAATACCAATCCAGAAGCCGGTTGCGCCCATCGCCGGTACCAGCCAGTTGGTCATACCCAGGATATAACCCAAAGGCATACCGACTACCCAGTAAGCAATGAACGTGCGGCTGAAAATGGCGCGCATATCTTTGTAGCCGCGAAGGGAGCCGGCAGCGATAACCTGAACCGCATCTGAGCACTGGTAAATGGCAGCCATGATCATTAGGTGAGCGGCAAGCTCAACGACTTCCGGGTTGCCTGAATACAAGGAAATAATGTCGTAGCGGAACAGGATAGTCAGCCCGGCGGTTGCCAGCGCAGTACACTGGCCAATCATCAGGCCGACTTTTACTGAGCGCTTTGCACCTTCTACGGATTTTTCACCCAACTGGTGACCAACACGGATACTGACAGCAGTACCAATACTCATTGGCAACATAAAGATCATGGATGAGAAGTTAATCGCAATCTGGTGTGCAGCGACAGTAACCGGACCCAATGGCTGATTAACAGGGCAATGGCGGCAAACAGCGTAACTTCGAAAACAAAGGCTGCTGCGACAGGGAAACCAAGCTTGAAAATACGCCACATTGCTGCAGGCTCAGGTGCATAGAAGGTGTTGAATGCTTCCATACGCTTGAGCTTTGGTGTGATAAGAACGTAGGCCAGCATGGCAAAAAACATCAGCCAATAGACCAGCGCCGTTGCCACACCACAGCCCACACCGCCAAGTGCTGGTGCGCCAAACTTACCGAATACAAAAATCCAGTTAAGAGGAACGTTGGCAGCAAGGCCGATAAAACCAATGATCATGGCCGGTGTGGTCAGGGAAACCCCTTCGGTGTAGCTGCGAAGCGCCTGGAACAGGAGAAACGGCGGGGCAGCCCACATAATCGCGTGCAAGTAACCAATGGTTTTTTCTGCCAGTACAGGTTCAACATCCATAAAGTGGATGATCGCGCCGGCATTATAGAGAAGCAGCATAATCGGCGCAGAGAGAATCAGTGCAAGCACCAGTCCCTGATGAAGCTGGAAGGGGATTTTATTCCGGCGGCCGGAGCCGTTTAGCTGCGCAATAATCGGTGTCAGTGCCAGCAATACGCCAATGCCAAACAGGATTGAAGGCAACCAGATACTGGCAGCGACGGCGACTGCGGCCATGTCAGTTGCACTGACCGCACCCGCCATCACGGTATCGACAAAGCCCATAGATGTCTGGGCGATTTGGGCAAGGAAAACGGGGACGCCCAACTTAATGATATTGATAGATTCTTGCCGCATTGATTGCACAGAAAGCTCCAAAAATTTGAGTGCAGAAAAGTCTGGAAAGGAAAGAGGAGGATTATAGAGGGGAATAATTTGCTTATCCAACGAACACCAGGAAATTCTTTCAGTGCCGAACTCTTTGTTACACGGTATATACCCAAACCACCTCAAGGTGCGTGATTCAGAGTGACTTCAGTGCGTTCAATTCAAGGAAAATGCCTGAAGGAATGGCTGTTCCCTTTCAAAGGTATTTGACACAGAAGTGGACGCACTGAAACACTCCCGAAGGGCGAGTTTGATTGGCTCTCATTCTGCGTTGCTGTTTTTTGATTTAGAGCCACTAGATCGTCAAAACAACGCTTTGACTGACAGCCAATCAATTCTCGCTGAAAATTGCATCTTGAGGTGGCTTGGGTATATTTCTAACAAATCAGTGATACATCGAAAAACACAGGAATTTTTATGTTTACCGGCATCGTCCAGGGAACCGGAAAGGTTATTGAGATTATTGAAAAGGAGAACTTTCGCTCTCATGCAATCGAATTCGACGCAGAGATGTTGAAGGGTCTTCAAACAGGGGCGTCAGTGGCACACAACGGTTGTTGCCTGACGGTCACCCGCATTGACGGAAAAACCGTCTGGTTCGACTTGATGCAGGCGACATTGGCGTTGACAAACCTTGGTGAAATCAATGTGGGGGACGCAGTAAATCTCGAACGTGCTGCGCGATTCGGCGACGAAATTGGCGGACACAGTATGTCTGGGCACATTATGGCTACGGCAGCGATTGTGGATGTCATTGACAGTGAAAACAACCGTCAGGTGTGGTTTGAGCTGTCGGAAGTCCTGACCAAATATGTATTCGATAAAGGCTATATCGGTATTGACGGCATCAGCCTTACTATCGGCGAGGTCAGGGAAAACCAGTTCTGCGTTAACTTAATCCCGGAAACACTTCAGCGCACCAATATGGGCTGGCGAAAGGTTGCTGACAGAGTAAATATCGAAGTTGATCCGCAGACTCAGGCAATTGTAGATACCGTTGAACGGGTTCTGGCAAGCAGAAACGCGTAGCGTTTATAAAAAGAAAGAGTGCTCTTTTGAGCACTCTTTCCAGTTTGGAGCAAGCGAAGGTATTGAATCGTTTAAGCCTGGTTCTATGCCCGGTGTATTTGTCTGGAACTGAATTTTAGAATATCTGTTCGTCGTCAGCGTCTACAAAGAGTTGAACATTGTTATGCTGGGTGTCCACATGAAAGCTCAGATGAATGGCATTGCAACATGCCGGGCAATCGTCATAAAACTCCTGGTCGCCATTACTGGTATCCAGAGTAATACGGATTCGGTGTCCGCAGTGAGGGCAGTTAATCGCTTTTTCAGTATAGTTTCGCATGCTTCGCTCCATAGAGTCGTTATTTTCATTAAAGCGGTACTTCAAAAGTGAATGGCAAAAAAATTGGCGCCATTCAGGCTAGCATTGTTGCCGGATAGGTGACTGTTGAGCACCTATGTTGATAGTAGAACTCAGGATTGTTTTTTTCAGTGAAATAACTGAAAAGCATGATTGCTTTCTTAGAATGGCGAATCAGTAATTGTACGGATTCATGTATATGTAAGTATTTATTTAAAAGATAAATAGATGTCTGAAGATTCGGCTTGATGGCAGGAAAATCCCGGACGTCCTTTGGAATGCCGGGAGTTTCAGTGAAACTGTGTTAGCTCAAACTGTGAAGTAAGTCAGGAGTTACTTCGCGGAGAGATTTAAGTTTGGTGTCTGCGATGACAAAGCCGGCTTTTTCAAAGACGGAATGTTCAGGTACTACAATGGTTTTCATCTGGGCAGCCTTAGCGGCTAAAAGGCCGGTGAACGAATCTTCCAGTGCAACACATTCTTGCGGAGAAACACCTAAAGAATCAGCAGCGTTCAGATAAACCTCAGGGTGAGGCTTACCATATTTCAGGTGTTCAGCGGAGTGAATAACTTCGAATACGTTGCTGAGAGCCAGTGAATCTAGCGTAGCTTGAATAAGCTTCATGGGTGATGAAGAAGCTAACGCAACGCGTAATCCCACAGATCGACAGGCTTCAATGGCTTCTGGCACGCCAGCCATCATTGGTTTGTTTTCTTTGATGAGTTCAATAACCCGGTTTGTGATCTGCTGGCAGACTTCATCTTTGTCAGGTCCTTCCCAACCCTGACTATCATGGTAGAGGGTAACAATTTGGTCGATGCGGATACCTGTGGTGTTAATGGTGTCCTGGCGTGTGATGTTGACGCCAAGTGCACCGAAAACATCAATTTGTGCCTGCTGCCAGAAAGGTTCAGAGTCGACCAGCAGGCCATCCATATCAAAAATAGCGGCTTTCAACATTGGGGAAATGCTCAGAAGGCGTGTTCTATTACCCAAAAATTTTTTTGCATCATTCCGGGTCAACACGGCGAATTAAGTGTTCAGTTCAAGCCGGAGAATCATATTTTCCGCTTGGGTTAAGTAGTGCCCGCCAAACATGTTGCAGTGGTTAAGCACATGGTAGAGGTTATACAAATCCCTGCGGTTTTCATAGTGTTCACTGAGCGGATACTGGGCGTTGTAACCCTTATAAAACGTCTCCGGGAAGCGGCCGAAGAGCTCGGTAAATGCTATGTCGCATTCCCTGTCCCCCCAATAACTTGCCGGGTCAAAAATCACCGGGCCGAGAGGGGATAAGCCAGTATTTCCCTGCCATAGATCTCCATGAAGCAGGCTAGGTCGGGTTGATGGGAGGCGAGAATGGATTTCACGTTGTCGATAATGTTTTCGATATCACCGAACTGGATGCCTTTCTCCGACGCCAACTGAAGTTGCCATCCAATTCGTTGCTCTGCGAAAAACTTGCTCCATTTGCGGTGCCAGTTGTTTGGCTGGACGGTGTAACCGATATAGTTATCCAGGTCGAAACCAAACTCCTGCTGTTCTCCCCATTCGTGAAGCCGGGCGAGTTGCACACCCAGTGTGTAGGCGCTGTCTTCATCAAGGGGCTTCAGCGGGAGGTAGTTTAGAACCAGAACAGCGTGGTCTTTTACTGCACCGAGGTGGATAACCTGCGGCACTTCAACTGCTTCTGCTTCAGCAAGGCGAATTAGCGATTCTGCCTCAGCTTCGAACATAGGCAAATTCTCACGATCATTGGTTTTGACAAACAGCCTTTCCGTATCATCAGAGATACAGAAACAATCGTTTATATCTCCGCCAGATACGGCCGTTTTTTCTTTGATCGTAAAGTCGTTTCCTGTGACCTCGGCCAACTGCATGGACAGCGCGTTCCACATAGTAGATCCCCTAATGTCGCCAACGGAAAAAATATCAAGGCGAAAAGAAATACACCTTGGTATTTCATAATCTTAGTTCACTAGCCGGGGAAAGAACTGTGGAATGCGCCACATTCCTTGGCGATGCTCGAATTTGAGACGGGAGAAACGGCTTTCATGAAAATCTGCCACATACAGCAAGGTATGTGGCAGACGGGGATAGTTAAGCGAAACTCGGCAGTAAACCGGCGGGTACCAATTTGTTGTAACTTGCTTCTTTGAGGAGATTGTCAGCCTTGGCAATGTCCGGTGCGAAGTAGCGGTCTTTATCATAAAAAGTCACTCGACCGCGTAGTTCAGCTTTTGCCTGCTCGAGACGGGGGGATGTCTGCAATGGTGCCCGGAAATCAATGCCCTGACAGGCAGACAACAACTCAACGGCAAGAATGCCGCGGGTATTGCAAGCCATATCTGCGAGCCTTCTTCCGGCGAAGGTAGCCATGGATACATGGTCTTCCTGGTTTGCTGAGGTCGGCAGGCTGTCAACGGAGGCCGGGTGGGCCAGCGTTTTATTTTCACTTGCAAGTGCTGCTGACGTTACCTGAGCAATCATGAAGCCGGAGTTAACGCCGCCATTGTTGACCAGAAACGGCGGGAGTTTGCTCAGATTACTGTCGATAAGCAAAGCCATTCTTCTCTCAGACAGAGAGCCGATTTCCGCGATGGCAAGCGCCAGGTTGTCTGCGGCCATAGCGACCGGCTCGGCATGGAAATTGCCGCCTGAAATAATGTCACCGTCATCGGGGAACACCAGCGGATTGTCAGATACCGAGTTTGCTTCGGTCTCCAGCACTTCAGCCGCACTGCGGATTTGTTGGAGACAAGCGCCCATGACCTGTGGCTGGCAGCGAAGGGAGTAGGGATCCTGAACCTTTCACAGCCCTGGTGACTGTCACCAATCTCGCTGCTGGCCTCTAGAAGGTGACGGTATGCTGCCGCTGCATCCATTTGGCTGCGGTGGCCTCTTACCCGATGAATGCGGGGGTCGAAAGGTTTCCGGCTGCCCAGTGCTGCTTCGACGGACAATGCCCCGCAGACCGTTGCTGATGCATAAAGATCTTCTGCTGCAAAAAGTCCTTCCAGCGCAAATGCGGTGGAGGCCTGAGTACCGTTGAGCAGTGCCAGGCCTTCTTTGTCCTAAGGTTACCGGCTCAAGGCCGGCTATTTTCAGTGCGGTTGCACCGGAGATGACTTCACCTTTATGTCGGGCCTGACCTTCTCCAAGTAAGACTGTGCTCATGTGGGCGAGGGGAGCAAGGTCGCCGGATGCGCCTACAGACCCTTTCTCTGGAATACAGGGATAGACTTCGGCATTGATCAGGCCAACAAGCGCCTGCACCACCGAGAACCGGATACCTGAATAACCTCGGGCAAGGCTGTTTACCTTTAGCACCATCATCAGGCGAACCGTTTCATCCCGCATAAACGTACCAATACCAGCGGCATGGGACAGCACAATGCTTCGCTGCAGGGTTTCGAGATCTTCCGTCGCGATACGGGTATTGGCCAGCAGGCCAAAACCGGTATTGATACCGTAAACCACCCGGCCTTCCTCGATGAGTGACGTCACGGTATCCGTACTGGATTGCATTACCTCTTTTACGTCTTTGCTGAGTGTCAGGGCGACTTGTTCCCGGCTGATTCGGCGTAACTGTGTGAGAGTCAGTTCACCCGGATTGAGAGTCAGTTCGTACATCCTTTTTCTCCGTCTGCTCAGCGTACTGGCTGGTTAGGTAAATCAAGCAGTGGTAAATCAAGCTGTTGCTCGTGGGCGCAGTCTATCGCAATGTCATATCCCGCATCTGCATGGCGCATCACACCTGTTGCCGGATCATTTCGAAGCACCCGGCCTACCCGGGCAGCAGCTTCATCTGTACCATCGCAACAAATCACGACGCCTGAGTGTTGGGAAAAGCCCATGCCGACACCACCACCATGGTGGAGAGATACCCATGTCGCGCCGGATGCCGTATTTAGGAGTGCGTTGAGGAGCGGCCAATCAGAAACAGCGTCTGAGCCGTCCAGCATGCCTTCGGTTTCTCGGTTCGGGCTGGCAACGGAACCTGAATCCAGGTGGTCGCGGCCGATAACAACCGGCGCTTTCAGCTCCCCATTTTTCACCATTTCATTGAACGCCAGGCCAAGGCGTGCTCGGTCTTTTAATCCCACCCAGCAAATGCGCGCTGGAAGCCCCTGGAATTGGATTCGCTCACGCGCCATATCGAGCCAATTATGGAGGTGCGGGTTGTCCGGGATAAGCTCTTTCACTTTCTGGTCGGTTTTGTAGATGTCTTCGGGGTCTCCGGAAAGCGCCGCCCAACGGAAAGGGCCAATCCCCTGACAGAAAAGTGGCCGGATGTACGCCGGGACGAATCCCGGGAAATCAAAGGCGTTGGTCACTCCCTTTTCCAGTGCCATTTGGCGGATGTTGTTTCCGTAGTCCAGTGTTGCTGCACCGCGAGACTGGAGGTCAAGCATTGCCTGCACCTGAATCGCCATTGAAGCTTTTGCTTCTTCCACAACGGTTTGCGGGTGGGCTTCCCGTTCGATTTTTGCTTTTTCCATGCTCCAGCCAACAGGCACGTAGCCGTTCAGCGGATCGTGGGCTGACGTCTGGTCTGTGACTACATCGGGAGTAATATTTCTTTTTACGAGTTCCGGGAATACATCCGCTGCGTTACCCAAAAGACCAACAGAAACCGGCTTGCCGTCTTGTTTTGCTTGTTCGATGATAGCCAAAGCCTGATCTATGTCTGTCGCCTTTTTATCTACATAACCGGTACGAAGACGGTAATCGATCCGTGTTTCGTCGCATTCGACGGCAATCATTGAGAATCCGGCCATGGTCGCAGCCAGAGGTTGGGCACCACCCATGCCACCAAGGCCACCGGTAAGAATCCATTTCCCGGATGCATCTCCTTCGAAATGCTGTTTGGCGACAGCAACGAAGGTTTCGTATGTCCCTTGGACAATGCCTTGCGAGCCGATGTATATCCAGCTACCGGCGGTCATTTGCCCGTACATTGCAAGGCCTTGCCGGTCGAGTTCGTTAAAATGCTCCCAGTTTGCCCAGTGGGGAACCAGATTGGAGTTGGCAATCAGCACCCGCGGCGCATCCTTATGGGTTTGAAATACGCCGACCGGTTTACCGGATTGCACCATCAGAGTTTCGTCATCCTCCAGACGTTTCAGCACTTCAACAATTTTGTCGTAACAGGCCCAGTTGCGAGCAGCCCGGCCAATGCCACCATAAACAACCAACGATTGGGGATGCTCCGCCACATTCGGATGCAGGTTATTCATCAGCATTCTGAGGGGGGCTTCAGTCAGCCAGGATTTTGCATTCAGTGTTGTTCCTGTCGGGGCTTCAATCACCCGGCTGCTGTCCATACGTGGATCTGTCATGACTTACTCCTTAATTTTGTTCAGTGCTGATGCTCCGGCATAGCTGCCACACAAGGCGTGCCGCTAATCGGGCTGTTTGGTTGTCTATGTCAAACCTGGGGTTATATTCTGCAATGTCTGCCAATATGACTTTTCGGGAGCCATCTTCATTTCTGAGGGAAAGCAGATGGCGGTAAATCGTTTCTAACATCGGGTAGCTGATACCGTGAACTGCCGGGGCGCTGACGCCGGGGGCGACGGAAGCGGGTAACACATCAAGATCGACGGTTAGATAGAGGCAGTCACACAACAAGGCAAATTGCTCAAGCTGTTTGGTGACGTTGTTGAGCGTTTCAGGGGTGACCTCCCAATCTTCGATTACCGTCACGCCAAGGTCTTCTGCGGTGTTAAACAATGCTTGGGTATTGCTGGTTCGGCTGACACCGACACAGGCGTAGTGAAACGGCCACTGATTTTTCGCGCATAGATTGGCGGCTTGTGTAAACGGTGTACCTGAACTTCCCGATTTGCTGTCTCCGGAAAGGGGGCGCAGGTCGAAATGGGCGTCGAAATTAATGATTCCGATTCGGGGAGCTCGGCCCCCTTTGCGTTGGGAAAGGTAACGGGTTATTCCCTGAAAAGAGCCCCATGCAACTTCATGGCCCCCGCCTAAAACAACCGGGAAATGTTGTTGACGCAGTGCTTCTGCAATATCAACGGAAAGCCGGTTTTGGGCATCCTGAAGGTTGTGGTCGTCGCACGCGATGTCACCGCTGTCATATACAGGGGTGCTGTGGTGCCAGGCCATATTGGCAAGCGCCCGCCGGATAACAGGAGGGGATTGGTAAGCGCCTGTGCGGCCTTTGTTTCTCGCTACCCCTTCATCACAGGCAAACCCCAATAACATCACGCCGGGTTTCGTTGCGTTATGTGCCGGTATCACCGTCTGGTGAAACCGCAGCCCGGTATTGCCGTCTTCGTCATCAGTCCGGCCTTGCCAGACCGACATATCTACAGGCCGGTTGTTGTCTTTGTACTGGTCAGTCATCAGAAAACTCTCCACGGCATATACGATGTTTCAGTGCATTAAGACCGAACTGGTAACTGAGAGAAGCCGGATTTTCTAATGTCCATATACAGATATCGGCTTGCATACCTGGGGCAAGATAGCCGATATCTGAAAGGCCAAGTGCTTTGGCGGCATTAACGGTTGTACCTTGCAGCGCTTCAAACGGGGTGAGGCCGAATTGAGTGCAGGCCATATTCATCATCAGGGTGATGGACGCGTAGGGTGAGGTACCGGGATTAAAGTCAGTGGCAACCGCCATCGGGACGTTATAGCGGCGCAGCAGATCAACCGGTGGTCTCTGGGTTTCTCTCAGGAAGAAATAGGCACCGGGGAGCAAAGTACCCACCGTCCGGTTATCAGCCATGGCTTTTATGCCACCTTCGTCTAGGTATTCAATGTGATCGACCGAACAGGCACCCATTTCTGCCGCCAGTTTGCTGCCGCCCGACATCGACAACTGCTCGGTGTGGCCTTTTATCTTGAGCCATAGTTTTTGGCGGCAGCAAAAACGCAGGCCATTTGCTGGCAGTTAAAAGCGATGCTTTCACAAAACACATCGACTGCATCCGCCAGTTTTTCTTCTGCAGCAGCGGGAATGATTTCGTTAACCACGTAAGAAATGTAATCATCTGCGCGGCCCGAGAATTCAGGAGGCAGGGCGTGAGCAGCAAGTAAAGTTGTGGAGACGTTCAGATTCAGGTGGTTTCCAATTTCCCTGGCTACCCTGAGCATTTTCAGCTCATCTTTTAAGGTAAGTCCGTATCCGGATTTAATCTCTGCAGTAGTTACGCCGTCACGTATCAACGCTTTTCCCCGGGGAAGGGATATGTCCAGAAGCTCATTTTCCGAGCATTGCCGGGTCGCTTTTACCGTTGAGAGAATTCCACCCCCGCGTTTTGCAATTTCGCTGTAGGGCATACCGTTCAGGCGCTGCTCAAACTCATCAGCTCTGTCACCGGCAAAGACAAGGTGAGTATGGCAGTCAACCAGTCCTGGAGTAACCAGCATGTCGTGCGCATCTGTGACTGGCAGCGATGTTTCAGGTTCACCCTGTCCAATGGCTGCGATTTGCGAACCACGAACGTGAATCCAACTCTTTTCCACTGGCACGTAGCCGGAGTGTAAATCAGCCGGATTCATCGTTATCAATCGACAGTTTTTGATTACCCATTCCATCAGAGTGTCCTGATTCAACTTAGCTTATGTATATACAAATGTATAGACAAATAAAGAGCAATGATCAATATCCGATGTTATGAGTATGTGATCTAAGTCGTCGGATGGTTAAATCGAAAGCGTCAAATGGGTGTCAATGAGGGTTTACAAGCGGAAAGTGGATAACAACCATCTAGCGGGCTGTATTGCTCACCGCACTGAGTTTGTAGCGACTGCCGGGGTGGTACAGCAGGGCGGCTGAAATGAGATTGTCCTGGCTCCAGGTACGGCGATGTAATAATAGACAAGGAGACGATTTATCCATTTTAAGCAGTGATGCAATTGCCCCGGGTGCGATAATCGCCTCGACCGTGTGTTCCACCGCACTAAGAGGGCAGCTTTCAGACAGGTATTGGTGAGGCGTAATCCCTGAATAGTCCTGGCTCAAATAGTTAGGTGCAAACTTTGGATTTACCCAGCGCAGTTCAACCTGAATTGGGAGGTCATCAGCAAAGTGAACGATTTCGCTGTAGAAAATTTCCGCGTGGGTCATGACACCCAGACGAACTGCGACGTCTTCCGATGCAAGCTTGGCTTCAAGTACCACGATTTCGCTGCGGTATTCCTGCCCCCGGGACCTCACTTCGTCAGCAATATTCCGAATGTCCATCAATGGGGATTCTGCCTTTCGGTGGCAGACAAAGGTGCCGATGCGCGGCGTTCTTTCCAGTAATCCTTGGTTAACCAAATCCCGGATAGCCTTATTCACCGTCATCCGGCTCACGCCAAACTGCTCGCACAACTCCGCCTCCGTTGGCACTTTGTGGCCGGGCAGCCAGGTCTTTGAAGCAATCTTCTCTTCAATATGCGTCTTAATCTGCTGAAAGCGGGGTAATTGCTGCATAGCGATACATGAAACCTTAAATGTCTATACAAATGTAGTGTGTGATGGGAAGTATCAAGCGTCAAGTATTACCTGATAAAAGAAGGGAGGGGTCATCCAACAATGATGATTAATGTAGCGTGGGACTCAAACAGCCGAAACTTATTGGTTTGAGAATAATTGCGCTTGCGTTATCACATCACAGGTTTACAATTTGAAACCTTCCGGGTGCACGCATTTTGATTTGTACCAAAATGTGCACCAGCCGGAAGCAATCGAAGCGTGTATTTTTCGACCCTAATTGAAATCTATGCGTATAAACCAAAGCATGTGCTACTTGGTGTGTGGCACCACTGTAAGGAAATTATATGCCTGTAATTACCCTTCCTGACGGCAGTCAACGTGTATTCGATCATCCGGTTTCGACTATGGATGTGGCAATGGACATCGGTCCAGGCCTTGCGAAAGCGTGTATTGCCGGTCGTGTAAATGGCCAGCGTGTCGACGCTTGCGATCTGATTGAAGAAGACGCAGCGCTGGAAATCATTACCGCCCGTGATGAAGATGGCCTTGAAATCATCCGTCACTCTTGTGCTCACTTGCTTGGTCATGCGATCAAACAGCTGTTCCCAGAAGTGAAGATGGCCATTGGTCCAACGATTGATAAAGGTTTCTACTATGATGTAGACCTTGACCGCTCGCTGACCCAGGAAGATCTGGATGCGATTGAAAAGCGCATGCAGGAATTGGCTAAGACCAAATACGAAGTTGTTAAGAAGAAGGTGAGCTGGCAAGAAGCGCGTGACGTGTTTGAAGGCCGTGGCGAACCTTACAAGATGGAAATCCTGGATGAGAACGTTGCACGCGACGACCGTCCTGGCCTTTACCATCATGAAGAATATATCGACATGTGCCGCGGTCCGCACGTGCCGAACATGAGCTTCTGTCAGCACTTCAAAATCCTGAACGTTGCTGGTGCGTACTGGCGCGGTAACAGTGACAATAAGATGCTGCAGCGTATCTACGGTACTGCATTCGCAGACAAGAAAGCGCTGAAAGCTCACCTGATCCGTCTGGAAGAAGCCGCCAAGCGTGACCACCGTAAACTGGCCAAGCAACTTGATCTGTTCCATATGCAGCAAGAAGCCCCGGGCATGGTTTTCTGGCACCACAATGGCTGGACTGTCTTCCGCGAACTGGAAGTATTCGTACGCGATAAGCTGACTGAGTACGATTACCAGGAAGTGAAAGGTCCGCTGATGATGGACCGTGTACTGTGGGAACGTTCTGGTCACTGGGACAAGTACGCAGACTACATGTTCACTACCAGTTCAGAAAACCGCGAATACGCGATTAAGCCAATGAACTGCCCTGGTCACGTTCAGATCTTCAACCAAGGTCTGAAATCATACCGTGACCTGCCACTTCGTATGGCTGAATTCGGTAGTTGCCACCGTAATGAACCATCAGGTGCTTTGCACGGTCTGATGCGTGTACGTGGCTTTACCCAGGACGATGCGCACATTTTCTGTACCCCAGAACAGGTTCAGGAAGAAGTGACTTCATGCATCCGCATGGTTTACGACACATACAAGACCTTCGGTTTTGACAGCATTGTCGTGAAGCTTTCAACCCGTCCTGAAATGCGTGTTGGCTCAGATGAAATGTGGGACCGTGCTGAGAAAGCACTGGAAGAAGCACTTTCTTCTATGGATATCGAATATGAGATCCAAGAAGGCGAGGGCGCGTTCTATGGTCCTAAGATTGAGTTCACTTTGCACGATTGCTTAGATCGTGCTTGGCAATGCGGTACAGTTCAGTTAGACTTCGCGCTCCCAGAACGTTTGGGTGCAACTTACGTCGGCGAAGATAACGAGCGCCATATCCCGGTAATGATTCACCGTGCGATTCTTGGCTCACTCGAACGCTTCATTGGAATTCTGATTGAAGAATTTGCTGGACATTTCCCAACTTGGTTGGCGCCTCAACAGGCAGTGGTAATGAATATTACTGATAACCAGGCTGAATATGTTCAAGAAGTAGCCCGTAAGCTGCAAAAAGCTGGTTTCCGTGCTCAAGCAGACTTGAGAAATGAGAAGATTGGCTTTAAAATCCGCGAACATACACTGAAGCGTGTACCATACATGCTCGTTTGTGGAGACCAAGAAGTGGAAGCTGGCGAAGTCGCCATCCGTACACGTAAAGGTCAAGACTTAGGTAAATTCAAGGTTGATGACTTCATCGCAGCACTGACTGAAGAAGTGCGCACTCGCAAGCTCAACCTAGTGGAGGAATAAGGTATTAAAGGCGCAAAGAAAGCCCCTGGCAAACAAAATGCTCATCGTATCAATGGTGAAATCCGTGGCATCCGCGAAGTTCGACTGACTGGCGCTGATGGTGAACCGGTTGGTATCGTTAGTCTGGAAGCCGCTTTA
Organism: Photobacterium sp. JCM 19050; assembly: GCA_001310455.1. GTDB lineage: Bacteria > Pseudomonadota > Gammaproteobacteria > Enterobacterales > Vibrionaceae > Parasalinivibrio. Next base: position 106,858 of record BAXG01000007.1, read on the forward strand.
GCCACTGCTGATGAAGCAGGTCTGGATCTGGTGGAAATCAGCCCTAACGCAGAGCCGCCAGTGTGCCGAGTTATGGACTACGGCAAATTCCTCTTCGAAAAAGCTAAAGCTCAGAAAGAGCAGAAGAAAAAGCAAAAGATTGTCCAGATTAAGGAAGTAAAATTCCGTCCTGGTACAGATGTAGGCGACTATCAGGTAAAACTGCGCAACCTGGTTCGCTTCATTGAAGAGGGCAACAAAGTTAAAGTCACTATCCGTTTCCGTGGCCGTGAAATGGCTCACCAGGATATCGGTGTTGACGTTCTCAATCGTCTGAAGGAAGACACTGTGGAAATCGCAGTGGTAGAAAGCTTCCCAACGCGTATTGAAGGCCGTCAGATGATAATGGTCCTTGCCCCTAAGAAGAAGTAATTACGGCCTATACAAGTAAAAAATGGCCGGCAGTTAGCCGGTCATTTTTCGCCTGATTACTAAATATTAACTCAACAATGCGGAGTTCTTCATCATGCCAAAGATGAAAAGCAACAAAGGTGCAGCTAAGCGTTTCAAGAAAACTGCTGGCGGTATCAAATACAAGCGCGCTACTAAGCGTCACATCCTGACTAAGCGTACTACTAAGAACAAGCGTCACCTGCGTCCAAACCGTCTGCTCGCTAAGTGCGAAGTAGCAGCTGTTGAACGCATGCTTCCGTTCATGTAATCACGAATTAGTTTAGGAGAGATATAATGGCTCGCGTAAAACGTGGTGTGCAAGCTCGCGCACGTCATAAAAAAGTTCTTAAAGCTGCAAAAGGTTACTACGGTGCTCGTTCACGTGTTTACCGTGTTGCGTTCCAAGCGGTAACTAAAGCTGGTCAGTACGCGTATCGTGACCGTCGTCAGAAGAAGCGTCAATTCCGTCAACTGTGGATCGCGCGTATCAACGCTGCGGCTCGTCAGAATGGCCTGTCTTACAGCCGTTTCATCAACGGTCTGAAGAAAGCGTCTATCGAAATCGACCGTAAGATCCTGGCAGACATCGCTGTATTCGACAAAGCGACCTTTGCTGTGCTGGTAGAAAAAGCAAAAGCTGCTCAGTAATTGAGTCTGATTTTGTGAAAAAAGAGAGCTTCGGCTCTCTTTTTTTGTGCCAGAAATTCCCGAATTTTATGCCGTTATGGGATTCACAGAACCAAATTTACGCAATTGACAACTTTTTCTTTTTAGAAACCCCTTTTAGCGTTTGGATTTGGACGTCTGTTTATTTACTATGTGACGTTACCACTATCCCGTATGGACACCACCACAGAAGGGTGGACGAGGAACCGATGCAACAATTAGAAGAAATTCTTGTTAGCGCAAATGCAGCCGTTGATGCGGCTGAGTCTGTTGCTGCGCTTGATGAAGTCCGGGTTAAATTCCTGGGTAAAAAAGGTGAGCTGACTCTTCAACTTCAATCACTGGGTAAACTGCCACCTGAGGAGCGCCGTGAAGCCGGTGCTGCTATTAACCAGGCCAAGCAGAAAGTTCAGCAAATTCTGGCTGAACGTAAGACTGCCCTTGAGCGAGCTGAACTGGAAGCCAAACTGGCTGCCGAAACTATCGATGTAACGCTGCCGGGTCGCCGTATTGAAAATGGCGGTCTGCACCCAGTTACCCGTACCATCGAGCGAATTGAAAGCTTCTTTAAAGAGCTGGGCTTTACTGTTGAAGCCGGTCCTGAAATTGAAGACGACTTTCATAACTTCGATGCCTTGAACATTGCGGCGGATCACCCAGCCCGTACTGATCACGACACCTTCTTCTTTAACCCTCAGCTGATGCTGCGCACCCATACTTCCGGCGTACAGATCCGTACGATGGAAGACCGCCAGCCACCGCTTCGCTTTATCGCACCGGGCCGTGTTTACCGTAACGATTACGACCAGACCCATACCCCAATGTTCCATCAGGTAGAGGGTATGCTGGTTGACGAAAACGTTAACTTTGCTCAGCTGAAAGGCATCCTGCATGACTTCCTGTGTAACTTCTTTGAAGAAGATCTGGAAGTGCGTTTCCGTCCGTCTTACTTCCCGTTCACTGAGCCATCTGCTGAAGTTGACGTTAAAGGCAAGAACGGTAAGTGGCTAGAAGTTTTGGGCTGCGGTATGGTTCACCCGAACGTACTGCGCGCAGTAAATATCGACCTGAAAATACTCTGGCTTCGCTTTCGGTATGGGTGTAGAGCGCCTGACCATGCTTCGTTACGGTGTTAACGACCTGCGTGCGTTCTTCGAAAACGATCTGCGTTTCCTGAAACAGTTCAAGTAATTATTGGGGTGAGAGACAAATGAAATTCAGTGATTCATGGCTGCGCGAGTGGGTAAAACCGGCAGTAAACAGTGAAGAACTCGCCCACCAAATTACCATGGCGGGCCTGGAAGTTGATGACGTTGAAGCAGTAGCCGGCCAATTTAACGGTGTTGTTGTGGGTGAAGTGGTTGAGTGTGCCCAACACCCTGACGCCGACAAACTCCGCGTAACCAAAGTAAATGTGGGTGCGGAAGAGCTGCTTGATATTGTATGTGGCGCTCCAAACTGCCGTCAGGGTCTGCGTGTATGTGTCGCGACTGTTGGTGCTGTGCTGCCGGGCGACTTCAAAATCAAGAAAGCAAAACTGCGTGGGCAGCCTTCCCACGGCATGCTGTGTTCATTCACAGAGCTGGGTATTGACGTAGAAGCTGATGGCATCATCGAACTGCCTTTGGATGCACCGGTTGGTACAGATGTGCGTGAATACCTGGGCCTGAACGACGTAACTATTGACGTTGACCTGACTGCCAACCGTGCAGACTGCCTGAGCATTCGTGGTCTTGCCCGTGAAGTAGGTGTTCTTAACCGTGCTGAGGTGACTGAGCCTGCATTTGACCACGTTGCACCATCTATTGATGACAAAGTGTCTGTAGAGGTGAAAGCCGGTGCTGCATGTCCTCGTTACCTGGGCCGTGTTGTTCGCAATGTGAACGTAAAAGCACAAAGCCCAATCTGGATGCAGGAAAAACTGCGCCGTTGCGGTGTTCGTTCTATCGACCCAATCGTGGACATCACTAACTACGTGATGCTGGAGCAGGGCCAGCCAATGCATGCCTTCGATCTTGCCAAGATCGACGGTGGTATTGTTGTGCGTATGGCAGAGCAGGGCGAAAAGCTGACACTGCTCGATGGCAACGAAGCTGAATTGAATGCAGATACACTGGTTATCGCTGACCATAACAAAGCGCTGGCCATTGCCGGAATCTTTGGTGGTCAGGATTCAGGTGTGAACACTGAAACTCAGGATGTTCTGCTGGAGTCCGCATTCTTTGCGCCTGACGCTATCCGCGGCCGTGCGCGTAGCTATGGTCTGCATACTGATTCTTCTCATCGCTTTGAGCGCGGCGTTGACCCTGAACAACAGTTCAAGGCAATGGAACGTGCTACCCAACTGCTGATTGATATCTGCGGTGGTGAAGCCGGTGTTATTGTTGCTGCTGAATCTCAATCAGACCTGCCAACTTACAACACTGTGGCGCTGCGTCGTACCAAGCTGGATAACCTGCTTGGTCACCACGTCCCTTCTGAAGATGTTGTTGAAATTCTGACTCGCCTGGGCTGCAGTGTTGAAACCACAGAAGAAGGTTGGGTAGCTAATGCTCCATCATGCGTTTTGACATTGCCATTGAGCAAGATCTGGTTGAGGAAGTTGGCCGCATTTATGGTTATGACAACATCCCTAACCAAGCGCCTGTTGCTCACCTGAACATGAACCTGCACCGCGAAGCAGATATGCCGCTTAAGCGCGTTCGTGATTTGTTGGTAGATCGTGGTTACCAGGAAGCGATTACATACAGCTTCGTTGAGCCGACTCAACAAAAACTGGTTGCACCTGAGATCGAGCCAATCGTGTTGCCTAACCCAATTTCTGCAGACATGTCAGCCATGCGCGTAAGCCTGTGGACCGGCCTTTTGAACACAGTCGCTTACAACCAGAAGCGTCAGCAACCTCGTGTTCGTCTGTTCGAGTCGGGTCTGCGCTTTATTCCGGAAGAAGGTGCTGAAAACGGTATTCGTCAGGAAGTGATGCTGGCTGGTGTGATTGCGGGTAACCGTAGTGAAGATCACTGGAACCTGGAAAATGGTACCGTTGATTTCTTCGACATGAAGGGTGACGTTGAAGCCATTCTGGAACTGACAGATACGAACCTGACTTTCCGTGCAGAAAAGCATCCTGCTTTGCACCCAGGACAGTCTGCTGCAATCCTGGCCGGTGACAAAATTGTCGGTTACATGGGCGCAGTACACCCTGAACTCGAGCGCAAATTCGGTCTGAATGGCCGCACTGTCGTATTCGAAATCGAGTGGAATGCAATTGCAAACCGCCGCATTCCTGAAGCCGTTGCAGTGTCCAAGTTCCCTGCAAACCGTCGTGATATTGCTGTTATTGTTGATGAAGCAGTGGCAGCCGGAGATGTAGTTTCCGCATGCCTGGAAACCGGTAATGCGCTGGTAACAGGTGCACGTCTGTTTGACCTTTATCAGGGCAAAGGCGTGGAAGAGGGTAAGAAGAGCCTGGCCATCGCACTGACTCTTCAGTCTCCTGAGCGTACGCTGGAAGATTCAGACACAGCAGAAGCAGTGTCAGCGGTCGTAGCGGTACTGAACGAGAAGTTTGGTGCAGCACTTCGCGACTAACTTGCTTATAAGGTTGCGTAATTTTTAACTCGCCAACCTATAAACGTAGCAAATTAAAGCAGCCTTCGGGCTGCTTTTTTTGTCTGTTTCCATCAACATTGTCATGTCCGAAAATGTGACTTTTTTCCAATAATTCAGAGCATTAGCAGTTTCTTTAATCTAATCATCAATTAAATCAATAAGATAACAAATATGCAGAAGGTTGAACTTAGCAGTCTGGCTGTACTATTTAGTAGTCATTCGTTTGGTTTATAATTCTCAGAATTGGAAATCGAATTAAAAAAGTTGGCGTAAATCAGCCAGTTGGCTTAAACTTTCTGGAAGTGGAGGTATCGGATGTGTGTCACCCCAACGGGTAATACGCTCCAAATTATGATGCCACCCTATGTATCGATGTGTAGATACTCAGTTTATTAACTATGTTCAACAACGCTTGAGGGAATTACCTATGGCGCTCACCAAAGCCGCACTAGCGGAGAATCTTTCAGAAACAATTGGAATGAGTAAGCGGGACGCCAAGGAGACCGTTGAGGCATTTTTCGAAGAAGTCCGAAAAGCGCTAGAAAACGGTGAACAGGTTAAGTTATCCGGATTTGGTAACTTTGATTTGCGAGATAAAAATCAGCGTCCTGGCCGAAATCCGAAAACAGGTGAGGATATCCCAATTACCGCTCGCCGTGTGGTAACTTTCCGTCCGGGGCAAAAATTAAAGGCAAGAGTTGAAAAGGCAGATATCACGGATATTGAGAACTAATTCTGGCTTTTGATTTCTTGAACTTTAATACCCACAACGCTTGGCGTTGTGGGTATTTTGCTTTTTACGGATTAATCTTCAGCAATTCCACATCAAAGACAAGTACAGACCCCGGTGGAATGCTGCCTACGCCGCGGTTGCCGTATGCAAGCTCGCTTGGGATGAAAAGGCGTGTTTTCTCACCCTCAACCATGGTTTGCAGCCCCTCGGTCCAGCCTTTAATCACCTGATTTAACCCGAAGGCAATCGGCTCGCCTCGATCTACCGAACTATCAAAAACGCTGCCATCAACCAGAGTGCCGTGGTAATGCACCAACACCCGGTCTGTCGCTTTCGGGTGAACCGTGCCGGTACCTGGCGTCATAACCTCATATTGCAGACCTGATTCTGTTGTTATTACACCCTGGTGTTTTTGGTTTTCAGCAAGAAAAGCTTTCCCTGCCTCAATATTGGCTGCCGCAGCTTTGTTGTTCGTGTTTCGCTGGTAGATAAAAAAGGCAGCAAGTATCAGAAGAATAATGGCAACAAATTTCAATGTGGTTCCCTTAAAGAAGCGAAATGATTTAATCCGCATTATACCTGAAGGGGAAGTTGAGCAGATGCGGATGAAAAATATTTTCACCTGCCTGTGATTTGCATCACCCGCATTCTCCGGCCAGTTTAGCGATGCTGTGTTATTGTTCTGAAATGAAGGTTATCAGTAAAAGAGTGTTCTGAAATCAAGCTTTATGAGGGAATGATGTCGACGGATATACAGAAAAGTGGAGAGTTTTTGAAGGTCACAATCTCAGGGCTTCCATTTGAGAAATGCACCTGGACTTTGGGAAATGGCGTTGAAGTTTGCCATCAGGATGTCGGCATCCTTGTATTCAAGTCACCCAATGCAAAACGCAATGTGGTTATTTCTTCAGGTATTCATGGCGATGAGACAGCGCCTATCGAATTAGTCGATAAATTGGCGAAGTCCTTGCTGGCCGGGGATGTCACACCACAAGCGAATGTCATGCTGGTTATCGGACACCCTGACGCCATTAATGCTCATACCCGTTTCCTCAAAGAAAATATGAACCGGCTTTTCAAGCAGGAAAATGACACTGCCAATATTGAAAGAGTGATTGCCAACCGACTGCAACACTGTGTTACCGAATTCTTCCGCCTTGATTCAATATCCGGAGAGAAATGGCACCTGGATCTTCACAGCGCCATCAGAGGTTCCAAACATTACATGTTTGCGGTACTTCCTCACACAACAAAACCTCAGCAAAACGGTTCTTTGGCGGTCTTTTTGCAACAAAGTGCCATGGATGCGCTGATGATTTCGGATGCGCCGTCAGGCACTTTCAGTTGGTATAGCGCAGAACACCATGACGCGCTTGCTGCCACACTTGAAATGGGCAGGGTAGCACCGCTTTACCATAACGATCTTTCCGAATTTGAGTTCCTTGAAAAAGCACTGATAAGTCTGATGACAGAGGGTGACGCGAAGTCTGCTAACTGGATTGAGGGTAAAACGGCCGTCTACCAGGTCTGCAGGACAATTTATAAGACGTCCAATAGCTTTAAGCTGGGATTTTCCGGATCGGCAGAAAATTTCACCTGGTTCCCGTCGGGTAGCCTGCTTGCCGAAGAAGATGGAAAAACATATGTAGCAGATGAGGACGGTGAGTCAGTCGTCTTCCCGAATGCCAATGTTGCGATAGGGCAGCGGGCTTGTTTATTAGTGAAACCGGTGAGTATTTCAACTGAAGGCAAAATCACCGTTCAGTGCATTCTGCCAGAAGCACATTGAAAAACATTTGCAAATCAGGGCGAAGCCGCTAAGGTTACGCCCACTTCATTTTGATTATTACGCTTTCATGCAATTACATGCCTTATCACAGCGCCAGCATGATCGCTGGCTAAAATTCTCCGGCCTGCTGCTTGCCATTCTCGCTGTCGCGATTTTATTTTCTCTTGCAGCGGGAGAGCTGTGGATTTGGCCGTTTACCAATAACTCGCCTCTGGAGACACAAATTCTGACAGAATTGCGTATTCCCAGAACCATCGGCGCAGTGTTGGTCGGCGCATCTCTTGCAGTTGCGGGTGCCACGCTTCAGGTCTTGTTAGAAAACCCGCTGGCTGAGCCGGGAGTGATCGGCATTTCAGGTGGTGCAAGCCTGGCTCTGGTTGCCATGATTTTCCTGTCACCGGTTGTGCCCTCCAGTTGGATGATGTCCCTCGCTGCTATGGCCGGAGCATTGTTGTTCACTTTTATCCTGGTTTCTATGGCGCGAAAACACCAGCTTTCTACTTCAAGGATTCTGCTGGTTGGTGTTGCGTTGGGCATTCTTTCCGGTGCAGTTGTAACCTGGGCATTTTACTTCAGTGACGATCTTAACCTGCGCCAGTTGTTGTATTGGCTGATGGGTAGCGTTTCCGGATTGCAATGGAGCCAGCTTATGCTCGCGATTTTCATTGTTCCGGCTATTGCTTTGTTGTGCCTTCGCAGTAAGTCTCTGGACATTATGATGTTGGGCGACGTCCAGGCGCGACAACTGGGTGTTGATACAGCAGGACTTCGCTGGCAGCTTATTTTGCTGGTCAGCCTGTTAGTGGGGACGTCGGTAGCGCTTGCCGGTGTGATTGGATTTATCGGGTTAATCGTTCCTCATTACCTTCGTATGTGGCTGGGCAGTGAAAACCGTTATCTGCTGCCTTTGAGCGGGGTAGCAGGCGCGGCACTGTTGACCGTATCCGATCTGGTGGCACGGGTCATTCTCCCTGAAGCAGAATTGCCTGTTGGTGTGGTGACAACAACCATTGGTGCCCCGTTGTTTATCTGGATGTTGGTGAGGCGCGCATGATTGACGCTACTAACGTTGCGCTGCCACCAAGCTTCTCCCTCTTAGTTTTCCGTGTCTGCTGGTGAGAAGTTACACCTGATTGGAGCAAACGGAAGTGGTAAAAGTACACTGCTCATGCTGTTATCCGGTCTACTGGAAGGGCAGGGTGCCATTCATTACGATGGCGCTCCGATTACATCGTTGAGCCATTCTGAGCTCGCCAGGCAGCGGGCTTTGCTCACGCAACAAACCCGGCCTCCGTTTTCTATGGCGGTTTTTCAGTATCTTCAACTGGCTCTGTCACCGATAGGAAAAGTGGATCCTGAACTGCTCAATAATGCGGTAAATGACATTACCACTTACCTGTCGATTGACGACAAACTGAACCGGCCGATTGAACACCTTTCCGGGGGGGAGTGGCAGCGAGTCCGTATTGCGGCAGCATGCCTTCAGGTTTGGCCATCAGTGAATCCGGACGGGCGTGTCCTGCTTCTGGATGAACCGGGAGCTGCTCTGGATATTGGCCAGGAAAGTCTACTTTACAAGCTCGTTGACCGCATGGCGGTGGAGGGTGTGACTGTTATCATCGCCAACCACGATCTTAACCGAACGCTGGCAGAAGCTGACACCGTTATCATCCTTCGCCAGGGGCATGTGGTCGCCAAGGGGAAGCCCAGGGAAGTGATGACGACAGAAGTGTTGGAAGAGGCCTATTCCACCCGCCTGATGCGTATCGAGGCGGATGGGCACCATCTTATTGTAGCTCGTTGAAGTAACGCTTGTTGATGTCAGTCTTTTGGCTGTGTTGCCAGTTTGGCTTTGATAAACAGGGCATGGTCAACATACAACAGCTCAGCCGTTTTTCGGATGACGGCATCTTCCAACGGGTCAACCGAGCCATCTGCCACGCGACCTGCCACATGGCTTCGATAAGCTTGTATCGTTGCTCCTGGGACAACTGACGAAGTTTGTCGGTATACTCGTAGAGTGACACTGACTCTTTCGCCCGGTTGCGGGCATTGTTCATGTAGACTTCCGCCTCAGATGCATCTGTTTCGAGCAGCTTTTCCAACATATGGACTTTGACTTCAGCCTCGCGCGGGTCAACGTCGTGGTCAGCCGCTGCAACTTCAGAAAGCAATCCGGCAATGGCAAGCTCCATACTGGAGTCGCTGGCGGAGCCACCTTCCAGCTCAAAAACATCCTGCAAAATTGTCCGCAATTTAGAAAACATCGTTTAGTACTCTCAATCTCAGGTGAGATGAATCAGAACAATCTGCATTCATCACGTTTCTTTGATAATATCTGCGCCAATTTGCAAAAGACAACCTGTTTGGACAAAGACGTTGACACAGCAGACCCAAACTATTGACGCGAAAGCGCTCTATACCGCAGTAAAAGACTGCATGATGCGCGATCAGTTCCGTTTAAAGAAACGTATCGACGGTGCCAGAAAGATCAAAAATGAAAGTGCCCGCCAGAATGTTTTTGCGGAGATTGCCGAAGGGATTGCCGGCTCAAAAGCGCTGGTAGAAGCCCGCATTACCGGCACGCCGGCCATTGACTACCCGGAACAACTGCCGGTAAGCCAGAAGAAAGACGACATTGCAGACGCCATTGCCAACAACCAGGTAGTGATTGTCGCGGGTGAAACTGGCTCGGGTAAAACCACCCAGTTACCAAAAATCTGCCTTGAACTGGGGCTGGGCACCAAAGGCATTATTGGCCATACCCAGCCTCGTCGTCTGGCAGCCCGTACCGTAGCAAACCGCATCGCCGAAGAGCTGAAAACAGAAATGGGCCAGCACGTCGGTTATAAGGTTCGCTTTACTGACCAGGTCTCGGCATCGACGCAGGTCAAGCTGATGACGGACGGTATCCTGCTGGCGGAAATCCAGAATGACAGGTTCCTTAACCAGTATGACACCATCATTATCGATGAAGCGCACGAACGCAGCCTCAATATCGATTTTCTGCTGGGCTATCTGAAGGAACTCCTGCCGCGTCGCCCGGATTTGAAGCTGATCATTACATCGGCAACTATCGACCCGGAACGTTTCTCAAAGCACTTTGGCAATGCGCCTATCATTGAGGTGTCCGGCCGCACTTATCCGGTGGACACGCGATACCGTCCCATTGGCGACGACAGCGATGACAGTGACAGAGACCAGCTCCAGGCGATTTTTGATGCCGTTGAAGAGCTGTGTGATGAAGGTCCGGGCGATATCCTGATCTTTATGAACGGTGAACGGGAAATCCGGGATACGGCTGACGCGCTGAACAAGCTGAAACTTCGAGATACCGAAGTACTTCCACTGTATGCGCGCTTGTCTGCTGGCGAGCAAAATAGGGTGTTCCAATCACATATTGGCCGCCGAATTGTGCTGGCGACCAACGTCGCTGAAACCTCGTTGACTGTACCGGGAATCCGTTATGTTATCGACCCCGGTACGGCACGTATCTCACGATACAGCTACCGGACCAAAGTTCAGCGCCTGCCAATTGAGCGTATTTCTCAGGCCAGCGCTAACCAGCGTAAAGGCCGATGCGGGCGTGTGGCGGAAGGTATCTGTATCCGGCTTTATTCAGAAGAGGACTTCCTTTCCCGTCCGGAATTTACTGACCCTGAAATTCTGCGTACCAACTGGCGTCCGTTATTCTGCAGATGACGTCTCTTGGCCTTGGTGACATGTCGGCATTCCCGTTTGTGGAAGCGCCGGATTCTCGCCATATCCAGGATGGTATCCGGCTTCTTGAAGAGCTGGGAGCGATTGAACGGAAGGGGAAAGAGGGCAAAGTTCGCCTGACCCAGACAGGCCAACAGCTGGCCCGTTTGCCGGTAGATCCGCGTCTGGCCCGAATGGTGCTCGCCGCACCAAAACAAGGTTCGTTGCGCGAAGTGATGATTATTGCCTCGGCACTGGCTATCCAGGATCCTCGTGAGCGTCCCGTTGAGAAACAACAGGCTGCAGATGAGAAACACCGCCGGTTCCAGGATAAAACCTCTGACTTTATGACACTGGTTAACCTTTGGGACTATATCGCTGAGCAGCAAAAAGAAAACAGTGGTAACCAGTTCCGCCGGTTGTGCAAAAAAGACTACCTGAACTACCTTCGCGTCCGTGAATGGCAAGATATCTATTCCCAGATTCGCCAGGTGATGCATGAGCTCGGGTTTAAACTCAACCAGGAGCCTGCAAGCTATGAAGCGGTGCATACCTCGCTGCTTTGCGGTCTGCTTTCTCACATCGGCTTGAAAGACCAGGAAAAGAACGAATACCACGGCGCACGTAATGCAAGGTTCAATATTTTCCCCGGCTCTGGCATTTTCAAAAAGCAACCGAAGTGGGTGATGGTTGCTGAACTGGTTGAAACGTCGAAATTGTGGGGCCGAATTGCCGCTAAAATTGAGCCGGAGTGGATTGAACCTCTTGCCGGTCATCTGATTAAATGCAGCTACAGTGAACCGCACTGGGAGAAGAAGCAGGCGGCGGTTTATGCGTTCGAGAAAGTCACACTGTATGGCATTGCGATTGTCGGCAAGCGCAAGGTCAATTACGGCAGCATAGATGCACCGCTAAGCCGTGAGCTCTTTATTCGGTCTGCATTGGTGGAAGGCGAATGGGAAACCAAGCATAAGTTCTTCCATGCGAACCGGAAACTGTTGGCAGAGGTGGAGGAGCTAGAGCACAAATCACGCGCCGTGACATTTTGATCGATGATGAAGCTCTTTACGGTTTCTACGATCAGCGGATCGGTCTTGAGGTGGTATCGGGCCGTCATTTCGACAGCTGGTGGAAGAAAGAAAGCAAAGTAGATCCCGATAAGCTGACGTTTGAAAAAGCGATGCTTATGCGTGGTGATGCCAGCCATATCACTGAGCTTGATTACCCGAATTTCTGGTACCAGGGCAGTTTGAAACTTAAGCTGAGCTACCAGTTTGAACCGGGTGAAGATTCAGATGGTGTCACCGTTCACCTTCCGTTGCCGGTTCTCAATCAAGTATCCCCTGAGGCTTTGACTGGCAGATTCCGGGTTTGCGACAGGAACTGGTTATCGCTTTGATTAAGTCGCTGCCCAAGCCGTTACGCCGTCACTTTGTGCCAGCGCCGAACTATGCCTCTGCATTCCTTGAGCGCGCAGCGCCGAAGGATGCACCTCTTTTGGACACGCTTGAAAAAGAGCTGCGTCGTATGTCTGGCGTGACACTGGATCGGGAAGACTGGAACCTGGACCAGATTCCGGAGCACCTGAAGATCACCTTCCGGGCAGTGGATCACCGCAACCGTAAGTTGCGAGAAAACAAAGACCTTTTTGCGCTTAAAGAGTCACTGAAAGAGAAAGTGCAAGAGACACTGTCAAAAGTTGCTGACGATGACATTGAGCAGGAAGGCCTCACAACGTGGAGTTTTGGTTCATTGCCGGAATGTTACCAGCAAAAGCGGGGCGGCTATGAGGTGAAGGCTTATCCGGCGCTGGTAGATAACAAAGACTCTGTTTCAATCAAATTGTTTGAAACAGAAGAAGAACAGCAACAGGCGATGTGGGAAGGCCAGCGCAGATTAGTGCTTTTGAATGTGCCGTCACCTATCAAATACCTGCACGAGAAGCTGCCCAATAAATCTAAGCTGGGCCTTTACTTCAACACCTATGGACGTGTGCTGGATTTGATTGATGACTGTATCGCGTGTGGCATTGATAAATTGATGGAAGAGCAGGGTGGCCTGACATGGAAACCGGAATCTTTCGATTCTGTGAAAGAGCATGTTCGTGGCAGCCTGGGTGATACCGTGGTGGACATTGCCAAACAGGTTGAGGAAATTCTCACGACAGCCAACGCCATCAATAAGCGTCTGAAGGGTAAGATTGATTTCACCATGCGTTTGCCATGTCGGATATCAAAGCGCAGATAGACAGCTTGATTTTCCGAGGTTTTGTAACCGAAACCGGCTGGAAGCGCCTGCCTGATGTACTGCGTTACCTGAAAGCGATAGAACGACGATTGGAGAAATTGCCTATCGACCCTAACCGTGATCGCCTGCACATGATAAAGATTGAATCTGTATCCAAGGACTATCAGTCTTTGCTGAACAAATTGCCGAAAGGCAAAAAGTGCCGGAAGCAGTTAAAGAGATACGCTGGATGATGGAAGAACTTCGAGTCAGCTATTTCGCTCAACAGTTGGGGACGCCTTACCCGGTATCAGATAAGCGGGTTAAAAATGCCATAGATGCTATCTAATCAGTAGGTTGATCACACGGTTGTGATATTTGAAATACCACCTGACATGCAAGTATGCTGCGGGTGGTATTTTTCGTTTTGGCAGTTTGAGTTTCATTGGTGCCAAATGCATGATACTGTGCGTGAGATATTAAACGGCCAATTGTTGCCGCTTTTTTATGCCTGGAGTAAAGCGAAGGGAAATAATTCAAGGCAATACTCCATCTCATCGTTTTAATTTCAATTGGTTACATAACTGGCATAAAAGTTGTCTGTACACTTTTATGTCTATTACCTTGCTTATTATTGGAAAATGAAAAAGATAGTTTTTGCTTTTACAGTGTTTTTAAGTGCACTGTTTTCAATTCAGGTATTTGCAGGAAGCGTAAACGATACCTCTAATTTGTATAAAAAACTCCATCTGAGTGGGAAAATGAATTATCACGTTTTTTCACAGGCTTATAATCACTTCAAGCAGAGTGAAAGCAGTAACGGGGTTTTTACCATCATTGATTACAGCCAGCCATCAAGTAAAAAACGGTTCTGGATTATAGATTCACGCAAGAAAAAAGTGCTGTTGTCATCCTACGTATCCCACGGCAAAAACAGCGGTCAGTTGTATGCGCGGCATTTTTCCAACGTTGTTGACTCCCACCAGACGTCTCTTGGCGTGTTCAGAACCGGCGAAACTTACATGGGTAAGCACGGCTATTCGTTGAGGCTGGATGGTCTTTCGAAAGGGAAAAATGATAATGCAAGAAAGCGGGCAATCGTTATTCATGGTGCGGATTACGCCAACCCCGGCGTTATTAAAAAAGCCGGTCAACTCGGCAGAAGCTGGGGATGCCCGGCATTGCCAACATATCTGGCAAAGAAAGCCATTGATATGATAAAAAACGGTACATTTATATACGCATATAGTTGAAACGTGTCCAATAATAAGCTTATGACCGGAGTCTAATCTCCGGTTTTTTATTGTTGGCCAACATGTCATTTGCATTTGCAGTATCAAGTTAATGAAGCTAACCTGAAGTTGAAATTGATTGAAACTATATTTTATCTATGAAATGGAGTTCGTTTCATGTCTCAGGGAAAACAAATAGTTAAATTGGATTCACACCTTCACCTTTGGGATCCCAAAGGATTTACCATTCCTTGGTTGGATGGACTTGATGAATTAAACCGCACGTTTACTGTTGATATGTATCTGGCCGACATCCGAAAAATCGAAGGCGCTATTTACGTAGAGGTAGACGTTGAAAAAAGCCAACGCCCGGAAGAAATTGAGGCAATTGGAAAGTTGGTTGCCTCATCGGATTCCCCTGTTTGTGCCATGGTTGCAGCGCTCGACCCTGCACGAGATGGGGTAGCCTCATACCTGAAAGAGCTCAAAGAAACCGCCCCACACGTAGCCGGGTTTCGTCAGGTACTCCATACCCCGGAAATGCCGGCAGGCTACTGCCTTTCTGGGGCTTTTGTTGAAGGTGTGCAGGCGATTGGCACATTCGGCTACAGTTTCGACTTGTGCATGCGGCCGACAGAGCTGTCTGATGCGGCAGAGCTTGTCAGGCTGTGTCCGGAAACTCAGTTTGTATTGGATCACTCCGGCGTACCGGCGATACATTCTTACGGCGATGATAAGCAGGCGTACGAAACATGGAAACGCAATATTGCCGATCTGGCGGCATTACCCAATGTCGTTTGCAAGGTGTCCGGCTTGGTTACCCAAGCCGGAGATTTATCCGTTACCCAACCGATTTTGGCAGAAATACTGGCGTACCTGAAAGCGCACTTTGGCGCTGACCGGCTGATGTTTGGCAGTGATTGGCCTGTTTGCACCCTTGCTGAATCTGCATATGATTGGGAAAGCAGGCTGGAAGGAATGGTCGAAAACTGGAGCTGGGAAGAAAAGGCTGCACTTTGGGGTGGAACAGCCAAGCAAACCTATCTTGACCCGCATAAACTGCCCATCAAATAACCAATAAGCCTCCGCCCAAATGCGGAGGTTTTGACTTCAATTTGATTTTTCCACCAGCAAAATGTGGTGGCAAAACATTACAACTTCACCATTTTGGTTAAAGACTTCTACCGTTTCTACTACCTGCCCGTAATCAGGACGTTTGGGATCGGGATGAGCGTCTGATACCGTCACTTTGCTGTGTATTGTGTCTCCGATATACACTGGTCGGGGAAAGCGCAAACGCTCGTAGCCGTAGGTAAATGCGACAGGGTTAATTTCTGTCGCGGTCAACCCAATACCAATTGTGAAGGTCATCGTGCCGTGGGCGATACGTTTCTTCCACGGTTTTGTTTTGCAGAATTCTTCGTCTATATGGTGAGGAAAAAAGTCTCCGCTATGACCGGCATGAACAACAAAGTCAGTTTCGGTAATGGTTCTTCCACTCGTTTCCCTGACCTCTCCAAGTTGATAATCCTCTAAAAACCTTATCCTTTCCATGTGGTTACCTCTAACTCGCATGATATTTCAAATGCGCAATACCTATTTGTATATGTAACATATATGTTGATAACTCATATATCAACCGTTATATTCATATTTGAATTTACATTTTGAATATGGAATTTCAGCGAGGTTGATTATGAAAACCAGAGCCACGGTAGGAGTGTCAGCAAGACCTGTTAAAGGTATGCCAGAGGAACACAGCGCTATTCCTGTCTGGAATGCAGAAGACTGGTATTACGAAGATTTCGAAGTCGGGCATACGATTCGTTCATTGCGGCGAACGATATCAGAAGGTGAAGCCATGTTGTTCAACAGCCTGGTAATGGACTTGCACCCCTATGTTGCCGATGACACCTTTGCTAAAGAAGAGGGGCATTTCGGGAAACGGTTAGTTGCAGGCGCTCAGGTCTTTTCCTACGGGCTTGGCCTGGTAGCGACGAACTGTCTTAACTCTTTTTCTTATGGCTATGACAAACTTCGTTTCATTAAGCCACTTTTATCGGCGACACCATCTACACCGTGCGCGAAAACCTCTCTAAAGAGCCCAAATACGACGATATGGGTTTGGTGCGGGTGAGCTATAAAGTTTACAAAGGTGAAGGGGAGCTTGTTCTGTATTGTGAGCATCTGATGACTGTCCTGTACCGGGACGGGGAAGCAGAAGGGGATAAGTCATGACCAAAGTGATGTTGAAAGGGCTTACCTGGGATCACGTACGTGGCTACGACCCGATGGTCTCTACGGCCGAAGTGTTTAATGAACGCTACCCGGATATCGAGATTGTCTGGCACAAACGTTCTTTGCAAGCTTTCGCTGATCGACCGTTGTCGGAGATGGTCAAAGAATATGACTTGATGGTTATCGACCATCCCCATGCCGGTGAAGCAGCCTCCGAAAGCCTTCTGCTTCATCTTGATGGTCAGGGATATGATGACGAACTTCGCCGTCTTGCCGATGAAAGTGTCGGGCTTTCCCATCACTCTTACCACGACGGCCGCCAATGGGCGCTGGCTATTGATGCAGCAACGCCGATTGCCGCTTACCGTTCCGACCTGCTGAGTAAACCTCCTGAGAACTGGTCTGAAGTTATCTCGTTAGCTGAACAAGGGCAGGTAGTCTGGCCGCTAAAACCGATAGATGCTTTGATGAGCTTTTACAATGTTCTGGCAAATGCCGGACACCCGTTCGGTTCGGTAACGGGTGGCGTCACTGAGGATGCCGGAATCTGGGCGTTGGGGGAGATGAGGAAAGTCTCAGATCATCTTGATGACAGGTGCTTCGGGATGAACCCCATTGCGGCATACGAATGGCTGGCAAACCGAAACGACAGAAGCTACGTCCCATACCTTTATGGCTATAGCAACTACAGCCGACCGGGTTTCCGCCCATACCGTGTTGACGGTTGCAATGCACCCGTCCATGGAAATGGCAGCATAGGAGGTACAACATTGGGTGGCACCGGTATAGCCATCTCTTCCTATTCTCGTCATAAACAGGAAGCCCTGAAGTACGCATTTTGGATTGCAGGTTCTTCTGCCCAATCCTCCGTCTTTTTCCAGTCCGGTGGGCAGCCAGGAAACCTAAAAGCCTGGTTAGACCCTGATTGCAACCGGGCAACAAACCACTTTTTTACTAATACGCTTGAGACGCTTGAAAACGCCTATCTCCGGCCTCGACACAAGGGCTACCTGGTTTTTCAGGACGAGGGAGGCGATCTGGTGAACCGGCATCTTCGAGAGCGCAATGATGCGCGGGAAACCGTTCAAGCAATACGTGAAGCATATACAAGGAGTCTGAATGAGCGTTAAAAGGCCACTGGAAGGCATGGTTGTCCTTGATTTCAGCCAGTTTCTGGCGGGTCCCCTTGCCGGGTTGAAACTGGCCGATCTGGGGGCAAGGGTCATCAAAATAGAAAACCCTAAAAATGGAGACCTTTGCAGGTACCTTTATCTCAGCGATACAGAAATCGGTGGTGTGAACTCATTGTTTCAGGCGATCAACCGTAACAAAGAAAGTTTCTGTGCCAACATGAAAGACGCGAACGACCGAGAAAAACTGATGAAATTGGTCAGCGAGGCGGACATCGTATTGCAAAACTTCCGCCCCGGGGTGATTGAACGGCTGGGATTTGATTATGAATCCCTGAGGAAACTGAACCCGGATCTGGTGTATGGCTCGGTATCCGGCTACGGCAATAAAGGCCCTTGGGTCAGCAGGCCGGGTCAGGATCTGCTTGCACAGTCACTGTCGGGTCTAACCTGGCTGTCTGGGAATGATGATATGCCTCCAACGCCAATGGGGTTGGCAGTTGCTGATATGCTGGCAGGAAACTCTCTTGTTCAGGGTATTCTGGCGGCGCTGATTAAAAGGGAAAGGGGACATGGCGGCAGTCATGTGGAGACAAGTCTTCTTGAGGTGCTGGTGGATTTTCAGTTTGAAGTGCTTACGACCTATCTGAATAATGGCCATAAAAAGCCACAGCGGAGCAAAATTAACAACGCCCATGCTTATCTTTCTGCCCCTTATGGAATCTATAAAACGGCAGACAGCTTTATTGCCATCGCAATGGGGCCGGTGGATAAATTGGGGGAGATGATCTCAGCCCCAGATGTGGCGAAGTTTACCGATAACAAGACCTGGTTTAGCCAGCGTGATGAAATTAAGCAGTTAATCCAGCAGACCTTGGCCTTAAATACAACAGCACATTGGATGGAAATTTTTTCGGCAAATGATGTGTGGGCATCGGAAGTATATGACTGGGAGGCGCTGTTGGATTCGGATGCTTTCCACGAATTGGAAATGCTACAGAAGCTTGAGCACGAAGATATAGAAAACCTGATGACAACCCGGCTTCCTATCCGGTTGGATGGCGAGGTATTGAAAAGCCCGAAAGCGGCACCGCTGTTGGGAGAGCACACAGTCGCTATCAGTAACGAGTTTGGATTATAAGTCGGGTTAAAACCAGACAATAAAAAACCGGAGGCGATCTCCGGTTTTCTTTTGGTCGGCAAAAATACAGTTAACTTGCGATGTTTCCACCCATTTGCTCGCTCAGGTAATGGGCAGCTTTGAGCAGTGCTTCCCGGCAATCTCGCAGTGGTAACTGGTCGTGATCGTCCAGCATTTCAATGTAAGGAACTGTCAGGCACGCAATGGCATACCCGGAGTAGTCAATCAGTGGGACACTGACGTTTGTTACTCCTTTGATGACGTAACTTCTGCGTTGTTCATAGCCTTTTGCCCGAACTTTGGTTAGTTCTTCCTTGATAGTGTCGATTTCGCTCTGGTCTCCCGGCGGGGCGACAGCAATGTGGGCATCGAGTAACGACTGTGGGCTGTTGGCAAGAATCACGCGACCGGAGGATGCCTTCCAGACATCCAGTTTCGCACCGAGCCGGACGCTGAGCCCGTGATAGCCAGGTGCGTCAACCTGGCCAATGACAAGTACACTTTCATCAGAAAAAATGGCCAGGTGAATAGACTGGTTAATCTTCTGCGCCAGTTCATTCATCACAGGCGCGGCCAGCGAGGAAAGACGCTTTATTTTCGGGTAGCGATGTGAAATTTCGAACATTTTGGTCGTTAATGCATATTTGTCTGTCACAGAGTCAAGGGACAAATATCCACGTTCACACAGAACAACAAGCATCCGGAAGATTTCGCCGACAGAACGGTTGAGTTCTCTCGCAATCTCGACCTGTGTCAACCCCATGGAATGGCTAGACAGGATTTCCAGTATGTCCAGCCCCTTTTCCAAGGCCGGTGCCTGATACTTTTTAACCTGACTGGTGTCTGCTGCGACTCTTCCCATACTTGTTTTATTCCATTCTGATAAACAGTTATTGCCATCGGCCAATTGAACCGATTTTACCAAGCTGCTTAGGGCTGGCAATAAGGCCGATGACAAAATTATTATACTTTGATCGTCGTACTCCCTTTGCTCTTGTCCCGGATAGCCTTCCAGTTCCACTCGATGCCAATGCCCGCTTGGGACGGCGCTTGGGCCTTTCCGTCTATGACGGTAAAGGTTTCTTCTGCAAGTGAGCCCAGTTGCGGGATGTACTCAAGCCAGCGGCTGTTCGGTACTGCACAGCAAAGTGACACATGCAACTCCATCAGGAAGTGCGGACAAACGTTTACGTTAAACGTCTCGGCA
This sequence comes from Photobacterium sp. JCM 19050, assembly GCA_001310455.1. Lineage (GTDB taxonomy): Bacteria > Pseudomonadota > Gammaproteobacteria > Enterobacterales > Vibrionaceae > Parasalinivibrio. The sequence continues at coordinate 126,963 of BAXG01000007.1, forward strand.
AGGTGTGCAACTTTCAGCCACGGTGTAATCCCACCGATTCTTGCAACGTCGACCTGAACGATGTGGCACGCGTTTTGTTGCAGGTATTCACGGAAAAGGCGGGTTCCATACATGGATTCGCCGACTGCGATGGGTGTGCCACCCTGGCGACAAAGCATGGCATGTCCGGCAACATCTTCCGCGGGAAGAGGCTCTTCCAACCATGTAATGTCCATTTCAGCAAAGGTTTTTGCCCTGCGGATGGCTTCGTCATGAGTGAAACTCTGATTGGCGTCAATCATGATGTGGTAATCATCGCCGACAGCCTCCCTGACAGCAGAAAGGCGCTTTATGTCGTCAGAAAGGTTGGGGGAGCCAACTTTAATTTTTGAGCCGCCAAACCCGTGGGATTTCACTTTCAGGGCATCGTTAACCAGTTGCTCAGGCGTAAGGTGAAGCCAGCCTCCCTCTGTGGTGTACAGAGGGATTTCTTGTTTTGCCCCGCCCGCCAGTTTCCACAGTGGAAGGTTAACTCGCTTACAACGAAGATCCCACAAGGCGGTGTCTACTGCTGCAAGGGCCAGAGAAGTGATCGCACCAACGGCAGTGGCATGGGTATGGAAGTAGAGCTTTTTCCAGATACCCTCGATACAGTCTGCATCTTCACCTATCAGCAGTGGTAACAAATGATCATTGAGCAGGGCAGTAATGCTCGACCCGCCGGTCCCGATGGTGTAGGTGTAGCCCACGCCGACAACCCCGTCTTCATCCGTAATTTTCAGGATAGGTGTTTCCTGGCAGACGAATGATTGAATGGCATCGGTGCGCTTTACCTCAGGCTCCAAATCGACGAGGAACAGTTCAGCTTGGGTAATTTTAGCCATGTCCTATTCCTTTGACTCTGGTTGGTATGAAACCGCCGTCTGGGAAGAAGTGCCTAATCCGCTGATACCAAGTGTGACAACGTCACCAGGTGTGAGGTAACGAGGAGGGTTAAACCCAAGGCCCACGCCAGGAGGGGTGCCGGTAGAAATCACATCGCCCGGTAACAGTGTCATAAAGCGGCTGATATAGCTTATCTGTTCTGCGACGGTGAAGATCATATCGCTGGTATGGCTTTTTTGGATGGATTCGCCGTTAACCTCGAGCCAGATATCCAGATTCTGAGGATCCGGGCATTCATCTGTTGTGACCAGGTAGGGGCCGAGCGGTGCAAACGTGTCGCAACTTTTGCCTTTTACCCACTGTCCTTCCATCTCAAGTTGGAATTCACGTTCAGAATAGTCGTTATGGAGAACATAGCCGGCAACGTAATCCAGTGCATCGGTAACAGAAACATGGCTCGCTTTCTTTCCGATCACGACACCAAGTTCTACCTCCCAGTCAGTCTTGGTACTGTCTTTGGGAATGACGATATCATCATTTGGCCCCGACAGTGAGCTGGTGGCTTTCATAAACAACACTGGCTGCGAGGGAACTGGCAGGCCACTTTCCGCTGCGTGCTCTTTGTAATTCAGGCCGACGCATACGATTTTTGATGGCCGGGCAAATGGTGCTCCATAGCGAGCGTCTTTATCAAACTCTGGAAGGTTTGGCTGGCTTGCCAACCAGGTTTTCAGCCTTGCTGGCCCGTCAGTACCGAAAAAGGTTTCTGTATAATCTTCACCAAAACTGCTTACATCGACACGGCGGCCATCTTCCAGTTCTACACCCGGCTTTTCTGTTCCCGGCTTTCCTACACGTACTAATTTCATTATTCGTCCTTGCTAAATTTATGCTGATCTGATCAATTCTTTGACCAGTGAACCAATCAGATTGGTGTTAACGGATATTGGTGACACCGCCATCAAAATCAAAAGCGTTCCCGGTAACAAAACTGGCTTTGTCACTGCAAAGGAAAACTGCTGCATTAGCAACTTCGTCCGGCGTACCCATCCGTCCGATTGGCTGGTATTGCGACAGTGTGTTAAACATTTCTTCTTTGTTATCCGGGTAGTGCTTATTCAGGTAGCCTTCCACAAATGGGGTATAAATACGGGCAGGGCACAGGCAGTTACAACGAACGCCCTGAGACACAAAGTCTTTTGCGACACTGTATGTCATGGAGAGAACGGCGCCCTTTGACGCTGAATAAGCGAAACGGTCAGCCAGGCCAAGTTTGGAAGCAATAGAGGCCATGTTCAGGATGACGCCTTTCGACTCGACCAAATAAGGAATGGCATATTTCATAAAGTTGAATACACCATTGACGTTCACCGCCATCACTTTGTTGAAGTCGTCTTCAGAGGTGGTTTCAACTGTGCCGATACTGGCAATGCCGGCGTTGTTAACGAGGATGTCTATACCACCAAAATGTGATGCGGCCTGGGTGAGTGCTTTTTTGACCTGGTCCGGTTGCGTAACGTTACAAGTTACGCTTAGCACGGCGTCTTCGTTGAAGTGCTTTTTCGCTTCATCAAGTGCACCCTGATCCAAATCTACCAGCACAACGCGAGCGCCTTCTTTACCGAATGCTTGTGCAATGGCTAACCCTATTCCTGAAGCAGAGCCGGTTACCACCGCCACTTTTCCTTCAAGCATCATTTCTCTTCTCCTAAATCAAACATCATTTCCATGTTGACCCACCAGTCCTGTTCACCGGCTTCTGGTACGGGCTCCTGCATGGGTTCCATCCATTCCCACCATTTCTGGGTGATCGGGTCTGCAGCCATGGCTGCCATATCGGCGTCGAAGTCAGAGCCTACGTACTCGAAATAGGCGAACATCAACCCATTGTGGTGGTAAATGCTGTAGTTTCGGATGTTGGATGCATGGATGCGTGCTAAAACGCCGGGCCAAACCTCAGCATGGGCCTTTTTGTAAGTTTCATAATGCTCAGGGCGCAGTTTGATGATCTGTCCAAATTTTTTCATGGATGCAATCCCTTTATCCACAACTACGATGACGACTTGCAATCATCGAGTGCTGACTTTAAAAAGTTAAATATCAAATATCATTTCAAATTTAAAATACATACTGATCCGAAAAGATGAAAGGTACAGGGTGGGATATTGATAACGGACATTGATATTTGTGATGATTGTCACATTGCGTTAACAAAAAGCCGGCAAAAGAATTTGCCGGCTTGGGAGTGTTCATAAGACAAGTTTTTCAGGGGTTGTGCTTATGACTTGGCAATAGGGTGTGATGGCAGTGCGTTACTCTCAAAACACGCTTCAACGACAGCCATAGTGTTGAAGGCGTCATCAACTGAAGTATTCAATATGTTGTCCTCTCCATTGGCAAATCGTTGGAGATTGCTCATTGTTCCAATGAACGCTTCCGGGAACCAACTGCCGTTAAGAGGGACCGATTCCCAATCGCTGCCATTGGTTGCGATCCAAAATTCGTCTGGTTCGCCTTTGGGGTAATCAAGGCTGACGCCCATTTTTACAGTGATGCAGCCTTCTGTACCTTCAAAACGGAACAGGGCGTCCTGCGCACGGCGGCCATAGTCGTGATTGTGGTTAATCGACATAAGTCCACGTACTGGGTATGGGTAGTCAAATATGACGCTGGTCCGCGTTTGCTTAAAATCTTTGCTGCGTGGGTCAGCCATTGTTCTGCAGAGTACACCTGATGGCTCTCCGGCAATCGAGCGAATCAGATCGATATAGTGAATAGAGTGAACAAGCAACTCAATCCTGTCCATTGACTTAAGAAACGGAAACATCTCCCAGGGCGTACTGATATTCAGATGGAGTTCAATATCCAACAACTCGCCGACATGTCCTTTTTGAATTGCATCACTTAAAGCCAGCATCATTGGTGCATAGCGCAGTTGGAAGTTCACTGCGGCCATTAAGTTTTTGCGGTGGCAAATGTGCTTAATGTTTCTGGCGTCATCCAGGTTCATGCCCATTGGTTTTTGAATAAGCACTGGCACATTGTCCGGTAACGCTTCAAGAGTAGCGGGGACTGCAACCGGGGGGAGCGCTAAATCGTAAACTACGTCAGAAGACTGGGTTGCTTCTTCGAGGGTAGAAAACACAGTTGGAATGTTCCACTGATTAGCTGTTTTCTCCGCCTGTTCTTTGTTGAGGTCAAAAATTCCCTCAACAGAGAAACCGGCTTGCTTGTAAGCAGGCAGGTGCGCGTCACTCACAATGCCTCCTGCACCAATGATCACAATTGGTCGGGGTGCCGAGGGCAATGGCCAGCGCTGGCTGAGATTTCCTTTCATTAATTTCTCCATGTCTACCTAGATTTATTGTAGGGCAACAGTCACCGTAAATTCCCGAGCTGTTGCCTCAACCTTTTTGGTTTTATTGTTAGTAGCTTTCATATTAGCAATATTAATTTATATATAAAACTAAATGTTGATCATTTGTTATCGTGGTGCTACTGTTTTTCTGTGAAAACACATTTCTTATATAAAACGGAAATGCTGGTTTGACAGAAATGAGCTTAAAAATATTAGGTTTGGAAACAGACCACCTTAATACTGACTGATGACGACACATGGATACCTTCAAGGAGGAAATGATGGGACACCAAGTAAAGTCGCGTTGGACATTGATGGCATCATCTGTGGTTTTGGCAATGGGATTGGCTACACCCGCTTCTGCTGCCGATTCATTTGATGGTGAAACGCTTCGTGTAAAACTGATTGGCGGAGCGCAGTACGAACCGTTGTACACCCTGATTTCAGAGTGGGAAAAGAAGACCGGCGCGAAAGTAGAAGTGCTGTCCCGAAAGAACCACTTCGAACTTGATAGGGAAATCAAGCAGGACATTGCAGCGGGTAATATCAACTACTGTGTATCTTCAAACCACACCAGTTTTGCCCTCAATATGGCGATATCTACGCCGATCTTGAGCCTCTCATTGATAAAGAAACATTGGCCGCTTATGTCCCACTGACGCTTCAACATGGCATGGTCAATGGCGTTTTGGTTCAGCTCCCGCGCCACAGTGATGTTTCTAACCTTTTCTATAAAAAATCACTTTTTGAAAATGAAGAGAACAAGAGCAAGTTTAAGGCTGAGTATGGTTACGACCTCGCTCCGCCGGAAACCTGGGCACAGGTAAAAGATCAGGCGATTTTCTTTGCCGATCCTCCTAATTTCTACGGCACCCAGTATGTCGGTAAGGACGAAGCGATCACCGGACGTTTCTATGAAATGCTGGTCGCTGAGGGCGGGGCACTGTTTGACGAAGACTGGAACCCGACATTTAACTCCGAAGCCGGTCAACGTGCGCTTCAATGGTTCGTTGATCTCTATAACGCGAAAGCCGTTCCTGCCGGTGTCCCGAACTATCTTTGGGATGACACAGGTATGGGCTTTGCGTCAGGTACTGTTGCACTCAACTTGGATTGGGCTGGATGGGCGAGCTTCTTCAATTCTGAAAACTCAAAAGTTTCCGGTGATGTTGGACTTGTCCGAGCGCCTAAAGGCTCAGGTGGTAAACGTACCGGTTGGTCCGGCTCACACACATTCTCAATCACCAAAGCTTGTGAAAACAAAGCTGCGGCTGCGTCATTTATTACATTCCTGACAGGCTATGAAGGCCAGATGCTGGAAGCAGACAGAGGTTTGCTGCCAACTCGCATCAAGGTTTGGCATGACATCGTTGAGAAGAAGAAAGCGGATGGTGATGAATTCATGGTGAATGTGTTCGAAACCTACCAACAGTCCATGGCAGAAGATGCGTTTACCCCACCACTTATTGAAGAGTGGATTGAGGTATCTAACATGCTTTGGCCACAACTTCAGGCTGCTGTCGTTGGTGAGAAAAGCGTAAAAGAAGCGCTGGACAAAGCCGCTGAAGATGCCCGTGAAGTGCTGGAAGATTCCGGCCGACTGTAAGCGATATTGGGAGGAGTTGCACTCCTCCCTTTTTTGGCTGTATTCGGAATTAGAACTGTATGTCTGTATTTCAAAAATCGCGCCGGTGGTTAAAAAGCAGTGAGTCAGCACCTTACCTGTTATTGCTGCCGGCGATTATAACAATCCTGATCGTAGTGCTATTGCCCTTGGTATTTTCGCTATATACCAGTTTTACACCCTACAAAATTACAAGACCGGACTCGATCTGGAAATTTATCGGCCTGAGGAATTACACCCGGCTTTTCGCCGATGCCGATTTTTGGTGGATTTTCCTCAGAACCATATTTTTCCTGACCGTTGTGCTCAATGTTGAGCTAATCCTTGGTCTGGTTATCGCGCTCCTGGTGAATCAAATCACCATGGGTAAACGTGTTCTGAGAACTATTATGATGTTCCCGATGATGTTCTCTCCGGTGTTGGTCGGTTTCCAGTTTAAATACATTTTTAACGACAACATTGGTGTACTGAACAATGCGCTCCAGTCTCTGGGTTTAACGGACCAGGCTATACCGTGGCTGGTGGACGGCACCCTTGCCATGAGTTCCATCATGATTGCGGAAATTTGGATGAGCACCAGCATCTTTGCCATTCTGCTGTTGGCCGGGCTTTATGCCATGCCACAGGACCCCATTGAAGCGGCAAAAGTGGATGGTTGTTCGCCCATTCAGGTGTTTAAACATATAACGCTGCCGTTTTTGATGCCCTTTATTTTCATTGCCATGACCATCCGTTCCCTGGATGTGGCAAGGGCATTTGACATTGTAGATGTGATGACCGGTGGTGGCCCGGCGCAGAGGACGGAAATCCTTTGGACGCTTATCGCTCGAGTCGGTTACGACAATGCTAAAATGGGGCAGCTAACGCCATGGCCTACGTCTCCATTCTGTTGTCAATTTTCTTCACCTTCTACTTCTTCCGTAAGCTGATTGCAGCCCGAAAATACATGGGGGGTGCCCAATAATGCCTGCTATGAATCAACACAAAATGAAAAAGCTGGCAGGGAAGATTGCTGTCCGGATCGGTGTCTTTGTGCTTATTGCCTGATGTGTATCCCTGGCTTGTGGGTGATGCTGTCAGCATTCCGTCCAAATGGTGAAATCCTGTCTAAGCCGCCGGTTTGGATTCCTGAAAAGCTTGATTTAGCCAACTTCATCAACATTTTTGGTTTAGGTGAAGCACAGGTTGGAATTCCTGTAGGCAGCTACTTCATGAATTCCCTGGTAATAGCTGTAACAAGCACGCTGATAGCACTTCTTATTGGAATTGCCGGAGGTTACGCGTTTGCACGCTATCGTTTCAAAGGTAAAGACACGCTTTTCCTTGGGTTAATGCTATCTCGCACCATTCCGGGCATCGCACTGAGCCTGCCAATCTTTATGATTTGGAGCAAGATCGGCCTGATAGATACCCAGTTCGGTGTCATCCTCGTGTATGTCGCCATTAACGTACCGTTTACGGTGTGGTTGATTGATGGCTTCTTCCGGCAGATCCCCAAGGATCTTTCTGAAGCTGCACAGGTTGACGGGTGCACGCGCTGGCAGGCGTTCTGGAAAATTGAGTTTCCTCTCGCCAAATCCGGCCTCGCATCGGCAGGGATCTTTGCTTTCCTTGTTTCCTGGAATGAATACGCCCTTGCCAGCCAGCTTACCCGTTCTACGGACAGTAAAACGCTTCCGGTTGGCCTGATGGATTTCACCGCACAGTTCACCATTGACTGGGCTGGCATGTGTGCCATGGCGGTAATCATCATTGTTCCAGCAATTATTCTCACGTTCCTGGTGCAGAAGCACCTGATTTCGGGTCTCACATTTGGCGGTGTAAAAGGATAGACATCATGGCCGACGTAACACTTAAAAAAATCATCAAAAGATACGGCAAAACAGAGGTTGTACACGGAATCGACCTGGATATTAAGCACAACGAGTTTGTCGTTTTGGTTGGGCCATCCGGCTGCGGTAAGTCAACCACACTGCGAATCATTGCCGGTCTTGAAGAAATCTCAGATGGGGAACTCTGTATCGGTGATCAAGTGGTTAACGACCTTGCACCCCGTGACAGAAATATCTCCATGGTCTTCCAGAGCTATGCGCTTTATCCGCATATGACGGTAAAAGACAACCTGGGTTTTGGCCTGAAAATTTCCGGCATGGCTGAGGATGAAATTGCAGAGCGGGTAAATCACGCAGCAGAAATTCTTGGACTTGATCAACTGATGGATCGCATGCCAGCAGCGCTTTCCGGCGGTCAGCGCCAGCGTGTTGCGATGGGGCGCGCTATCGTCCGTACACCGGATGTGTTTCTGTTCGATGAGCCATTGTCGAATCTGGATGCCAAGCTGCGTGTCCAGATGAGAACAGAGATTAAAAAGCTTCACCAGAAGGTCAAAACCACGGTGATTTACGTTACCCACGATCAGGTGGAGGCGATGACACTGGCAGATCGTGTGGTGGTGATGAGAAACGGTTACATCGAGCAACAAGGCTCACCGATGGAGATTTTCAGTCACCCGGTGAACATGTTTGTGGCGTCGTTTATCGGCAGCCCACCAATGAACATGCTGGATGCCGCGGTGAAAAGAACTTCGTCCGGTGGGTACTCGAGTTTTCTGACGGCCATGTAATTGCCATGCCGGGCCGATTTGACGGCAAGGTTGTTGATGGCCAGAAAGTCGTCGTCGGTATTCGCCCTGACGATATTGCACCAGTTGGACACGGCATGTTTACCGGAGAGCAGAGTGAAACCATTTCACTGCCGGTGAATATCTCCGAGCCTCAGGGTACAGAGACCATTCTGTTCGTCACATTGGCCGGCAAAGAAGTGCAATCGAAGATGTTGAGTCCAAGGCTTGTTGAAGACGGTGAAACGCTCGCGTTCCAGGTGTCATTAGACAAAATTCACGTCTTTGACCGTCAAACAGAACAGTCAGTATTAGCGGAGGTTTAAATGGAAACCACCACACAACTTTTAAACCAGTGCTACACCGGCGTCGTGAACGATGTGATGAGGGAGATGGGAGAGACGCATTATGTTTTGCCCCGTTACCTGAGACCGTTGACAGAAGGTGCTGTGCTTGCTGGCCCTGTGTTCACCATCGAAGGTGTTATTGACACCTCCATTGGTGAACATGAAAGCCTGGTGGAATGGACGGGGTTATTGTCCAAGTCCAAACCCGGGCACATTTGGATAAGTCAGCCACATGATGACTCTGTAGCACATATGGGGGAGTTATCAGCGGAAACACTTCAATCCAAGGGAATATTAGGCTGTGTGGTGGATGGTGCGATCCGGGATGTCAGTTTTATCCGGAAGATTGGCCTCCCGGTTTTCCACCATCTCTCTACGCCCAGTGATGTGGTGGGATATTGGAAACCTACCGGTTTTGATGTGCCAATCACCATTGGGGAAGTGCTGATCCGCCCGGGTGACTACATTTTGGCGGATGACGATGGCGTCATCCGTATCCCTAAAGAAAAAGCGCAGCACGTTGCCAAGGCTGCGTTTGAAGCGACGCAAGTAGAAAACAAAGTCCGTACTGCCATTTTGGAAGGTATGGATGCTCAGGAAGCCTATCTAACTTACGGAAAATTTTAGGTTAATACATGGAAAAACAACAACGAGACCTCCTTCTTCTGAGGGAGGGCGACAACGTATTGGTTACGTGTCGCCATTTTGTTGCCGGTGAATCGGTGAATATTGATGGTGAGAACGTTGCAATAGACAAGGACACACCAGCCGGCTACAAGGTCGCACGGATATCGATGTCACCGGGTGATGCGGTTATCAAGTGTGGAATGACGATTGGTGAATGTACACATGAAACATCAAAGGGAAGCCAACTGCACACGCACAATGTGAGTAGTCTGTACATTGCATCCCACATGAAAGGAGGTGCTAAACATGGCTGAATTTAAAGGATACCTGCGTTCTGATGGACGCAAAGGCATTCGAAATGTTGTGGCAGTTGCCTACCTGGTTGAATGCTCGAAATTTGTTGCCAACCGCATCGTCGCCCCTTTCGAGATTGACCCGGCGACAGAAGGCCGTGTTCATGAAATCGGATTTCCGGGATGTTACCCGAATGCCCACGCAGAAAAGATCCTATCCCAATTAGCCACGCATCCTAATGTTGGCGCGGTACTTCTTGTCTCTCTCGGCTGTGAAAGCATGAACCGGGAACGCATCGAAAAACTGGTATTAGAAAGTGGTCGCCCAGCCGCTTCTATCGGCATTCAGGAAGTTGGTGGAACGGAAAAAGCGATTGCGCTCGGCCGGGAGTGGGTGGCTGATGTACTGAAAGAGATCGACAACGTGCCTATGGTACCTATGTCGGTCAGTGATTTGTCTGTAGCAACTATTTGTGGTGGCTCTGATGGAACATCCGGCGTTACTGCAAACCCGGCTGTCGGGGTTGCGTTTGATAAATTGGTGGATGCCGGTGCAACGTGTGTGTTTGAAGAAACCGGGGAACTGATTGGTTGTGAAACTGACATGGCATCTCGCGCGATAAATGATGATGTCGCTAAGGCGCTGGTGAGTTCAGTTGAAAAGCGGCAGGATTCTATCAAGTGCTTGGATACGCGAGTTTCGCTCCGGGTAATGCGGACGGCGGGCTGTCGACTATCGAGGAAAAATCACTCGGTGCTTATAACAAAAGTGGTTCCCGCAAAATTCAGGGGATTGTTGCTCCGGGTGACGTGCCATCTAATCCCGGCCTTTGGTTAATGGACGTCGTACCGGACGGAGAGGTTCGTTTCGGTTTCCCGAACATTGCAGATAATGCCGAAATTACGGAGTTGATTGCGAGCGGCGCGCATATGGTGCTGTTCACAACCGGTCGTGGTTCTGTTGTCGGCTCAGCCATTTCCCCGGTCATCAAAGTGTGTGCGAACCCGGATACCTACGTGCGCATGGAGCACGATATGGATGTCAATGCGGGGAAAATCCTCCATGGAGATTCATTAGAAGCCGTTGGTGACGAAATCGTTGAGAAGGTCCTTGAAATTGCGAGTGGTAACAAGAGCAAATCGGAATCCCTTGGTCACAGGGAGTGCCTAATCACTTACAAATAGTTTGTGTTTTGTCCTCTCTTTGGATCTGTTTTCCGTAGGGTGTATGCGTGTTGGTTTAGCTGCACCCTTTTTATTTACTTTTAATTACCGAAACCTTTTTCAGACCCAGTGTCTTCAAAAACAACTGAGGTAGTCGTCACAATGATAATCAAGGATGTTTCAATACGCTGCTGCCGCCACCTCCCAGAGGGATTTGCAAATGGTAAGTTAAAGTCTTCCACTGACGGTTCTCTGGAATTTGTTGTGGTCACACTGACTACCGAGTGTGGTGCAACAGCCTCAATGTTTGGGTTTGCGGGCAGGTCGTCTGTCGGGGCGGGTCATCAGTCATTTTCCGCATTTGCGTCCTTTCTGCGAGGAAAGAATGCCCTGAATCGTGAGCAAATCTGGCATGAATGGCGAACCGCAAACCGCTGGTGGCATCACCTTCCCATTTTTAGCTATGGCCCTGTTGATATCTGTCTTTGGCTACTGGCATCCCAGCATGCAAACCAACCACTGTGGCAATACCTGGGTGGATTTCGGAGAGAAATCCCGGTGTATGCATCTTCTCTGGTTCTGGACAGTACGGAAGCTTATGCACAGGAAGCATTGGAAGTAAAAAATGCCGGCTTTCATGCTTACAAAATTCACCCTCCCGGCAACTCTGTCAAAGAAGATATTGAGATCCATGAAGCAGTCCGTGAGGCGGTGGGACCTGACTTTACCTTAATGTCAGACCCTGTGGCACCTTATGGTTACCAGCAGGCGTTGTCTCTTGGCCGGGCACTTGAGCGCTCAATTACGCATGGTTGGAAGAGCCACTTCCTGATGCCGCATTGACCATGCTCAAGCGCTTACGCGAAAACCTCTCTATTCCTTTGGTAGGCGCGGAAGTCATCGCCGAACACCCATATTCTGTCGCTGAATGTATCAAAGCTGATGTCCTGGATGCTGTTCGCGCGGATGTTTCCTGGTCAGGTGGAATTACCGGCGCATTGAAAACAGCCCGGTTAGCCGAGGCTTTCAATATGAATTGCGAATTGCATTCCACCATCTTTCATCCCCTGGAAATGGTGAACATGCACCTTAGCGGTGCTATCCAGAACAACAGTTACCTGGAATTGTTGTGGCCGCTGGAAACCTTTGATTTTGGGCTTAAAGCACCGCTGCCTATTTCAGGTGGTTTTGCTTCTTTGCCCGAAACTCCCGGTCTTGGCATTGAACTTGATTGGGATCTGATTGACGGATCGACCATTTGTACAATCAACCAACAATAATTAAATAAAATAACAATTAAAGTCAGAACGGCTAGGAGAACGCTTACTTACTAATAACCTTCAAAAGGGTGGTAACTTTATGAAGTATATGAAAATGCTAAAGGCTCTAGGAATGACATTGTTGTTTTCCGCGAGTACTAACGCGTTTGCTTCTGAGATATTGGAAGAAATTACATCTAGTGCGCATGTTTCTCAATCGTCGACTTTTAAAAACAAAGAACAACAATTCGGAGCTCAAAATGCTACGGACAATGTAAAAACTCCAGGCGGGAGCTTCAATGGAAGCGTATATAATAACGCAGTATCTGTAACAGAATTCGAATCAAGCCCTTGGTTTGAAGCGGAGCTAAAATATCCTGCTACAGTTGAAGAGCTAGAGATTTGGAGAAGAACGGATTGTTGTGTCAACAGATTAAAAGGAGCATACGTATTTTTCTCGGAAACCCCACTTGAGGGACGTAGCTTTTCTCAAATCTTGAACGATAATAATGTTCATGCTCAGAAAATTGATGATTTTTCAACAGCAAAAAAAGTATTTAGCTTAGGGGAAAAGGCAAAATATATTCGGGTTCAACATCCACCTTCAAGTGAACACAAAACAATAGAGATTGCTGAAATACGTATTTTTGGTCGAGAGCAATTGTTGACGAAAGATTCCAAGTCAATCTCATCGAGTGTTTACAAAAACAATATTATCGACAGCGGTTCAGAAAATGCGCATGATGGGAAATTTCTCTCAAATGGAAATGCGAATGGTAGTTGGTATCACGATACTGTTGCCGTTACGCAGTTTGAACATAATCCATATTTAGAATTTGACCTGTTTAATTATTCAAACATACATACCATTAAAGTCTGGAACCGTACTGACTGTTGTTCAAATAGACTGCAAGATTTTTATGTATTTGTATCGAAGAAACCATTTTTTGATCAGTCATTCGATGATTTGAGGAAAAATAATCAGGTCTGGTCTAAGCATATCGAGGGTCCCGTTGGAAAAAACATACTGACTGAAATAGGCGCAGAGGGTAGGTACGTCCGTATTCAACTTGCACATGAGGGTATTCTCCAAATTGCGGAAGTTGAAATAGAGGGCAAGGTACTTAAACAAGGTATGTTCGCAGATACCTTATCGTATGTTGACATAGCAATTAATGATCCGGGTTACCACGTTTGGGGAGTCTCGTCGATTTTTGATGACGATGGTAAGGTTCATGCGTTTGCTTGTCGTACAGATGCTGTTGTGAGATTCGATACGGGCTGGCGGACAAACGCGCAAATCGTACACTATGTTGCGAATTCACCAGAAGATGAATTCGTATATAGTGATATTGCTGCGTCCGGTACTTTTGTCCGAGGAGATTGGAATTATCAAGCTGCGTGTAACCCCTTAATTACCGAGGTGGATGGTGTTTATGCTTTATTCTACATCGCAAACACCGGAAGAGGGTTTATACAAAATACAGGCATGAAAACATCTGATTCGCTATATGGCCCTTGGACTGACCAAGGTGACAATGGGCGTATTCTAACAGCTTCAAATGATCCTGAAAATTGGACGTTTGGTTCTAAAACCATTGTCAACCCGGCGTTTGTTAAGGTAAGCAATCCAGACGATACCAAACCATACCACTTGTATTTCAAAAGTAATTACACAAATCCTGAAACAGGTAAAAGATACACCACATATGGACTTGCTGAATCTGACAAATTTATCGGACCTTATACCATTAACGATAGTTTTGTTGCAGATGGCGGAGCAACCATTGAAGATGGTTATGCGTTTGAACTTGATGAAAAAATTTATCTCTTCACAACAGATAACCATGGCATCATTCAAAATGGAGGGGGACTGGTTTGGTTGTCTACTGATGGAGGAAATAATTTTGAAGTTCTGGAGCAGGCTTTCAAGAAGCCAGTAGACTATGTACCACCTTCCTTAAGAGAGCAATACACACCAGTAGGACATTACGGCGGGGCTTGGAAGTTCGAACGTCCTCAACCCTTAATGAAAGATGGTATTCCTCAGTATATGATCATGCCATCAGGCATTAGCTTTGAAGGGTCCGACACGACTTCGGCCTACCTGTTAAAAGTTGATCAAACACTCTTCGCTCTTTGGCGTAAATATCAAAACTAATTATTTAGTTGTGCCAGCCATATATTGGCTGGCACGTTCCTGTCGTTCTCTAAATGACCTAGACAGGGAACTGATTAACGGTTCGACTGTTTGTAATTTGAAATACTAATAAAAACAAAATTAAAAAAAAAGAAGTTTTTGTCAGTAAGGCTAGGCATTTGATCTTACCCAATTACCTTCAAAAGTGTTGAAAGGAGTAACAACAATGAGAAGGAATAATTTACATTTTATTGCGTTAACAGCGCTCCTGGCTTCTTCACAAGTTTGGTCGAATACAAATATCGCTTCACTCGGCAGTGCCTCGCAGTCGAGTACCCACAATACGAGTACTGCAGATAAAGCCATTGATAGGGAATATGTCAGTACCGGGGTTCCGTCAACAAACTGGTACGACGGAACGGTTTCTCACACTGCAAGTGGGGACAGTCAACCTTGGTGGCAGTTGAGTTATGAAGCAAATGTGACACCTGAAAAAATAAAGATTTGGAACCGTACAGATTCAAATGGACGTTTTATGTCGCGGCTTTCAGATTTCTATGTTTTTACATCCAGAACACCTTTTACTTCAACAAACCCTACAACTACCACTAATCAATCCGGTGTTACTGCATACTTCCATTCAGGCGCAGCCGGGGAGTTTGTTGAGCTTCCTTGGACTGAGGACTTCAGTTATCTGCGAATTCAACTCACTAGTGAGTCTGATCCTCTGGCGCTTGGTGAAGTCGAGATTTTTGGAGTTTATGAGGGGCCGAATTTAGCGAAACACGGTACTGCCATGCAGTCGTCTACATGGTCCGGTAATGAAGCTACATTTGGTGCCGGAAATGCGATAGATAACAAGAAGGACGCAAACGGAATTCCATCTGGGGGCGTCAATCAAAAAACTAATCTCGCACACTAACAGCGAGCCTGGGGCTTGGTGGCAACTTGACTTAAACACGATGGCTCAAGTTTCAAACATCAACATTTGGTCAAGAACGGATTGTTGTTCTAACAGGCTTGCCGGTGCAACTGTATTTGTGTCTTCCCGTTCTATGGATGGAAGGTCATACTCTGAACTTCAGAGCGACAGCGGTGTTTATCAAACTCAATTGCCAAATACGGTTGAGCAAAAAAATATTATTTCAGTTGATCAACGAGCTCGGTATGTAAGAGTTCAGTTTGATCCTCAATTGGGTGATAAAACAATTGAACTGGCAGAAGTGCAGGTCTTTGGTGCTGAATTGCTTTCAGGTCAAAACACCAGGACCACGATGTCTTCTGTTTTTAAGAACAGGGACTCTCACGCTGGGCCGCAAAATGCCGTAGACGGTGTTTTTACCGCGATGAATAAGGCAAATGGCAACTACGCGGCTCAAACCATTGCGCACAGTGAGTACGAGACAAACCCCTACTTGGAATTGGATTTGTTTGATACGGGCATGCTGAGCTCACTTCATATTTGGCCTCGGACAGATTGCTGCCAGAGTCGCCTCAATGACCTGCATGTCTTTGTTTCAGAGAAGCCGTTTTATAACAAATCGTTTGAAGAACTGAAAAATGATACCAACGTGTGGTCGACGTTTATCAGAGGACCTGTTACTGCAGAACAGGTCGTGGATGTAAACGCATTGGGGCGCTATGTTCGAATCCAACATGAGGGACAGGGTTATATTCAGATTGCGGAAGTTGAAGCTTACGGCTCTGTCACTAACAGAGGCTCTTGGGCAGACACACTGACTTATGTTGATGTCGCGGTTCAAGAGCCCGGCTACCATGTTTGGGGATCTTCTCCAATCTATGGCGATGACGGAAAAGTTCATGTGTACGCGGCGCGTTACTCAACGGAAGTAGGCTTTGATACTGGTTGGCGAACCATCAGTGAACTCGCCCACTATGTAGCAGATACGCCTGAGGGACCCTATGTATACAATGACCTCGTAACTGCTGGAACAAAGACTGACGGGGATTGGAACTACAGAGCTGCGCACAATCCACTGATTGCAAGAGATGGCGATACGTGGGGACTGTTTTACATTGGTAACAATGCCGGTAAAGGCGGACCATTTGCGCAATTGACTGGGATGCTGATTTCCGATTCACCTTATGGCCCTTGGAGAAACCCTGAAAATTCTGACGGATTGCTTTTGACCGGTTCTGATGACCCAGATAATTGGACGTACAAATCCCGTAATATGGTTAATCCTGCATTTGTGAAAGTCAGTGATCCCAATGACTCGACGCCCTACCATTTGTACTTCAAAACCCGTTATACCGATCCTGATACCGGTGCAAGCTATGCGACATTTGGCTTAGCGGAGTCCGCAAACTTTACAGGCCCATATACCATTCAGCCAAAACCTGTATCTGTTGGTGGCCAGACAATAGAGGATGGATATGCATTTGAATTGGATGGGGATATCTACCTGATTACGACGGATAACCACGGGATTCTCCAAACAGGAGGAGGGTTGCTTTGGCGTTCAACGGACGGAGGGCATAATTTTGATGTGCTTGAGCAAGGGTTTAAGTTACCGGCGGAATACATTTCACGCTCGATTCGTGAGCAATATACCTCGGCGCTATTATGGGACCCAATGGAAATTCGAACGTCCTCAAATCTTGATGAACGAAGGTGTGCCAGAATATATGTTGATGCCTTCGGGGACGAGTTTTCAGGGGTCTGATGGAACGACTTCTTATGTTCTTAAAATTGAGCCAGGGCATTTTAAAAAATGGCGAAACCGTTCCAAAGAACCCGTTGATAGACACTCACACTAAGTGAATGGTTGTATTGGAAAGCGCAGGTCGAAAGACTTGCGCTTTTTTCGTTGAACTCGGGATATTGTTGCTTGATCGCTGCGTTATGTCGGGTTTCACGAATATGCCTTTACATTGACGCGAAGGAAAAAGAGATCTGACTCCTAAGGATACTATTGAGATTTTTGTAATTGGAGTTAATAGGAGTGAACTTGTATCAGGTTCACTATCAGAGGGTTTTTTATGACCTCATTCCGTTACTTACCTCTTGCACTTGTTGTTGCACCGTTGGCAGCAGAACTTCATGCTGCAACACAAACTCCAGTCGTCCCCTTGGCTGAAAGCTATGAACCGTCTCAGGAAATTTCAAACTATTGGGTCAGTGAAAAACTGGATGGTGTCAGAGCATTGTGGACAGGGAGTGAACTTGTAACAAGGACAGGGAACCCGATTAAAGCCCCTGACTGGTTTACCGCAATCCTTCCTTCTGTTGCGCTGGATGGTGAGCTTTGGGCTGGTAGGGGGAATTTCCATCTGGTGACGTCCACGGTTTTGGATCGCATACCCGATGACAAGGCCTGGAAAGAGATCAGGTTTATGGTGTTTGACATGCCGGCTGAAAACATCCCTTTTATGCAACGCTATCAAGCCGCTCAGTTGCTGATTGACGAAATCGATAACAATGCCATTGAGCTGGTGGAACACAAGCCTGTGGTGAGCAAAAAAGCATTGTCGCTACAGCTTGGTGCAGTTGAACAACAGGGCGGCGAAGGCCTGATGCTACGGAATATATACAGTTTTTATCGGGTTGGGCGAACAGACGATTTGTTAAAAATGAAGGCATATCAGGATGCTGATGCTTGGTTGTTGGTTATTCACCGGGTAAGGGTAAATACCGTGGTCAGTTGGGGTCACTGATTGTTGTCACTCATGAGGGAGAAACATTTCGAATTGGAAGTGGGTTGACTGATGAAGACAGGAAAAACCCGCCGATGATCGGCAGTGTGGTCTCCTACCGATACAACGGATATACATCCGGTGGATTGCCACGTTTTGCCAGATATATTCGCCTTCGCCCTGATATGAATGCCAGTGAGTTTCAATTATCGAATCAAACAGGTTTACAGTGACAAGCGATACGCAACTTCTTATCCTTGTTAGCAATTGACCGCGAACAAGAGAGAAATTATGCGTCAGATTAAAGTAACGGGACTGCTTGCGGCAGCAACGATGTGTATGGCTGTTGCGCAACCGGCAGTTGCAACCGATGTTCAGGTAACAACAAACCTGGGATCTTTCACCATTAAGCTTGATGAGCAGAAAGCCCCTGTTTCCAGTGAAAATTTCCTGAAATATGTAAAAGATGGCAGTTATAACGGTACCATTTTTCACCGTGTGATCCCCGGTTTTATGGCACAAGGCGGGGGCTTCACTGAAAAATTCGACCGTTTGCAACGTACGCACCAATTAAAAATGAGTCGAATAACGGATTGCAAAACGTGAAAGCGTCAGTCGCAATGGCGCGTACGCAGGATCCGAACTCGGCAACACGGCAGTTTTATATTAACTACAACGACAACTACTTCCTTGATGGTAAGCCGGGCAAAGCCGGATATGCCGTATTCGGGCACGTAATCAAGGGCTTCAGCGTTGTGGAAAAAATGGCTACCATTCCAACCAAAACTGATGCAATGCGCCGGATGGGCGATATCCCGACAAAGCCGATAGTGATTGAAAAGATGGAAGTAGTGAAATAACTGTTTACTGCTTTGGTTTGACTGCAGTGATCAAAGGCCGCCTAATAACGCGGCCTTTATTTTTATAAATCACCTAACATGCTTATTTTAAGCTTTCGCACGTCATCCCAATCCTGGTTTTCCGCAGATTCGAACCCTTTGATGCTCAACTTTTTAAGCAAAGCTGCGCCAAGCTCTGAAGAGTCGAGAGTTGAGATAGCTTGTTGTACAGCAACTCTGTCTTCTTCGGCAATGGACGGAGAAGCTGCGATAGCATGTGGCGTAAACCCTTTCGTCGTCCAGACGATTTCAAGCTCATCCCTGATTTTTGGCGACACGTTGTTGAAGGTACGTACAACACCGCCTCCGGCCGGATAAAGCCCTCTGGCGACAGAAATATAAACCGAATCATGAGAGGAAACATATTGTGGCTGGAATACTACTCCGGTAGAGGCAAGGTGCTCTCTTGTTAAAATGCTGGCAGCGAAGGCGGCAGGAGCGGGGAAGGCGAGCGTTTTACCGGATAAACTGTCAAGTGACGTGATGTTACTGTCTTTTCTGGCGACGATAACGCCTTTGATCGCTTTATCCTTTGCTTTGTTCATCGCCTGGTAACCCGGTAACTTATTGAATACGACAAAGTGGTAGGGGTTCATATAGGCGAAGTCATACTCTCCCTTGGATAGGCGCATTTCAAATTCGGGGATAGTGGGGGCAGTTGCAAATTTAATGGTCATGCCGGTTTCTTGGCTCAGTTTGCGAAGAATTGGGCTCCACAGCTTTGCCAGTTTGCTTGCAGACTGCTGAGGGACGACTCCAAATGTATAGACTTTTTCATCTGCTGATACCAAAGGTGAGATCAAGAATATAAGTAGCAAAAACCATTTCCGCATTTCCAATTTCCTATTAATTGATTGAATTACATCCTTTAAAGCATGGCATATAAATAGTTTTGCATAATATTTTTGCTCTGTTTTATGTGTGACTCCCAAAGAAAAAGCCTCCGTTTTTGGAGGCTTTCAACCAGGCGCTGTCTGGTCGTGGTGTGGATGGATTCTTATTGTTTTATTCGCTTCAAGGATTAACGAGAAGCATCGTCGACCAGGTATAAAATAGACTGATAAGGGATGCCGCTGTGGTGGGATAAACCTATTTCACAGGTTCTACTGTTACTAAATCCACGTCGACAATTTCCCGGAATCTGTTCCCGCAAAGGTGCGGTAGCGGCTTGGTTAAGTTCGGGAGTTGTAAATCCTTTGTCACCGGCCCAACCACAACATTGAATATGTTCGGGCATAACCACGTCTTGCGCACACGCTTTTGCAACGCGCAACATACTATCTTCAAGGCCCATTCGCCGGGAACTGCAGGTTACATGCAGCATGACCGTTTCATTCACCGGGGTCAGCGTCAGGTCATTCAGCAAGTATTCGCAAACAAAGCCTGCAGGCTCGAATATGCTCAGCGGGCGGGAAATATTTTCCAACGTTCTTTTGGTGCAGGGGCTGGTATCCATCAAGACAGGAATTTCCCCTTCATTACTGGCTTCCCACAACAATGCTTCAAGTTGTTGGCTTTTGCTGGTGGCAATCCGGTTCATTCCTTTGCTGTCATAGGGCATACCGCAACACTGTGATTCCAGCTCCCTTGGGATGATGACGGTATACCCGGCTTTTGCCAATAGTGACATTGTCACTTCTGTCAGGCTGCGTTGATCAGTATTGTCCCTTTGCTGGCCCATCGTCCGTGATGCACAGGAAGGAAAATATACAACTTTCTTTGGATTATCCGGTTGGCCGTATACACCATGCTTGAGATGGTGGCGATTTGCCGTAGGTGTCTCCGGTAACCAAACCGGTGTAGTGCCTTTGGTTATTCGGCGGATGCCACCCACCATTCCTGACATCATGCGTTCACCAAAGACGCTGGTGGAAAGTTGATTGGCGCGTAACCCAACTTTCACTAGGCTGGTGGTAGAGCCAAAGTGGTTGGCTGTCCAGCGAGCGATAGTTTCGTGTTTCTGGTACTTGGCAGTGCGGAGTTTCTTCACCAAATCGCCGGTGTTTATGCCTACCGGACAACGGTCTGCACACAACCCGGTTGCCGCACAGGTATCTAACCCCTGATATTCAAAAACATCTGATAGTTCGGATTTAGTTATGTCTTCTCCGGCCACGTCGCGACGCTGAATCTCGCGGTACAATACAATGCGTTGCCGTGGGCTGAGCGTCAGTGTTCTGGACGGGCACACCGGTTCACAGAATCCGCACTCTATGCAGCGGTCAACAATTTCATCGGCGGCAGGCATGGGTTTTAAATGGGTAATATGGGCGTTAGGATCATCATTAATGATAACCCCCGGATTCAACAAGCCTCAGGATCAAACAGTTTTTTGATTGCCTGCATAAGCGCATAGCCATCGCGTCCCCATTCTAGTTCCACATACGGCGCCATATTGCGCCCGGTACCGTGCTCCGCTTTTAAAGAGCCGCCAAAACGTACCGCCACTAACTCCGCTACATCATCCATAAAGGCGCCGTAGCGCTCAATTTCCCCCTGTGAATCGAACCCCTGGGTGAAGACAAAATGCAGGTTTCCCTCAAGGGCGTGACCAAAAATAATCGCTTCCCGGTAGCCATATTTGTCGAAAAGTGCATGGAGAGCTTCAACACCTTCAGCAAGTTTCTCGATAGGGAAGGCAACATCTTCGATGATGACAGTCGTACCGGTTTCCCTTACAGCGCCAACTGCCGGGAAAAGGCCTTTACGGATTCCCCATAGGGTCGCGACGATGCCAGGGTCTTCTGTAAACGGCACAAACTCGCTGATTGCAAACCCCTGAAGCGCCTGGGTCACTTGATCAATGTGCGAAGACAACTCCTCCGATTGTGTGGCCCTGACTTCAATGAGCAATGCAGTATTTTCGAGCGTGCATTTTCGTATAAAGGACGGCATCCCCGGTTTTTCTGCAACGGATTTCAGCGCCCGGCCATCCATCATCTCAACAGCTGCAACCGGCAATGAAGCCAGAGTCGTCACGGCGAGACTGGCGGTATTTGCATCCGGAAAAACAACTAGAGTGGAGGCTTTATGTGGGTGCTCGATAACGGTGTTGTAAGTAATGTTTGCGATAAAACCCAGCGTGCCTTCTGAACCAATCATCAGATGCTTGATGATCTCGATAGGTTCGTCGAAGTCCAGCAGCGCATTCAGGGCATACCCTGTTGTGTTTTTCAGCCGATATTTATGTCTGATTCGATCTGCGAGTGCCGGGTCACTTTGTATCTGGTGGTGCAGGTTTACAAGCCCCTCCACCAGATCCGGGCGGGACGATTTAAAGGCAGAAATGCTTTTGTCATCGGCAGTATCCAGCAACGTGCCATCAGCGAAAAGGACCGTCATGTGTTCGACAGTGTGATAAGAGTTCTGTGCCGTTCCACAGCACATACCGCTGGCGTTGTTAGCGGCAATCCCACCAATTTTGCAGGTGTTGATCGAGGCCGGATCCGGCCCTATTTTCCTTTGGAACGGTGCCAGGTATCGGTTTGCGTCCGCTCCGATCACGCCGGGGAGAAGATGGATTTTGTCACCATTATCCAGTATTTCATGAGCCCGCCAGTCGTCCGTCAGGGTTATCAGCACGGAATCAGAAACTGCCTGCCCGGATAAACTGGTCCCAGCTGCCCGATAGGTGAAAGGAATGCTAAGTTCGCGGCAACTCGCTGTCGCGAAGATGACTTCATCAAGGCTCTTAAGGCGAAGGACGATGCGTGGGATAAGGCGGTAAAAGCTGGCATCCGTGCCATAAGCAAGCCGTCTCGGTTCGTCGGTGATGATCCGACTTGCATCGATTTTTTCTGCGAGTGTCGCTTCCAGCAACGCGTAATTCTTATCCATATGCAGCAGTCTTTTCGTCGTTATTTATCCAGAAGTACAACCACAACCAACTGACTGGGGCCGTGTGCACCATACGCCAATGTCTGTTGGATATCTGCCGTCTTCGATGGGCCGGAAATCAGGATGGCATTGGTTGGCATTCCTTTATTCCACTGATTTTCTTCCGTTAATTCAGGGAAGTTACTCACAATGCCTGATTTTTTTACGATAGCAATGTGGAGTGGTGGAACCAGAGACAAAGTGCGAGGCTCTTCAACTGATGGCCACAGGGCCAGTGCGCCAGTTTCTGCAAGCGCACCAACCGTCCCGGTGATGCCGGCGTCAACGCTCTCAAACAATGACAGCTTCCAATGGCCGATTTCTTCCTGGTAGCGAACATGTTCGCGTTCACCAATACCCTGTGTCATGTCTTCCAGGAATTCTCCGCCGGTGCCTGTGGCGACGCACTTCACTGATTTATCGTCAAGGACGGCGTTAAGCACGTTGGGCAGCTCACTGTGAGCACATGCGATAACTTCAGCGTGACTGGCCGTCATGCAGTCGGTAAACCGCTGCAAGCGTGTATCGCATCTTCAGATTGCCAGGGCTGGTACGGCAGAGCCTCATAAGGCTTGGCAAGGGTAGCAGCGCTTCGCAGGCGACCAAGGATATTACTTTTTGCTGAACTCATTTCTGGCCTCCTTTATTGCGCTCTTTCATCAACGCGTGAAGTGTTTTTGCTGCCGGTTTAGGGGCAGTCCTGCATTGTGTCCAGGCCCCAAGCTGTTTGGGCATCATCCCCCTGAGCGCAGTGGCAACAGCGGTTCCGCTGTGATAAAGCGACGGGTGCGTTGCAGCAAAGGCAAAGCTTTTCATGGCCATGGTTTCAACGGTTTTCTTACCAACACCTTGCCCGTCAATCGGCTGATGCCCGGGCTTTGGCTCATGTTTGGCTTCATAGCGAAGGCGTAACAGCATTTCCGGAATTGGGATACGAACCGGACAAACCTCACCGCAAGCCCCACAGAGGCTGGATGCAGTTACCAATTCTTTTGTGTTTTCCATGCCCATAAGGTGAGGAGAAATGATTTTACCAATTGGGCCGGGATAAACCGTGCCGTAAGCGTGACCACCAATTCGTGTATAAACCGGGCAGTGGTTCATACAGGCGCCGCAGCGAATGCACTGCAAGGTCTTGCGGGTTTCCTCATCCGGTACGCTTGTGAACGGCCATTATCAAGAAGCACAAGGTGAACTTCTCGCGGGCCATCCAATTCACCTTCACGACGAGGGGACGATATCATGTTGAAGTAGGTGGAAATAGCCTGACCGGTTGCTGAACGGGTCAAGGCGCTGTAAAGAGGCGGAACGTCTGAGAGGAACTCAACGACCTTTTCTATGCCGGTAATAGCAATATGGACATCTGGAACAGTTGTACACATACGGCCGTTACCTTCGTTTTCGACCAGGCAAAGTGTCCCTGTTTCCGCGACGGCAAAGTTGACCCCGGATACTCCGATATCAGCATCACGGAATTTACGACGGAGTTCACGGCGCCCGGTTTGAATCAGCGAGTCAACATCGACAGTCGGTGTAAAGTCGGTCAGATTTGCTTCGAATGTGTCGCTGACTTCCTGCTTGTTCTTGTGGATAGCAGGCATGATGATATGGGAAGGGCGGTCTCCGTCAAGTTGGACGATATATTCACCCATATCACTTTCCAGGCATTCAATACCATGTTTTGCCATCACATGATTCAGCTCAATCTCTTCGCTGACCATTGATTTGCCTTTCACCATGACTTTGGCATCGTGACGGGCTGCGATTTTCGCAAAGATAGCATTTGCCTCGTCTGCGTTTTCGGCCAGTGGACCTGAATACCATTTTGGGTGCAGTTCGTTTCCAGCTGTTCCAGAAGATCAGGTAGCTTGCTAAGGCAACGCTGGCGGATGGCTTCGGCTTTGTCCCGAATCGCTTTTTCTTCACTAGGGTCAGGGAAAGCGGCGCGACGCTTGTCCCGCAGGTAATCCATAGCGCCACGGAAATTTTGGCGAAGTTGTTTATCTGCGAGGGCGTCCTTGGCTTGTTCGTGGAAATGTTCCGGTACGGTATGGCTCATCTTCACTTACCTCTGGTCCGTTCAAGAAGGAAACTGGCTAAGTGCCGGCCTTTCATTGATTTTCCCTGGTAATCCAGGGCACCGTTTATATTAAGCATGCAACCCCAGTCGGCACTGACAAAATGTTCTGCGCCGGTGTTATTGAGGTTGCGCGTTTTATCCTCAACCATCGCTTGGCTGATATTTGGGTGGCGAACTGCAAAGGTTCCGCCAAATCCGCAACATTCGCTCTCGTAATCCTGAACGCGGACTTCAACGTTATCCAATTGGTCAAGCAACGCACCGGCGGTTTTGTGAACGTTCATTTCTCGGCGAGCTGCGCAAGAGGTATGCATGACGACAGAGGTAGGGTTGCCTTTGTCTTCAAGTTTCACCCGGCATACGTTTACCAGAAATTCGGTCAGCTCAAAAACACGGTCACAAAACCGGTTAACTTCCGCTTCTTTGGCGTGACCTTTGAAAAGACGTCGGTAGTGGTGATGCATCATGCCGCCACATGAACCTGAGAGAACAATCACGGGCCAGTTTTCAGGGAAAAGTGCAATTTGGCTGAGAGCGACTGATGTGGCTTCATCATCGTACCCGGAGGAGTAGGCTGGTTGCCCGCAGCAGGTTTGCTTTTCCACAAAGACGACGTTAATGCCCATATCTTCGAGCAGGGAAATCCCGTCAAGACCAGCTTGAGGATCAAACATGTCAACCAGACAGGTCGCATAAAAGTACACGGTGTCTGGCTTTGGTGGATAGATCCGAATTTCGTCCATTGTTACCTCTTATTCATTGCTCACCCGGACAGAGCATCCCGGATTTTATTGGCGTGTTTTTATTGCAGGGGAGCAACCCAAGCTTCTTTTTGAACGCACATTGTTTTTATATTTGTTGAACTGTTGCCCACTTTTTGAATAAAAAACAAGCATGGAGGCAATAGTTTTAGAGGATTGTGACGATACTTGTTTCCTTTTTTGGGATATATGGAAATAATGAAAAATATTGATTCCCTAAATGGCATAATGTTGTGCGTTCTGATGACCTCATCCTGTTCGCTCAGATAGTCGAAACTGGCTCTTTCAGTAAGGCTGCTGAACTGAATTCCCTGACAAATTCGGTAGTTAGTAAACGTCTTAACCGCTTGGAGGAAGACCTGGGTGTTCAGTTGATGTATCGGACTACTCGGCGCTTGACGTTAACCGAAGCAGGTAAAGAGCTGTATCAGGGCGCAAAAAATGTGAAGCAGGCTGCCTGGATGCGTTCAATTCCGTTTCCGGGTTTGGGGATAAGATTAGCGGACATATCAAGATGTCGGTACCGACGATTTCAGGAGAGTTATTGCTTGCTGAAACTGTCGCTGAATTTTGTAATGACAACCCCGGACTGACCGTGGATATGTCTTTGGAGAACCGTTTTGTCGACCCGGTTGCTGAGGGATTTGATTTGGTCATCCGCACAGGATACCTCGATGATTCCACGCTGATTGCCCGGCACATTATTGATTCACAGTGGGTGATCTGTTCAGCACCGTCGTATCTTCGAAACTTTGGCATTCCAAAGACACCTGAAGACCTAATGCACCATAACTGTTTGCAGTACGCCTACCAACTCACTGGGGCTTCGGAGTGGCAATTTAAGTCTGATAAGGACTACACGGTGCACGTCAATGGCAGTTTTTCGACCGATAATGCAGCAGCACTCAGGAAAGCTGTGCTGGCCGGACATGGGTTGGCGTATGTGCCGAAGTGCCTTGTTTATCACGATTTAACTGAGGGCGCATTGATTGATCTTTTCCCTGACCAAGTAGGGAAGAAGCTGGGTATCTACGCTGTTTACCCCTTTACCCGTCAACCACCGATGAAAATCAGAGCCTCATCGAGCACATTCGACATCGCTACCAGGAAATGCATTACTATTTCGTTTAAAGACACCAGGAAGCCCGGAGATTCCGGGCTTGAAGTTCACTGACTGATCTTAATCGGGGACTTACATGATGGCACCGGCCATCTCTGCACCTTTGCCTATCGAATCATCAATCTCGCTCACCAGAGATTCATGAAGTCCTAAAATTCCAAACTCTTCCTGTGATGTCAGCCAATTGGCTTTGTCATCATCAGCAATATCATTCCAATCGGTATTAATCTTAATCGACAGTCGAAGAATATGAGCCAGTTCCATTTGCGCGTCCGCGTCAACAGCCGGCTCGTATTGCTTACGAATGGCATTTACGAGTGGTTCAGCAAACTTCCAGGAGTTCGCAAGATCGCTGCCAATGGATGCTGAATCAGTGTTGATTATAATGCGCTGGGCTTCTGGCCAACTCTTGCCCGTTTCCATCAGTGCCTGCATATCAGCCACCCGATCGCTGACGGCGGTGTATACCACCAGATCGCCAATGCTGTGCATGACGCCTGCGGTAAAGGCTTCATCCGGTGTGGTCTCTGTGCTTTTGGCAATTGTTTTACACAAGTTTGCCACTTCAAACGTCTGTGCCCAGAACTGGCTGATATTGACTCCTTTAATTTTCGGGAAAGAATCAACCAGTGAAGAAGCAAGTACGAGCGTACGAATAGGTTGCAGACCAATTCGTATCACCGCTTCATTAATCGATCCAACTTCTCTGTTGCGGCCAAAATAAGCGGAATTTGCCAAACGCAAAACACGTGCGCTAATGACCTGTTCAAGCTGAATTTTTTCGGCGACTTTGTTCAGGTTAACATCGCCGCTGTTTACCATGTCCATCAGTTCCTGGACGACTTTTGGCATCTGCGGAAGTTTGTGTGTTGTATTTAGAATGTTGATTGAATCCATTTTCAACCTCTTACGTCAGTGACTTACGTCTTAACTATAGAACATTATTGTTGCCGTTGAGTAAACGTTAAAAAGAAAAGACCACGAACATCACTACGATATTCGTGGTCTTTATTGTTTTTTGAAATAACGCACTAAATACAGAGAATTATGCGAATGCAAAGTCCTGCTTGCGTTGATTAAAACGGGTTACAAGCTCATCCACGGTTTCTTGGCAATATGGGCGCAGTCCGCTCATTATCATGCGTTTTTTACCTTGTCCGATAATCTCATCTCCTTCCTTAAAGCAGAAGGAGAGAGTGACACTGCCTTTTTTGCCGTCTACATCGATTTCTGATTGGGTCAATTCCACACAAGGATTTGTAAAATCAAGGTGGTTGAAAGAGAGTGACATGCTCTCGTAAATCACCAGGGGGCGATCCGGATTAATCATGGCATTGGCTTCTTTCATCAATGGGACCATGATGTGAGGGAAATTCATGCCGGAAAACTGAACATAATTTTGAGCAACATGTTCTGCCAACATAGGGTCTTTTCGGCATTGGCCTTCTCTTTGGATATTGAGGTAGGATTTGCCGTTGGCGTCGATGATTGTCAACTTCCCGTTGTCCTGATGTGAGATCATCAACTGAGTGGTATCAGAAATCATGCCGGAAAACTCTACGTGCATGGATTCACTGATCCCTTCGCGAGCCAATACAACTGAAAAAAGAAGGTCTCCCGGGACACAAAAACGTTTTGCATCTTCGTCATGAATTGGGTTGAAATCACCAGCTACATGTTTGGCGAAGTCACTGGCCTGTTTGCGGGAGAACTGGAGAAAACCATTATTTTCGGTGTAGTAGTTTTCTAATTGCATTGGGTTTGAGCCACCTATGTCACAAAGATGGCGCGTATTTTACATGAAAGCATCAATGCAAATGGTCGAGCCAGTTGGCAGCTTGCGAAGTTAATGGAATTCAGATTGTTAGACCATGGTATAACCCCGAAATCTATGATGGATTACCCCTAAGTGGTATAACTGGAAACAGAAGAAACGCACAGGAAAGCTATTATGTCTTACCCGTACAAGAACATTGTTATTCTCACCGGAGCCGGTATTTCGGCAGAGTCCGGCATCAGGACGTTCCGGGATCAGGATGGCCTTTGGGAAAATCACCACGTAGAAGATGTCGCCACACCGGAAGGGTATGCCCGCAATCCCGGATTGGTACAACAGTTTTACAATGACCGCCGGAAACAACTTCATGGTGCAGAGCCGAATGCAGCCCATCAGGCCCTTGCAAAGTTAGAGCGGGAAAGTGAAGGATCGGTTCTTGTGGTCACTCAAAACATAGACAACCTCCATGAGAAAGCCGGCTCAGAAAATATTATTCATATGCATGGCGAACTTCTCAAAGCTCGCTGTGGGACAACAAACCAGGCTGTAGATTGGTTAGGTGATATTACCGAAGCTGACCTTTGTCATTGCTGCCAGATGCCAACCCAAATGCGTCCTCATGTCGTGTGGTTTGGTGAAATGCCACTGGGTATGGACAAAATTCATGAAGCGCTAAACAATGCTGACTTGTTTATTTCAATTGGTACGTCAGGCGCGGTGTATCCGGCGGCAGGATTTGTACATGAAGCAGCAATGCACGGTGCGCACACGGTGGAACTTAATCTGGAGCCAAGTGCGGTAGAGAGTGAATTTGAAGAAAAGCGTTATGGCAGGGCATCATCACTTGTGCCGGAGTTTGTTGAGGAAATCCTGGCGCTTCAAAAGTAGCTTTCAGCAAAAGCATTACGCATCAGAAAGGGCAGCCATTTGGCTGCCCTTGGTGTTTCTGTATCCAGTGATTACTCGCCGGCTTTCAGTTTCTGGAAGTAGTCTTCATACAGAACAACTGCATCACCTACTGAGTCTTGCCACTCACCGGCTTCCATTACGTCTTTTGGAGGGAAGATGCTTGGATCGTTGCGGAAAGATTCTGGCAACAGAGGCAGAGCAGCCTTAACCGGGGTAGGGTAGCCGATCATTACTGACAGTTTGGCTGCATTTTCAGGACGCAGCAGGAAGTCGATCATCTTGTGAGCGGCTTCAACATGCTTGGCATTCTTAGGAATGGCAAGGCTGTCCATCCAGAAAATAGCGCCGTCTTTTGGCAGATGATGTCGATTGGTGCGCCATCCTGACGAGCCTGGTATGCAGAACCATTCCACAGCATACCCAGTGAAGTTTCACCAGCCATGTATGGGTTTGCCGGGAAGTCTGAGTTAAATACCAACACATTTGGCATCAGCTTTTTCAGTTCTTCGTAGGCTTGTTTGATTTGCTCTGGGTCGCGAGTGTTACCTGAATAACCGAGCTTACGCAGTGCGATGTGGAAGAACTCGCGAGCGTCGTCCATCATCATCAGCTGGCCTTCCCATTTAGGGTCCCACAGGTCTGCCCATGAATGCACTTCGCTTTTGTCCAGCATGTCAGTGTTGATGCCAATGCCGGTCGCACCCCAGATATATGGAATAGAATATTCGTTATTAGGGTCGAACGATTTGTTCAGGGTGTTTTCATCCAAGCCACCGAAGTGAGAAAGCTTGGATTTGTCGATTTTCTGCAGCATGCCTTCTTGA
Source organism: Photobacterium sp. JCM 19050 (assembly GCA_001310455.1). Classification (GTDB taxonomy): domain Bacteria; phylum Pseudomonadota; class Gammaproteobacteria; order Enterobacterales; family Vibrionaceae; genus Parasalinivibrio. The sequence goes on from BAXG01000007.1 coordinate 157,162, forward strand.
CGCATTTTCTTTACGTAATACGTAGATGGCACAACCAGGTCGTAACCAACCGGGTTAGTTTTCAGTTTCGCGTACATCGATTCGTTCGACTCGTAAGTCGAATAAATCACCTTGATGCCGGTTTCCTTGGTGAATTCTTCAAGAACTTCTTGCGGAATGTACTCAGACCAGTTGTAGAAATAGAGTACGTTGTTTTCTTCAGCTGCAACGGCTGTAGAGGCAGTACCACCAAACAGGGACGCAGCCAGGGAAGCGCCGAGAACGAGCTTTGACCACAATTTCATGGGTAACTCCTATCACACCAATATATAAAAAGGGGCAGCGAATGTGCTGCCCGTTATTCCAAAATTTGCAGCAATTAACGGGACCGGTCTCGGGCCAGCAATTGCGAACATACCACCAGAGTGAGTGAAATAATCAGCATAATCGTTGCCAATGCGTTCACTTCAGGCGATACGCCAACCTTCACCATTGAGTAAATCTTCAGAGGCAAGATTTCATAGGTCGGGCCGGTAACAAACGAGCTGACAATGACGTCATCCAGCGACAGCGTAAAGCTCAGCAACCAACCTGCAGCGACGGCCGGGGCCGCGAGAGGGAGGATGATCTTGCTCAGGATAACCCACTCGCTGGCACCAAGGTCTTTGGCCGCTTCGAGCATCCGTACATCAAAACCGTTCAGGCGACTGTAGACCGTTACCACAACAAATGGCAGACAGAATGTAATGTGAGACAGCAGAAGGGTAAGGAAACCCAGCTGTGCGCCCAGGATTACAAACAATGCCAACAATGAAATGGCCATTACGATGTCCGGTGACATCATGACAACAAAAAGCATGCCATTGACGAATGTTTTGCCACGGAAGCGGTAACGGTAAAGTGCTACTGCTGTCAGGCTGCCAATAATCGCCGCTGCTGTGGCTGAAAGCACCGCAATGGTAATGGAATTAATGGCAGCTTGGGTCAAGCTGTCGTTGTTAACCAACTGGCTATACCACTTGAGGGTAAAACCACGCCAGTCCATTCCGAACTTACTTGCGTTAAACGAGTTAACGATAAGAATGATGATCGGAATATAAAGGAACGCATAAACCAGCGACATAAAGCTGGTTTTGAACAATCTTGTCATTCCAGCTCTACCTTCTTGTTAAGCAGTTTACCTACACGGTAGTAAGCAAACAGCAGCAAGCCCATTGCGACAGTCAGGGAAACGCTTGTGGCAGAACCGAACGGCCAGTCACGTACGTTGAGTATCTGACTCTTAATCACGTTACCAATAAGCAGGTTCTTCGCACCGCCAAGGAGGTCGGATACATAGAACATGCCCAGCGCCGGAAGCAGTACCAAAAGACAGCCCGCAATAATACCCGGCATTGTCAGTGGAAGAATTACTTTCACAAAGGTCTGGAACTTGCTGGCACCAAGGTCTTTTGCCGCTTCAAGGTAGCTGTTGTCCAGTTTTTCGATACTGGTATAAAGAGGCAGAATCATAAACGGCAGCAGGATATACACCAGGCCGACCATAACGGCATATTCGGTGTACATGATGCGCAGAGGTTTATCGATCAAGCCAATCGCCAACAGCCCTTCATTCAGCAAACCGCGTGTACCCAGGAACAGCTTCAGACCGTAAGTCCGGATCAAAGAGTTGGTCCAGAAAGGTACAATCACCAGAAACAGCATAAAAGGACGCAGTTTCTGAGGCATGCGTGCAATAACAAATGCAAACGGGTAACCGATCGCCAGGCAGAGCAGGGTAGCGGTGGCCGCCATGTAGAACGAATGCCACACGACTTTCGCATACAACGGATCCAGCAGCTTCCCGTAGTTGCTCAGGGTAAACGTCATCTCAATGAGGTCAGTTTCGCTGCGCGTCAGGAAGCTTGTCCCGATGATCATCAGGTTGGGGAAAAAGACAAAAATAACCAGCCAACCAACAATCAGGGAGATAATTGCGTTTTGGAGGTTAAGCTTCTTCATAAGGCAGTACCACTTCCCAGCTTTCAACCCAGGTAATGGCCACTTTCTGATCCAGAGAGTGGTCAACGTCAGGATCATCTTCGTTGAAGAACTCGCTGATCATTACGTTCTGACCGGATTCAAGCTCAACAACGGAATCCAGTGTCATACCTTTGTAAGTACGCTCACGAACGTAACCGACGATGCCGCTTACAGCGCCATTATCATGGATTTCTTCAATACGAAGGTCTTCCGGACGCAGAAGTACGGATATACGATCACCAACAGCGACGTTCATTTTGCAATGAACAACACAGTTGCGGCCTTCAATATCAGCGCGGATGTTTTCATCGTCGATGTGATCAGTCACAACAGCGTTAAACACGTTGATCTCGCCAATAAAGCGGGCTACAAACAGGTTGGCTGGCTCTTCATAGATCTCACGCGGTGTACCATCCTGTTCAATATGGCCGTCACGCATAACAATGATGCGGTCAGACATAGACAGGGCTTCTTCCTGATCGTGAGTGACGAAGATAAAGGTGATACCCAGCTTGCGCTGAAGCTGTTTAAGTTCGATTTGCATTTGTTTGCGCAGTTTATAATCCAGCGCAGACAAAGATTCGTCCAGCAACAACACTTTTGGCTTGTTTACAACGGCACGCGCAATTGCAACGCGTTGTTGTTGGCCACCAGAAAGCTGATGCGGTTTTCGCGGCGCATATTGGTCAAGCTGCACCATACGGAGGGCTTCCATCACACGCGGTTCGATCTCGTTTTCGGCAACTTTCTGCATGCGCAGGCCGAAAGCGACGTTATCGTATACCGTCATATGAGGGAAAAGGGCATAACTCTGAAATACCGTATTCACGTGCCGGTTTTCTGCTGGAACGGAAGTTACGTCTGTATCTTCCAGCAAAATTTGACCCGCGTCAGCATCTTCCAAACCTGCAATCAAACGAAGCACTGTCGTTTTACCACAGCCGGAAGGGCCCAGAATTGTCAAGAACTCACCGTTATTTACCTCCAGATCCAAATTGGAGATAACGGCCTTACCGTCAAAGCTTTTAGTTAGTCCCTTGAGCCGGATAACGGGTTTTCCAGTCGGTTGTGCAGCGTTCAATTCTCTCTTCTCTCTCTCTTCCGAGTACGAATGGACCGAGATGCATACCATCATATAGACGGCGCATAATAGTCCTCAAAACTTGCAAGTGAAAGCGTTTTTTAAAGAATTCCGTATGTAAACTAACCAAGTAACGTCAAAGAAAAATGATCAGATATGTGACTGTTACTAAAATATTCAAATCAACAGAATATCAGTTGGTGTTTTCCGCAATGATCATCGTCGTTGATTTCGTTGGCACTGTTACAACTGACTGAAAAATGGGATTGTCATCCGCTATAATCAAAGCTTGGGAAACCAGATTAGTATCAAATGAAAAAACAATATGAACATGCCATCCATATTGGTGGCTCAATGGAACGCGCTCTTACCGGTAAGTACACATTGGACATCACCCAAATTGTGCAGGAGGCGGTGAAAGTGACTGCGTCCAACTTCTGGTCTTTCTTACCGGCAACGGCCATTCTTTTTACCGCTCAACTGACAGTGATGTTTATTGCCCTGAAATTGCAGATTGGTTCGCCTTCGGACATGCTGGACGCCTTTACCAACCCATCTACGATGACGTCGGAGTACATTTACGCAGCCTGGGTTGCCAATTTCAGTGCAGATGTATTGACGGCACCGTTGTATGCCGGAGCAAGTTTGATGGGACTAAGCCATGCGGCCGGGTTTCGAAGTAAACCCCGTCACATACTAAAAGGGTTTAGTTATACTGTGGCTGTTATGGTCGCGATGGGAGCAACAGCCTGATGCAAACCATGGCGAATGCTGTGTTTTCTATATTAGGCCTTTATCTGGCGATTGCATTTAGCATGACTACGTTGTTGATTTGTGAGAAGCAACTGCAACCGCTCAATGCCATATTGACGTCGTTCCGTGCGGTGAACAGAAAAATTCTTCCACTGGTAGGTTTCAACCTGATTCTTGGCGTATTGTTCTTCCTGTCTATTGCCACTATGGGTTTGGCCCTTATCTGGACGTTGCCATTCCTTTTCAATCTCAAAGGTATCATTTACCGCGAGATGTTTGGTATTGGCATTGAGGTATCAGTGACAGAACCCGACGACGAGGCCGGGGCATCCCATTTCGATGCCTGATTATCCTGCATGACCTAATCCGGTGAATATACCCAATCCACCTCAAGGT